>JBHJOJ010000287.1:0-7201 GCA_050329835.1 Kineosporiaceae bacterium | reverse complement strand
CGAGCCCGTGCCGGTGGTCGCCGCCGAGACAGCCCCTGTCCCCGTCGCGGCGAGCGACCCGGACGACATCGAGCGGATCGAGGGCATCGGGCCGAAGCTGGGAGCGGCGCTGCGGCGGGCGGGCTACGACACCTTCGCGAGGATCGCCGAGGCGGGCGTCGACGACCTGCGGGGCGCGGCCGCCGAGTCCGGGATCACGTTCCTCCCGAGCGTCACCACGTGGTCCCGCCAGGCCCGGCTGCTCGCGGACGGCGACGACCAGGGCCACCAGGAGCTCACGTCCCGGCTGCGGGCCGGGCAGGAGAGGGCCTGAGCGACGATGGCGCCGGCGAACGGGCGGGGCCGCCGGGCCCCGCTGTGGGTGATCTGGCTGGTCGGGCTCCTCGGAGCCGCGATCATCCTCTTGATCCAATTCCTCCCGCTCCGCGACCGCGTCGAGAGCAGTCTCACGAACCGGTCCGGCGAGGCGCTGGAGTCCGCCGGGTACGACGGCGCCGAGGTGCGCTTCTCCGGCCGCGACGGCGTCGTGTCCGGGGGCGGCATCGGGGTGGACGACGTCGCCGACGTCGAATCGGTGGTCCGGGACGTCACCGGGGTGCGCGTCGTCCGGGTCGAGGACGAGGGTGCCGCCGCATCGGACGAGGCCACCGACGAGGCGACGGACGAGGCCACCGACGAGGCGACGGACGAGGCCACCGACGAGGCCACCGACGAGGCCACCGACGAGCCCACGGGCGAGCCCACCGAGGAGCCGAGCCCCGAGCCCGTCGACCTGGCCCCCGTCCTCGCCGGACTCCCGTCGATCACCTTCGAGCAGGGTTCCTCGGTCGTCACCGCCGAGTCCGGCCCGATCCTCGACCGGGCCGCGGCCGCCATCCGCGACTCCGATCCCGCGGCCCTGGTCGAGGTTCGGGCGCACACCGACTCCGGTGGGCGGGCCGCGTACAACCAGGCGCTCAGCGACGAACGCGCGGCCGCGGTCCGGGACGCCCTGATCGACCGGGGCGTCGACGCCGGGCGGCTCGCGGTGCGGGGCTTCGGCGAGACCTCGCCGCTGGTCCCGGAGGTCACCGACGCCGACCGGGAACGCAACCGGCGCGTGGAGTTCGCGGTCCTGCCCGCCTGAGCCGGCGGCTGCTCAGTCGTCCAGGACGAGGGGCAGCGGCTGGGTGTCCGCGCCGTCGACCAGGGAGCGCTCGTCGGGCCGGTGCGCGAGCTGGGTGCCGATGTAGTCGCGGACCGCCTCGGTGGTGCCCACGTCGTGACCGGCCCGCTCGGACAGCAGCCAGCGGTGCTCGAGCACCTCGTGGAAGATCTCCGCGGGCGGCAGCTTGCGGCGCATGTCCGCCGGCACCGCCCGGACGACCGGCTCGAAGACGTCCGTCAGCCACTGGTGGGCGAGGATCTCCTCGTCCTCGCCCTGCAGGTCCTGGGCCGCGATGTAGGAGTCGAGGTCGTTGAGCAGCCGCCGGGCCTGGTTCTCCTCGGTGTCGAGGCCGGTGAGCCGGATCAGGCGGCGCTGGTGGTGCCCGGCGTCGACCACCTTGGGCTGGATCCGCACGGTGGTCCCGGTGACGTCGGTGGTGATGCTGAGCTCGCCGACGTCGAAGCCCATCTCGTTGAGGCGCCGGATCCGGGCGTCCACCCGCCAGCGCTCGCCGCGCTCGAACGCCTCCTCGCCGGTCAGTTCGCCCCACAGGCCGCGGTAGCGCTCGACGATGAGGTCGCTGGTCGCGATCGCGTCGAGCTCCTCCTCGACGTAGCCGGCGGCCTGCAGGTCCATCAGCTCGCCGGCGATGTTGACCCTGGCCAGGTCCAGGTCGTAGGACCGCTGCCCCTCGCTGAGCGCCGGGTGGAGCTCGCCGGTCTCGGCGTCGACCAGGTACGCCGCGAACGCGCCCGCGTCCCGGCGGAACAGCGTGTTCGACAGCGAGACGTCACCCCAGTAGAAGCCGATGAGGTGCAGCCGGACGAGCAGCACGGCCAGGGCGTCGATGAGCCGGGCCGCGGTGTCGGGGCGCAGGCCCTGGCTGAACAGCGCCCGGTAGGGCAGCGAGAAGGGCAGGTGCCGGGTGACGAGGGCGGCCTGCAACTCCTCGCCGTCCCGGCCGACCCGCCCGGACACCACCGCGGCCGGCTCCACCGACGGGACGTCCATTCGGGCCAGGGTGCGGAGCAGGCCGTACTCGCGGCGCGCGATCGGCTCGTTGGTCTCCTTCACGGCGTACACCACGCCGGTGAGCCGGACGAACCGGACGACGTGGCGGGAGAGCCCGCGCGGCAGGGCCGCCACGACGTCCTCGGGCCACTCCTCCAGCGGCAGCTCCCACGGCAGGTCCAGCAGCCGGCTCTGGGGCATCGCCGAGGTGATCTCGAGCGAGGCGGTCATCCCCGGAGAGTAGGCGCCGGCGGGCCCGGACGGGCCGGTGGCCGGGAGCCCGTGCTCCCGGCCACCGGCGGCGTCATGTCGACGCCCCGTCGGCGCTCAGTTGAGCCGGTCGCCCGTGTCGGGGTGGAACAGGTGGACCTTGCCGTTCGGCTTCGGCCGCAGCCGGACCTTGTCGCCCCGGTTGACGTGGGACCGGGGGTCCGTGCGCGCGATGATCTGGCGGGCGACCGCCTCACGCTCCTCGGCGGTGGTGCCGCCGTCGGCCGCCACTCCGTGGCCCTCGGTCGCCGTGCCGTAGACGAAGGCGTCGGCGCCGAGCTCCTCGACGACGTCCACGTCGATCGCCAGGCCGTGGCCGTCCGGGGCGACCTCGAGGTCCTCCGGGCGGACGCCCACGGTGATCTCCTTGCCGGCGCCGGCCAGGACGTCCCGCTCGATGGGCAGCACGGTGTCGCCGAACTGGACGCCGCCGTCCGTCACCGGGAACGCCACGAGGTTCATGGCCGGCGAGCCGATGAACCCGGCGACGAAGAGGTTCCGCGGGTTCTCGTACATCTCGCGCGGGCTGTCGACCTGCTGGAGGACGCCGAAGTTCAGCACCGCGACCCGGTCGCCCATGGTCATGGCCTCGACCTGGTCGTGGGTGACGTACACCGTCGTGACGCCGAGGCGCCGCTGCAGCGAGGCGATCTGGGTGCGGGTGGCGACCCGCAGCTTGGCGTCGAGGTTCGACAGCGGCTCGTCCATGAGGAAGACCTGCGGCTTGCGGACGATGGCGCGGCCCATCGCGACCCGCTGCCGCTGGCCGCCGGACAGGGCCTTCGGCTTGCGGTCCAGGTAGGGCGTCAGGTCGAGGATCTTCGCCGCCTCCTCGACCCGCTCCCGGATCTGGGCCTTCGGCACGCCTGCGATCTTGAGGGCGAAGCCCATGTTGTCGGCGACCGACATGTGCGGGTAGAGCGCGTAGTTCTGGAACACCATGGCGATGTCCCGGTCCTTGGGCGGGATGTCGGTGACGTCGCGGTCGCCGATGAAGATGGCGCCCTGGGTCACCTCCTCCAGGCCGGCGAGCATCCGCAGCGCCGTCGACTTGCCGGACCCCGAGGGGCCGACGAGGACGAGGAACTCGCCGTCGGAGATCTCCAGGTCCAGGGCGTCCACCGCGGCGCGGTCGGAGTTGGGGTACAGGCGCGAGGCCTTGTCGTACGTGACCGTGGCCATGTCAGGCTCAGTCCCTTCACCGGCAGGTACGTGCCGGACGATCCGTTGTGAAGGTGCCCGGGGGGACCCGGCCACCGGCAGTCCCGATCGCCGCCGCCGGTGGTCCCGGACGGCGGCGTCCGGAGCTGGCCACATGGTGCCCTATCGATGCAAGCGTTTGCACCACCCCCGGCGGATGTCCCGGGAGGCGGGCGTCCGCGGTCACCCGCGCGTGATGGCCGCCAGGAGGGCGGGCACGGCGTCCGGTCCGTCGACCCGCCAGCGGGCGGCCGTCCGGCCCTCACCCACCTTGACCGTGACGTCGCCGGCGTCGTCGTCGAGGACCTCGAAGGCGTGCTCGTCGGTGACGTCGTCGCCGGCGTAGAGGACGGCCGGGACCTGCAGCTCCTCGCGCAGGGCGAGCAGGGCCCGGCCCTTGTCGACGTCGACGACCGACAGCTCGACGACCTCCTTGCCCCGGGTGGTGCGCACGCCCGGGCGGGTCGCCGGGCCTGCCAGCACGGCGGCCGCGGCGGCCGCGGCGACGGCCCGGTCGGCGGTCCGGGTGTGGAGCACGACGCCGGCCGGCTTCGTCTCGACCGTGGTCCCCAGGTGGGCCTCGACCACGGCGCGCACCTCGTCGGTCACGGTGGCCAGCAGCTCCCGCGCCGCGGCGTCGAGCGGGGAGGGCGCCCCGGCGACCTCGGCCCCGTGGCTGCCGACCAGCAAGGTCCCCGCGGGTGGCCGGGCGACGGCGGTGAGGTCGGCCAGCGCCCGTCCCGACACCAGCGCGACACCCGCCGGTCGACCCGCCGCCAGGCGCTCCAGCGCGGTACGGGTCACCGGGGGCATCGCGGCCGCCGAGGGCACGGCGACGATCGGCGCGAGCACGCCGTCGAAGTCGAGGGCCACCAGGCCGTCGCGCGGGAAGGCCGCCAGGGCCGCGGCCAGCCCGTCGGGCAGCTCGTCGGGCGTTCCGCCGGCCGGCCCCCCGAGCTCGTCCGCGGTCGGCCCCCCGGGCTGGTTGCCAGGGGTCGGGGGGCTGCCGTCCGCGGTCACGAGCCCGTCGCCGTCGTCATCGCGAGGGCTCCGAGGAAGGTCCGCGCCCAGCGGCCGACGTCGTAGTGCGCGACCCGGCGGCGCAGGGCGCGCATCCGGCGGCGGCGCTCGGCGGCGGGCATGGCAGACGACCGCGCCAGCGACTCCTTGAGGCCGTCGATGTCGTGCGGGTTGACGAGGACCGCCTGGGTGAGCTCGTCGGCGGCTCCGGCGAACTCCGACAGCACGAGCACCCCGTCCTCGTCGAAGCGCGCCGCGACGTACTCCTTGGCCACGAGGTTCATGCCGTCCCGCAGCGCGGTGACGAGCATGACGTCGGCGGCCAGGTACAGCGCGGCCATCTCGTCCCGGGGGAAGTTCTGGTGGAGGTACTGGACGGGTGCCCGGCCGATGGCGCCGTAGTCGCCGTTGATCCGGCCGACGGTCAGCTCCACCTCGTCGCGCAGCGCCCGGTAGGCCTGGACCCGCTCCCGGGAGGGGCTGGCGACCTGGACCATGACGGTGGAGCGGGCGTCGAGCATCCCGTCCTCGAGGCACTCGGCGTAGGCCTTGAGGCGGTGCCGGATGCCCTTGGTGTAGTCGAGCCGGTCCACCCCCAGCAGCAGGGTCTCCGGGTCGCCCAGGCCGTGGCGGATCTCCCGGGCCCGGGCCCGGACGTCGGGCCGCCGGGCGAGGGCCTCGAAGCCGCCGGCGTCGATGGAGATCGGGAAGGCCTCGGCCCGCACCACCCGGACCCGGCCGTCCTCGCCCGGGACCCCGATCCGGGACGCCCGGGTCGCCAGGCCCTTCGTCCGGCGGCAGGCGCGCAGGAAGTTCGAGGCGTCCGATCGCCGCTGGAAGCCGACGAGGTCGGCGCCGAGGATCCCCTCGACGACGGCCCGGCGCCAGGGCAGCTGGCTGAAGATCTCGTACCCCGGGAACGGGATGTGGTTGAAGAAGCCGATCCGCAGGTCGGGCCGGCGCCGCCGGAGCAGCGCGGGCACCAGCTGCAGCTGGTAGTCCTGCACCCAGACGGTCGCCCCCGGGCGGGCGTGCTCCGCGGTGACGTCGGCGAAGCGCTCGTTCACGGCGACGTAGGCCTCCCACCAGCTCCGGTGGAACACGGGCCGGGCGATGACGTCGTGGTACAGCGGCCACAGCGAGGAGTTCGAGAACCCCTCGTAGTAGTCGCGGACCTCCTGGCCGGACAGCGCGACCGGGACCAGGCGGATGCCCTCGGCCTCGAAGGGCTCGCCCGCCTTGCCGGGACTGCCCGGCCAGCCGATCCACGCCCCCCGGGTCGCCCGCATCACCGGCTCGAGCGCGGTGACCAGGCCGCCGGGCGAGCGCTGGTACAGGGGGGAGCCGTCCGGGCCGGTGCCGACCCGGTCGACCGGCAGCCGGTTGGCCACGACGACGAAGTCGTCGACCTCGTCCGTCACGTGCTCGACCAGGTCGGCGGGGACGTGGTCGGCGAGGCGGTCCGGCAGATCGTCCGGCGGCAGGGCGGGCGCGGCGTCCGGGGGCGGGCCGCCGTCGGGGGAGGGCTCCACGGAGAGCACGTCGGAGGGGTCTCGCACGACCGCCGGCGGCGCCTCGGTCTGTCGCGTCGCGGGATCGGCCATGACCCGACGGTAACCGCGGGCAGGTCCTGCCGCCGGTCGCCGGAGGGGACGCCCTGCTCCCCGGACTACCGTGTCCGTCATGACAGGGGCGGGTGCGCAGCCGGGCGTCGGCCCGGCGCCCGCCACGGTGGTGGGCCGCTACCGGCTGCTGCGCGAGCTCGGGGCCGGCGGGATGGGCGTCGTCCACCTCGGGATGGACGCCGACGACCGGGTGGCCGCCGTCAAGGTGCTCCGCCCGCACGTGGCCGTGGACCCCGACGCCAGGGCCCGGCTCGCCCGCGAGGCGGCGGCCCTGCGCCGGCTGCGCCACCCGCGGGTGGCCGAGATCGTCGACGTCGAGCTCTCGGGCCCGCACCCGTACGTCGCGATGCGCTACATCCCCGGTCCCCCGCTGGAGGCCGTGGTGCGCGAGCACGGTCCGCTCACCGGCACCGCGCTCGCGGCCGTGCTGTGGGGCCTCCAGGAGGCGGTGTCGGTGATCCACGCCGCCGGCCTGGTCCACCGCGACATCAAGCCGAGCAACGTGCTGCTGCTGGACGGCGAGCCCGTCGTCATCGACTTCGGCATCTCCCGGGCGCTGGACGACGCGACGGTGACGATGACCGGGATGGTCGTCGGCACGCCGGGCTACCTGGCGCCCGAGCTGCTCGCCGGGGGGGAGCCGAGCCGGAGCGCGGACTGGTGGGGATGGGCGGCGGTCGGGGCCTTCGCGGCCACCGGCCGGCCGCCCTTCGGGCGCGGCCCGAACGAGCTGGTCCTCGACCGGATCCGGCGCGGCGAGGCCGACCTCCAGGGCCTGCCGGCCCCGCTCGCCGCCCTGCTGCGGGCGGGGTTGCACCCCGATCCGGCGCGCCGGCCGTCCCCGGACGAGCTGCGTGCCGGACTGGCGGCGGGGTCGGGCCCGCCACCTGCTGCGGCCACCGCGACCGCCCGCCTGGCCGCCGCGCCC
>JBHJOJ010000286.1:0-21020 GCA_050329835.1 Kineosporiaceae bacterium | reverse complement strand
GACGGCGTCGCGGCGGGGAGGCAGCCCGCGGAGCCGGGACGTGGCGACCTCCGCCAGGTCGCCGGCGCCGTCGACGAACGGGGCCAGCAGCCGCCGGTAGGCCGCCGCGTCCGCCGGCGACGTCTCGGCGAGGCGGGCCACCGTGTCCGCCAGCCCGCGGTGGGCGACGGCGAAGCGGCCGCCGTCCAGCGCGTGGGCGAACGGGACGGCGGGGTCGATCATCTCGACGCGCTCCGCCAGGCCCCACTCCGTGAAGAACCGGGACACCGCGGCCAGCGGGTGGGTGGCCGAGCACACGTCGTGAGCGATGTCGTCGCGGATCAGTGGCACGGTCCGCAGCCCGCCCCCGGGGCGGTCGGCGCCCTCGACCACCTCGACCCGCAGCCCGGCCCGGGCCAGCACGACGGCCGCCGCGAGGCCGTTCGGCCCGGACCCCACGACCACGGCGTCGAGGCCGCCCGGGCGCTGCGGTGGCGGAGGCACCCGCCCAGCGTGGCACCCTGCGGCCATGCCGCGCGTGGCCGCCGTCGACTGCGGCACCAACTCCGTCCGCCTCCTCGTCGCCGACGTCGACCCGGACCCGGTCACCGGGGCGGTGCGGCAGCGGGACGTCGTGCGCCGGATGGAGGTGGTCCGCCTCGGCCAGGGGGTCGACGCCACCGGTCGTCTCGACCCGGCCGCCCTCGACCGGACGCTCGCCGCGGTGGACCGGTACGCGGCCGAGATCCGCGCCGCCGGGGCGGGCGCGGTCCGCTTCGTCGCCACCTCGGCCACCCGGGACGCGGAGAACGCCGCGGACTTCGTCGCCGGGGTGCGGGACCGGCTGGGGGTGGAGCCCGAGGTCGTGACCGGTGACGTCGAGGCCGGGCTGTCCTTCGCCGGGGCGACCGCGGCCCTGGACGGCGGGTCGGCCGGTCCGTTCGCGGTCGTCGACGTCGGTGGTGGGTCCACCGAGGTCGTCGTCGGGACCTCCTCGGTGACCGCGGCGCTGTCCGTGGACGTCGGGTGCGTCCGCCTGACCGAGCGCCACCTCGCCGCCGACCCGCCCACGCCGGCCCAGGTCGCGGCCGCCCGCCGCGACGTCGCGGCGGCCCTGGACCGGGTGGCGGCGGCGGTCCCGCTCGGCGGGGTCCGCACCCTCGTCGGGGTGGCCGGCACCGTGACGACCGTGGCGGCGGCCGCGCTCGACCTGCCCACCTACGATCCGGACGCCATCCATGGCAGCGTCCAGCCGGTCGACCACGTCGTGGCGGTCTGCGAGCGGCTGCTGGCGGCCACTCGCGCCGAGCGGGCGGCGTTGCCGTTCATGCACCCCGGCCGGGTCGACGTCATCGGCGCCGGCGCCCTGGTCTGGGCGGCCGTCGTCGAGCGGGTCGCCGCCGAGTCCGGCGTCACCACGGTCGTGGCGTCCGAGCACGACATCCTCGACGGCATCGCGCTGTCGCTCGTGCCCGCGTGGACCTGACCCGCCTCGACGCGGCGGTCGTCGGGTGCCGGGCGTGCCCCCGCCTGGTGGGTTGGCGGGAGGAGGTCGCGGCCACCCGGCGGCGCTCCTACGCCCACGAGGAGTACTGGGGACGGCCGGTCCCGGGCTTCGGCGACCAGCGGGCACCGCTGCTCGTCCTCGGCCTGGCGCCCGCGGCGCACGGCGGCAACCGGACCGGCCGGGTCTTCACCGGGGACCGATCGGGGGACTGGCTGTTCGCCGCCCTGCACCGGGCCGGTCTGGCGGATCGGCCGGCGAGCGTGCACCGCGACGACGGGTTGCGGCTCACCGGGTGCCGGGTGACGGCCGCCGTGCGCTGCGCCCCGCCCGCGAACCGGCCCACCCCGCAGGAGCGGGACACCTGCGGGCGGTGGCTCGACCTCGAGATCGCCGCGCTCGCCCCCACCCTGCGGTGCGTCGTCGCCCTCGGCGGCTTCGCCTGGGAGGCCGGGCTGCGCAGCCTGGACCGCCTGGGCCGGCCGGTGCCGCGCCCCCGGCCGCGCTTCGCCCACGGCGCCGAGGTCCGGATCCCGGCCGCGAGCGGCGGCTCGGGCCACGCCCTCACCGTCGTCGGCTGTTACCACGTGAGTCAGCAGAACACCTTCACCGGTCGCCTCACCGAGGCGATGCTGGACGACGTGTTCCGCAGTGCGGTCGCCCTCGCCGCCGGCTGAGGCGCACGGTGTCACCCGCGCCTACGCTGGCCGCGGGCCCGGCCGGCCCCCGTAGCCCAACCGGCAGAGGCAGGCGCCTTAAAAGCGCAACAGTGCGGGTTCGAGTCCCGCCGGGGGCACCGCGCCGCTCGGTGTCCACCCACGGCGTCGACATCGCCGAGCACGATGAGGTCTTCGTCCTGGCCGGCCGGGGGGCCACGAGCTTCGTCGACGCGCGCGACATCGCGGAGGTCGCGGGAGCAGCGGGCCTGAACCTGACCGTCGCTCACGCCCCCGCTCGCAGCGCACTCGCCTGCTCGCGGGTGAGCAGGCCGCGGTCGACGGCCTGCGGCAGCCAGGTGCGGAACACCCAGGGTCGCCACGGCCGGAGGTCCGAGAGGGTCCGCATCGGTGTCGTCACCGGGAAGCCGCCGCCGTCCTGCCGGTCCTCCGCGCCGACGGAGCCGATGTGCAGGACGACGTCCGGGTTGGAGCGTGTGCGGCGACGTCCTCCCGTGACGTGAGCCGGTCGCGCCGGGACGGGACGGAGACCGTGCACCCGGCCCGCCGACACGTGCGACACCACCGCGTCGTCGCCCGCCCACAGCCAGGCGAGGACGAGGTCCTCGTGCGGGGACGGTGGCTGGGCTGCATCCCGGAACACTCCGCGTGCGGCCACCGCCCAGTGTCCGCGTTCGCGGTGGTACCACTGCGCCTGGTGGCTGTACCCGACGTCGACGGCCTGGGCGGCGGTGAAGTAGCCGGCCTGCCGCCGCGCGACGTCCAGCAGGCGGGCTCTGGTCTCCCGGGAGGACGTCACCTCTCCATGCTATGCAGAACCTACAATTTGTATGTGGTGCAGAGTGCGCTCGACGGGGTCTACCCCAGGCCGGTGTGTCGGCGAGCATCCAGGGTGGGTCCGGGCGGGCAGGGGACGGCGTCGGGGGTGAGCTGCATGGCGGGAACTACCAGGCGTCTGGCACGGTTGAGGGTGTGACGGCGGGCAGGGGCCCGCCGCCGAGACCCGGAGGAGACATGCAGGGCAACAATCCCGTCTTCGCCCGCAACGAGGCGTTCTCTCGAGGCGGGTACGCCACCTTCGACGTCGCGACGCCGACCGCGGACGAGCTGCGCTCCCAGTACGAGGCGCCCAGTGCCGTCCGCGCCGGGACCGCGATGACGATCAACGACGTCGTGGCGAAGACCGCGCTGCTCTTCGTCCTCATGCTGGCCACGGCGGGGGCGACGTACTTCCTCATGCCGCCCGGGGTGCAGTTCCTCGCGCTCATCGGCGGCATGGTGCTCACGCTGGTGCTGGGCCTCGTCATCGCCTTCACCAAGAAGGTGCGTCCGGCGCTCATCGTCGTGCACGCGCTCGGCGAGGGTCTGCTGGTCGGTGCCTTCAGCGCCTTCATCGGCTCCGCCTTCGGCACCGACCTCATCGGCCAGGCCGTCCTCGGCACGCTCGCCGCCTTCACCGGCATGCTCATCGCCTACACCACCCGGATCATCCGGGTGACGAGCCGGTTCCGCAAGATCATGATGTTCTCGATCATCGGGCTCATGGTGCTGGGGCTGGCGAACCTCGTCAGCGTGTTCGGCTTCGGGTACTCGTTCTACTTCGACAGCCCGTTCGGCATCCTGCTCGGCGTCGCCGGGGTGGTCATCGCCTCGCTCACCCTCGCGCTCGACTTCGACTTCATCGAGCGCGGCGTGCAGAACCGCCTCCCGGAGCAGTTCTCGTGGCTGGCCGGCCACGGGCTGCTCGTCACCCTGGTCTGGCTTTACATCGAGATCCTGCGCCTGCTGGCGATCCTCCGCGGCCAGGAGTGATCCGCTCCCGCTGACGCGCGCGATCCGTGCTGCCCGACCCCACCGACCCCCGCGGCCGGTGCGAGGTCGAGACGGCGCGGGTCGTCGCGCGTCTCACCGCGCTCGGTCCGCACCGGGTGCCGCGGGTGTCCATGGCCGGTGCCTGCCGGGAGCTCGCCCACCTGGCGTGGCGGGCCGGGTCCCGCCCCGGCGACCCGCCGGCCGTCGACGTCGCGCCGCACGGCTGGGTGGACGTGGTCCGGGTCCTGGCGGGTGACCTGCTGGAGGTGACGCCGGAGCCGCCGGAACTGGCCGTGGCGGCGGACGCGCTCGCCCGGCTGCGGCGCGAGCTGCCCTGAGGGTGCCGCGTCAGTCGGCGACGTCCACCTTCGCGACGACCCGTTCCGGGCGGACCCGGACCAGCATCTCGCCCGGGACCGCGTTGCGGCGGCCGAACTCCTCGGCGCGCCCGGCCCCCATGTACCGGCCACCGATGCGGGTCGCCCAGCGCAGGACCTCGTCGGGGTCGTCCTGGATCCGGGCGCGGCCGGCGATGGTGACGAAGTGGAACGGCGGCCGCTCGTCGTCCAGGCACAGGCCCACCCGGCCGTCGCGGCGGATCGCCCGGCCCTTGACGGTGTCCATGTCGCAGGTGAACACCACGTCCTCGCCGTCGAGATCCACCCACACCGGGACCACGTGCGGGCTGCCGTCCGCGCGGACGACGGCGAGCTTGGCGGTGCGCGGCGGGGTGGCGAGGAGGAACTCGCGCCACCAGCCCTCGGGCGCGTCGTGGTACGGCATCCGCCCAGCCTGCCCGATCAGGAGGGCCCGCCGCCGCCTCCGGCCCGGGCCGGTCGGGTGAGCGTCCGGCGGGGCCGCCGCACCAGCCTCGCCCAGCGACCGGCGGGCCCTCGGACGGCACCGGCGACGTCGGCGCCCGTCATCTCCGTTCCCGGGTTCTCGGCGGCCAGGACCGCGGCGTCGGCGACTCCCGTGACGAGGCCGGTGTCGACGGCGACGACGTCGTGCCCGTCGGCACCGGGGTCGTCCCACGACACCGGCAGGATCCCGAGCGCGGCGGCGAGGCTGGGCAGCAGGCGCTCCGTGCTGCGCTCGTAGGCCAGCGACGACGGGTGGAACCCGTCGGCGGAGAACATGACCTCCGGCTCGGCCTCGAACAGCGGGCCCATGAGGTCCCCGATCGACACCACCCGTCCGCCCGCCATGACCACGGCGATGGCCTGCGCGGCCGCCAGCTGCCGGGACCAGCGCCGGGCGAGGGTGCGCAGCGGCTGTGCGACCTGGCGCACCGTCCCGAGGTCCGGGCAGGTGCCGACGACGACCTCGGCGCCGAGGGCCCGCAGCCGGGTCACCGCGTCCGACAGCGCACGGACGCTGACCTCCGCCCGCACCCGCCGGGTGATGTCGTTCGCCCCCACGACGATGCAGGCGCCGTCGGGGTGGAGCCCGGCCGACTCCAGAGCCGCCACCTGTGCCGCGAGGTCCTCCGAGACCGAGCCCGGGACCGCGGCGACGTGCAGGTCGACGGCCCGTCCCGACAGGTCCGCCAGTCCCTGGGCGAGCAGGGCGCCGGGCGTGGTGGCCGCGGACTCCGCGCCCTGGCCGGCAGCCGTGGAGTCGCCCAGCATGACCAGGCACAGCGGCTCCCCGACCCCGGCGCTCGGTCCCGGGAGGTACCGGCCGTCCGGGACCGGGGTCGTCGGCAGCCTCGGCATGATCCACCGTCGTGCCGCCATGGCCTCGGCCAGCAGCACCCCGACCCCGGTGACGCCCAGCAGGGTGATGCCGCCGCCGCCGTAGGCCGCGGCCGCGGCGAGCCGCCGGGCCGCTCCCACCCGGAGCCGCCCGGGTCGGGACGGCACCGGCCGCCGGGGCCGGGTCGTCACTCGACCCCCTCCACGACGGCCCGCCGCGCCAGCCAGCGGCGGATGCGGTCGCGGGCGCCGTGGCGGATCTCCGGCCCGTGGGTGAAGGCGGCGATGTCGTAGTCCAGCTCCGCCAGGACGTGCCGGGTCCGCTGGTAGAGCGGGAAGTCGTGGCAGACGTAGGCGGGCAGCCCCCGGAGACCCACCACGTTCATGATCGTGTCGCCGGTGATGAGGGTGGCCGTCGGCTCGTGGACCAGGGACACGTGCCCCGGGGTGTGCCCGGGGGTGTGGACCACTCGCATGCCGCCGCCGATCGGAAGCAGGTTCCCGTCGCCGACCTCCACGTCGACCTCGACGCCGGGGAAGCTCTGGGTCGCCGGGATGCCGAACAGCCGGGTGGCCACGTACCGGGAGTCCGGGGCCGGCGGCTTGCCGGCCCGGGCGTACGGGGCGTCGTCGGCGTGGACGAAGACCCGGGCACCGGTGCCGCGCACGATGTGGGCGGCCGACCCCGCGTGGTCGAAGTGGCTGTGGGTGAGCACGAGGCGACGGACGTCGCGCGGGTGCTTGCCCATCGCCGCCAGGCCGTGGTGGATCCGCCGGGCGGCGTAGGGGGTGCCCGCGTCGATGAGGGTCACCGAGCCGTCGTCCTCCACGACGGCGTAGGAGTTCACCACGTCGAACGGCACCGTGGGGATCCGCCACAGCCCCGGCGCGACGAGGATCGCCGGAGTCGCCACCGCACCAGGGTAGGCACCCGCTCTGACACGATGCGGCCATGCGCTATGCCGAGTCCGTCGTGGACCTGGTCGGTGGCACCCCGCTGGTCCGGCTCCGGCGGGTCCTCGACGGGCTGTGGCCGGGGGCCGCCGAGGGCCGCGGCCCGGTCGTCCTGGCGAAGGTCGAGTACCTCAACCCCGGCGGGTCCGTGAAGGACCGGATCGCCCTGGCGATGGTGCAGGACGCGGAGGCCGTCGGCTCGCTGCGCCCCGGCGGCACCATCGTGGAGCCCACCAGTGGCAACACCGGCGTCGGCCTCGCCCTCGTGGCCCAGCAGCGGGGCTACCGCTGCGTGTTCGTGTGCCCGGACAAGGTCAGCGAGGACAAGCGCAACGTGCTGCGCGCCTACGGCGCCGAGGTCGTCGTGTGCCCCACGGCCGTCGCCCCGGAGGACCCCGAGTCCTACTACTCGGTGTCGGACCGGCTCGCCCGCGAGCTGCCCGGCGGCTGGAAGCCCGACCAGTACGCCAACCCGGCGGGCCCCCGCAGCCACTACGAGTCCACCGGCCCCGAGATCTGGCGCGACACCGACGGTCGGGTCACGCACTTCGTCGCGGGCGTCGGCACCGGCGGGACCATCACCGGCACCGGTCGCTACCTCAAGGAGGTGAGCGCCGACCGCGCCGCCGGTCCGGTGTCCGTGGTCGGCGTCGACCCGGAGGGGTCGGTCTACTCCGGCGGCAGCGGCCGGCCGTACCTCGTCGAGGGGGTCGGCGAGGACTTCTGGCCCGCCGCCTACGACCCGTCCGTCCCGGACGAGATCGTCGCCGTCTCCGACGCGGACTCCTTCCACCTCACCCGCCGGCTCGCCCGCGAGGAGGGGTTGCTGGTCGGCGGGTCCTGCGGGATGGCGGCGGCCGGTGGGCTGCGGGTGGCCGCCCGGCTGGCCGCCGCGGGCCGGGACGACGCGGTCGTGGTCGTGCTGCTGCCGGACGGCGGGCGGGGGTATCTCAGCAAGATCTTCAACGACTCGTGGATGCGGTCGTACGGCTTCCTCGCCGACGAGACCGGGCGGACCGCCGGGGACGTCCTGCGGGGCAAGACCGGCGGTCTGCCGGCGCTGGTCCACACCCACCCGACCGAGACGCTGCGCGACGCCATCGAGATCATGCGGACCTACCAGGTGTCCCAGATGCCCGTGACCAAGGCGGAGCCGCCTGTCATGGCCGGCGAGGTGGCCGGTTCGGTGAGCGAGGAGCACCTCCTCGACGTCGTCTTCACCGGCAAGGCCGCGCTGGCTGACCCGGTGGCGCACCACATGGAGCCGGCCCTGCCGTTCATCGGGGCCGGCGAGGGCGTGGAGGTCCTGCGCGCCCAGCTCCGGCTCGCGGACGCCGTCGTGGTCACCGACGACGGCAAGCCGGTCGGCGTCCTCACCCGTCAGGACCTGCTCGGGTTCCTCGCGTCGTGACCGCGGGGTCGACGGCGCTGCACCTGCGTCCGACCCGCCGCGGGCGCCCGCCGGGGGAGGGGGCCCGCCGCGGGCCCGCCCTGCGGGGGCCGGCGACCGCCGGCACCGTCCTGCTCCACGCCGACCTCCACAACCACTCCGACCTGTCCGACGGGTTCGGGCGGGCCGAGGACGCCTTCGCCTCGATGCGCGACGCCGGGCTCGACGCCGCGGCCCTCACCGACCACACCGGTCTCGGCGACGCCGCCGGCGTCCTCGACGAGCGCCTCGTCGCCGAGCTGCGCCGGGTGTCCGCCGACGCCGGCATGCCGGCCTCGCTCATGGACGGCGGCGGCTGGGAGCGGGCGGCCCGGCTGGCCGACCGGGCCGAGGATCCGGGGGCGTTCGCGGCCGTCCGCGGCTTCGAGTGGACCACCCCCCACCTCGGGCACGTCAACGTGTGGTTCTCGCCGGACTGGACGCCGGTGGTCGACGTCGCGCCGGCCACCGGCATCCGGACCCTGCAGGACTGGATCGCCCGCGCCGCGGCCGCCCCCGGCGGGGACGACCTGCTGGCCGGCTTCAACCACCCGGGCCGCGAGCCGCTGCGCTTCGGCCGCTTCGCCCGCGACCCTCGGCTGGTCCAGCGGTTCGTCAGCCTCGAGATGTTCAACCGGGACCTCGACTACCTGTTCGAGGGCTGGGCGCGCGGGGAGCGGCCGCCGCTGCTCGACTGCCTGGACGCCGGCTGGTGGCCCGGCCTGCTCGGGGTGAGCGACGAGCACACCCCGCACTGGGGGTTCCAGCCGGGGCGCGGGCGGGCGGGACTGTGGGTGCGGGAGTGGTCGCGGGCGGGGGTCCGCGAGGCGCTGGCCGCCCGGCGGTTCTTCGCCACCCGCGAGCCCGGCCTGCGGGTCGATGTCGTCGCCGCCTGGTCGGCGGGGGCCCGGGAGCCCGGTCCGGCCGAGCTGGCGGCGCGCCCGGACGCGGTCCGGATGGGCGGCCGGCTGGCCGCGGCGCGGGCGCCCCGCGCGGACCGGGTGGTCGACCTGGCCGTCGACGTCGACGGCGGCCCGACGTGGGAGGGGCGCGAGGTGACGGTCCAGGTGATGACCACGGGGGACCGCTCGCCCGACGTCCTGGCGCTGTGCACCGTCCCGGTCGGGGCACCGGTCACGGTCCGGGTGCCCGCGGCCGCCGGACGGGTGCCGTGGCTGGTCGTCCGGGTCGCCGACCCCGACGTGCCCAACGAGCGCCCCGGCCCTGACGGCCACCCTGCCAACCGCCGAGCCCTGGCCTACGCCAGCCCCGTGCGCCTGGAGTAGGGCGCCCGCCGGGCCCGGGTTTGGACGGATAACCGGGTCGTGGGGCGCCCGCCGGTCGGGGTTTGGACGGATAACCGGCGGCCGGGGGGGTCAGCGGCGTCGGGTGAGGAGGGCACCGCGGACACGGTCGACGATCGGGGAGAGGTTGGCCAGGTCCGCCGAGGTGACGAATATGGTCAGCCAGCCGGCGGCCTGAAGATCGTTGAGCCTCCGGCGATCCTTCGCGAACTGGCTGCGCTCCCGGTGGTGGGCGCCGTCGTACTCGACCCCCACGCGCTCCGCGCGGAACCCGAGGTCGACCCTCGCCACAACACGTCCGTCCGCCGCGGTCACGAGGACCTGAGTCTCCGGCCGCAGCCCCGCAGTGGTGAGTGCGACGCGGAGCCGGGACTCCGGCGGTGACTCGGCTCCGGGGTCCGCCATCGAGACGGCCGCGCGCACACGGACGGCGCCCCAGCGGCCCGTGTGCTCGGTCACGTGGGCGTGCAGGTCGGCCTCGGTGAGGATCCTCCGCCTCAGCATCTCGTCGAGCACCGGGACCGAGACCACCGGGGGATGGCGGCTCGCCACATCCCAGGCGGTGCGGAGGGGACCGGTGACGGTGAGTCCGCCGCACGTCACCACCTCATGTCCCGCCAGCGGCTGACGACGCAGCACCAGGCCGTCGCGCGTGCGTCCGGCGGCCCGGGTCGGGACGGTGGCCTCGACGTGGTCGGGATGCCCGACGGCCGCCCCGCAGCCGAGCAGGTGAGCCGCGGATCGCCCGCTCACCGCCGACCCGGACGGGAGCAGCAGCGCCGCCCCGCGGCACAAGAGGCGGTGGTCGACGCTGACAGTCGGGTCGGCGTAGACGTCCCGGTAGAGACGCCGCCAGCCGCCTGTCTCGAGCTGTCCGGAGGTGAGCAGGCCGGCGGAGACCGCCTGGGACCCACGGAACACGGCACCCCTCAGCGGCCCAGGTCGAGCCCGATGCGACACACCATGAGGGTCCCGCTCGCGGGTCGCGGGCGAGCGGCGTCGTCCACACGCAGCGGCCCACGCGGTGGTGGTCGTCCACAGGGCGCCGGCCGGCCGCACCGGAGCCGTCCGCGGCCCGCCAGGCTCGGACCATGACGAGCAACGGTGTCGCGCGGGGGACCGGGCGGTGACGGCGGGACCGGACGGCCACGCCGCGGCATGGCGGGACACGGCGGCGAGGTGCCGGGCCGTTGCGGTGGCGGCGGGTCTCGCGGTCGACGACGCGGTCTCGGCCGCGACCCGGACGGTCGGGTGCGTGGAGTGGGACGGCCCCGCCGCGGACGTGCACGTCGGGGCGGCGACCCGGCTGGGGCGGCGGTCGGGTGACCTCGCGTCCGCCGTCCGCCGGGTCGCGAACGCCCTCGACGACGTGGCGGACTCGGCGTCGCGCACGTCCGCCCTGCTCGCCGAGGTCGGCGCCGAGGAGGCGGCGCTGGCCGGCGACCCGGTCGCCACGTGGACCCTGGCTGCCCGGCGGGAGTCGGTCGTGGCGGAGCATCGGGCCGTCGAGCGTGCGGCCGCGGCGGCGGTGGCCGCGGCGGCGTCGGCGCTCCCGGTGGACTGGGGCGAGCGGCGGATCCTCGGGCTGACCGGTCAGCAGTGGCGGGACGGACTGCGCGGGGCGGGCGAGGCCGCTTGGGGGGCGGGACCCGAGACGGTGACCTTCCTGTTGCGGTGGGGTTCGGTGCAGGGATTCCTCGGCCTCTACGACCAGGTCGACCGGTGGGAGAACGATGCCAGGTCGTGGCTGGTCGAGTGGGGCGGCGGCCAGGACACCGGGGGGGCGTACTGGACGGCGTACGGCGCCGGGACGGTGGGGGCGATGCTGCTGCCAGGTCCGGCGGGCAAGACGGCCGCGGTCGACGACGCCGCCCGGCTCACCGCCCGCGGCGGGGCCCTCGGGCACGCCGACGACGTCGCCCGGCTCCCGGCGGCCTCGCACGGGGCCGGCCCGTGGGCGGGTCCCGACGGCCTGCGGCTGACCAGTGCCCAGAACCGGCAGGTCGTCGAGTTCCACGACCGGGCCGCCGAGGCCGAGCGCTCGCTCACGCCCCGGCTGCTGGAGATCTCGGAGCGGTCCGGGGTGGCTCTCGCGGGTCTGGAACACCGGCTCAAGTCATTGGAGTCGACGCAGCGCAAGGTCGCCGACGAGGTGGCGGAACAGGGAGGCGGCGCGGACGCCGCACCCGTGCTGGCGAGGGTCAACGACGCGGTGCGTTTCACCTTCACGTCCAGCGACGCCACCTACGTGTCCGATGTGACAGACGTCGTGCGGCGGCTGGAGGGCGCCGGCTTCGAGCGGGTGCGGTGGCGCCTCAGCTGGCCGGACGACGGCTACCAGGGTCTCAACACGTCGTGGCGGGACCCGGTCACCGGACAGCTCCTGGAGGTCCAGTTCCACACCCCGGGTAGCTTCTTCATGAAGGAGTTCACACACCCGCTGTACGAGGAGCGACGGCTGCCGGGCATCACGGCCGAGCGGCTGCTCGAGGTCGATGCGGAGGACCGATGGCTGCACGGGCAGGTGACCCGACCCCCGGGAGTGGAGCGGCTGGTGACACCCCCGACGAGCTGACGACGTGGCAGTACTACGTGCTGTTCGAGGACCCCGAGTCGAGCGCGGCGGACCCGTACGGCGTCGCCCGACTGCGGCACGGAGAACTCATCGACTACGCCGAGGCGCTGACCCCTCAGGGCACCTGGCGGCGGACTGCGAGCCTGCTGAGGAACCACTACAAGGGGGAGCCGCAGGTCGCCCCCGTCACTCGGGACCGCGCCTCGGAGCTCGTGACGCGGTGGTACGCGACGGGCGCGCGCGGGGACATCCCGGAGGACCTGCGCGGACCCACCGGGGCCTGATCACGGAGCCGGGAACGGCACCCGTCGGGACCCGGGCGCCGTGACGGTGGTCACGGCCGGGTACCGGACGACTCGCCGAGGGGCGCACCGGTCCGGAACGTACCCTTCCGTCCGTGTCCCACCCCGGCGGTCCCGCCGACGACTGGCCCATGTTCGGCCGCGCGGCCCCCGCCGCGCGCCACACGTCCGCGGCCGCCTCGCCGCTGCGGCGCCACTGGTGGGCGGCGGTGGTCGTGGCTCTCGCGGTCCTCGCCGCGGGCGTCGGCTTCTGGTCCCTGACCCGCGGGGACGAGCAGGTCCAGGCGGCTCCCCTGCCGTCCCCCTCGCCGACCGGCAGCCCGCCCCCCGGCTCGCCGGGCCCGCCGGCCACCCCGGTCCCTGCGGTGACCGCCGCCACCGAATCGATCACCTCGGTGCCCGAGCCCGAGCAGGTCGTCGACTCGGCGATGACGGTGGAACTGCCGAGCCTCGGCACCACCGCCCCCGTCATCGAGGTGGGCGTGACCGCCGAGCGCGTCCTCCAGGTCCCCGGCGACCCCGCGGTGCTCGGCCGCTGGGCCGACGGGGCCCGGCCCGGGGACGGCACGGGCAGCGTCGTCCTCGCCGGGCACGTCAGCTACCGCGGCGAGCTGGGAGTCCTCCACACCCTGCCCGACCTGCAGCCCGGCGACGAGGCCGTCGTCACCACCTCCCAGGGCCAGGCGCGGTACCGCGCCGAGCGGGTCGACGTCTACCGCAAGGCCGCCCTGCCCTACCAGGACATCTTCCAGTTCGACGTCCCGGAGCGGCTCGTCCTCATCACCTGTGGCGGCGAGTTCGACCGCGCCACCGGTCACTACGACAGCAACGTCGTCGCCTACCTCACGCGGGTGTGACACCGCCGCACCACCCGGTCGCTCGCGCCTAGGCTCGCGCGGGTGAGCCACCCCCGGCACCGGCCCGTCCTCGTCGTCGACTACGGGGCCCAGTACGCCCAGCTCATCGCCCGCCGGGTCCGCGAGGCCGACGTGTACTCGGAGGTCGTCCCCCACTCGATGCCGGTCGAGGAGATGCTCGCCCGCGACCCCGCCGCCGTCGTGCTGTCGGGGGGCCCGGCCAGCGTCTACGCCGACGGTGCCCCCGCGGTCGACCCCGCCTTGTTCGGTGCCGGGGTCCCCGTGCTCGGCATCTGCTACGGCTTCCAGCTCATGGCACAGGCGCTGGGCGGCGAGGTGGCCCGCACCGGCGGCGGCGAGTACGGCCACACGGTCGCCGAGCGGCGGGACCCGGGACACGCCCCGGCACCGGCCGGGCCGGCGACGGGTTCGGCGAGCGTCCTGCTCGACGGGGACCCGGCCCACCAGAGCGTGTGGATGAGTCACGGCGACGCCGTCGTCCGGGCCCCCGCGGGCTTCACCGTGGTGGCCGCCACTCCCGGCGCCGCCGTCGCCGCCTTCGAGGACCGCACCCGCCGGCTCTACGGCGTGCAGTGGCACCCCGAGGTCAGCCACACCGCCCACGGCCAGGCGCTGCTCGTCCGCTTCCTGCGCCACGGCGCCGGCATCGCACCGGACTGGCGCCCGGGGGACGTGGTCGACGAGCTGGTGGCCGACGTCCGCGAGCGGGTGGGGGACGGCCACGCCATCTGCGGCCTGTCGGGCGGGGTGGACTCCGCGGTGGCCGCAGCGGTCGTCCACCGCGCCATCGGGGACCGCCTGACCTGCGTCTTCGTCGACCACGGCCTGCTGCGGGCGGGGGAGGCGGAGCAGGTGGAGCGGGACTTCGTGGCCGCCACCGGCGTCCGGCTGGTCGTCGTCGACGCGGCCCAGCGCTTCCTCGAGGCCCTCGCCGGAGCCTGCGACCCGGAGGAGAAGCGGAAGATCATCGGTCGGGAGTTCATCCGGGTCTTCGAGGAGGCCGCCGCGGACGCCGTGGCGCACGAGGTGCACCCGCCGGCGGCCGGGCCCGGCCCGCAGTTCCTCGTCCAGGGCACCCTGTACCCGGACGTCGTCGAGTCGGGCGGCAGCGGCGGCACCGCGACGATCAAGACGCACCACAACGTCGGCGGGTTGCCGGACGACCTGACGTTCCAGCTCGTCGAGCCCCTGCGGCTGCTCTTCAAGGACGAGGTGCGCACCCTCGGGCGCGCCCTCGGCCTGCCCGAGCCCATCGTGTCCCGGCACCCCTTCCCCGGTCCGGGCCTGGCCATCCGGATCGTCGGCGAGGTGACGGCCGCCCGGCTGGCCACGCTGCGGGCGGCCGACGCCGTGGTGCGGGAGGAGATCACGGCGTCCGGCCTCGACGGCGACCTCTGGCAGGTGCCCGTCGTGCTGCTCGCCGAGGTCCGTTCGGTGGGGGTCGCCGGCGACGGCCGGACGTACGGCCACCCGGTCGTGCTCCGCCCCGTGACCAGCGAGGACGCCATGACCGCGGACTGGGCCCGGCTGCCGTACGACGTGCTGTCCCGGATCTCCACGCGCATCACCAACGAGGTGCCGGGCGTCACGCGGGTCGTCCTCGACATCACCAGCAAGCCCCCCGGCACCATCGAGTGGGAGTGAGCGCGAGACACGGTCGTAACACGGCGGTCCTTGCCGGACCCCTCGGTGATCCCGCACCCTGCGGAGAAGGTGGCGCCCTCCCGGAGGGCGAGCGAGCCGGAGGTGATCGAGTGGCCGACGACGACGCGACCCCCCGAGAGGATGCCCAGGAGCCCGGTGACGGCAGGCCCGCCCGCTCCGAGCGCCCCAACGTCGAGGTGTCCCCGCTGCACCGCCCGGACCGCGGGCTGGCCGGCTTCCTGCTCACGGGCCGCTGGCCGGACAGCACCCGGGAGTGGGTGCAGTTCCTCACGCTGGCGGTCCGCCTCGCCGCGGTCCCGGGCATGCTGCCCACGACGTCCGTCTACCGCTCGGCCGACGAGCACGGGGACGGGCCGCCGTCCCGGCCGGCGGGCATCCCGAACGTCGTCGGCGTGCTCGAGCTGGCCGGCCGGGTGATCGCCGAGGACCCCGCCGAGATCGCCGCCCCGTCGCCCGGGCTGCCCGCCGTGCTCGTCCTCCTCCACCCTCCGGCCGAGACCGCGACCCGCACCCCCGAAGTCGATCGCCCGGCCAGCGGGTGCGTGCTGCTGCCAGGGGTCCCGCACCTCGGTCTCGACCACCGGGCGGCCTGGGTGGAGGCCGAGGCCGACGGGACGGTGACCCGGCTGGTCAGTGCCCGCGGCATCGACCCCGCCCAGGACCCCGACACGGCGGTGCTCTCGCTGCTCCTCGCCGCCTGACCGCCGCCCCGCCCGACCGCCGCCCGGAGAGGGCGCCCGCCTACGCTGGGACCGTGCTGCGCACCGCCGTGTCCCCGCGCGGCGCGGGCCTCACCGTCCTGGCCGCGGCGGCGGTCGCGGTGCTGGCCGGGCTCGGCGTCTGGCAGTGGGAGCGCAGCCGCCCCGTCGTCGACACCGCCGCCCTCACCCGGGTCCCGTTGACCGACGTCGTCCCGGTCCAGGGCCGGCTCGTCACGGCCGACCAAGGGGCCCCGGTCACGGTCGCCGGGACCTGGCGGCCCGACCGTCAGCTCCTCGTCGCCGACCGCGACGACCCCTCCGGCACGGGCACGGCGGGCCGCTGGGTCGTCACCGCGGTGGAGGTCGCCCCCGCGACGCCCGGCGACCCGGCCGTCCTGGTCCCGGTGGTCCGGGGCTGGGTGGCCGCGGACCCCGGCGACCCGGCCGCCGACGTGGCGGCCCCGCCGGCCGGGTCGCCCGCCCGGGTGCGCGGCTGGGTCCAGGCGTCGGAACCCCTCGACACCCCGGTCGAGGTGGTCCAGCCGGACGGGGTCGTCGCCCTGCTCGCCGCGGCGGACCTCGCCAACCGGTGGCCCGAGCACGTCCTCGACGCCTTCGTGCTGGCCGAGGACGCCCCCGGCACGGACCCGGCCGCGCTGTCGGGCGTCGACCGGACCATGCCGGGCCCGGTGCAGGCGGCCCGCGGCACCCGGGACTGGCGCAACGTCGCCTACGCCGCCCAGTGGTGGGTCTTCGCCGGCTTCGCCGTCGTCCTATGGTGGCGGGCGATGGGGGACGTGGCCGCCGCGGCCGCCCGGGACCGGGCGGGGCGGGAGCCGACGAACGAGGAGGTGCCGGCATGAGGGGCGCGCTGCTGCGCTACCGCGTCATCGCGTGGATCGTCGGGGTCTTCCTGCTGCTCCTGACCTTCGGGGTCGTGGTCCGCTACACCGACTGGCTGGGCTTCCGCACCGACCTGATCTCGCGGACCGTGAGCCCGATCCACGGCTTCGGGTACATGCTCTACCTGGCGGCCGGCGTGGACCTCGCCTTCCGGGTCCGGTGGCGGGTGGGCCGCACGCTGCTGGTGCTGCTGGCGGGGACGGTGCCCTTCCTGTCCTTCGTGGCCGAGCGGAGCGTCACGCGGGAGGTGTCCGCCCGGATCGCCGGGAGCGAGCCGCTCGCGGCCGGGGACCCCCGCCCCGGGGCGGCCGCCGGGCCCCGTCCGTGAGGGCGGAGCAGCGGGTCGCCGCCTACGGGGTCTGCCGCACGGCGCGCGACGGCGGCGGGGTGGTCCTGGCCCGCGCCTCGGCCCGCAGCGACCTGCGGGGACGGTGGTTCCTGCCCGGCGGCGGGCTGGAGCACGGCGAGGACCCGGCCGCTGCGGTGGCGCGCTGGTTCGCCGCGGCCACCGGGCTGCGGGTGGCGGTCACCGGCCTGCGGGACGTCCTGGACGACATCGTGGACCTGCCCCACCGCGCCGCCAGCGTCCACACGGTGCGCATCGTCTTCGACGTCCGGGAGCTGGGCGACGGGCCCGCCACCCTCGGCGACACCGGCGGGGACGGCCTGACCGACCGCGTGGCCGTCGTGGGGGTGGACGACGCGGACGACCTTCCGCTGATGCCCTTCGCCGCCCGGGTGCTGGGGCTGTCCCGGCCGGACCCGGTGGTCCCGGTCCCGCCGGACCTGGCACCGGGCGGCGCCGGCGGGAGCCCGGCTGCCGCGCCCGCCCCCACCCGGGTCCGCCGCCAGCGGGTGGGCGTCTACGGCCTGGTCGAGTCCGGCGGGCACGTGCTGCTCACCCGGTTGTCCGCCCGCACCCCCGCGCCGGGGCGCTGGACGCTGCCGGGCGGCGGCATCCACCACGGCGAGGCCGTGCGGCGGGCTCTCGAGCGCGAGGTCCACGAGGAGTCGGGCCTGCGCCTGCGCTCGGCCGACCTGCGGGCCGCGGTGTCCCACCGGTTCCTCGGCACCAGCCCCGCCGGCATCGCCGAGGACTACCACGGGGTCCAGGTCCTGTTCACCGCCCGCGTGGCGCCGGACACCCGGGGGGTCCTGCCGCCTCCCCGGGTGGTCGAGCCGGAGGGCACGACGGATGCGGTCGCCTGGGCACCGCTGGCCGACGCCCACTCCTGGGGCCTCACCGGCATGGCCGCCCACGGCCTCACCCTGCTCGCCGGCGACCCGCGGGCCCGGGGTGGTGCGCCCGACCCCGGGCCCGATCCCACGGTCGACCTCGCGGCCGACCCCGCGGTCCTGCCCGTAGCGTGACCGCGTGACGGCGCGCCCGCAGTTCGCCCGCGAGACCTCCGACCGCGGCGAATGGGTGCGCCAGCCCAACCGCTTCACCGACCGGGTGACCCGCGACAGCGCGTCCGCGCCGGACGCCGGCCCCGACGGGCGCGGTCGCTGGCCGGTGGCGGCGGGGCGGTACCGGCTCGTGGTCAGCCTCGCCTGCCCGTGGGCCCACCGCTCCGTCATCGTGCGGCGCCTGCTGGGCCTGGAGGACGTGATCTCCCTCGCCGTGGTCGACCCGCTCCGCGACGGACGGGGGTGGCGGTTCTCGCTCGACCCGGACGGGCGGGACCCCGTGCTCGGGATCGAGTTCCTCGCCGAGGCGTACCGGCTCACCGACCCCGCCTACGAGGGGAGGGTGACGGTGCCCTGCCTCGTCGACACGGTGACCGGCCGGGTCGTGACGAACGACTACCCGCGGCTGTCCCTCGACCTGTCGACCGAGTGGGTCGCCTTCCACCGTCCGGGGGCGCCGGACCTCTACCCGCCCCGCCTGCGAGCCGAGATGGACGCCCTCATGCGCGACGTCCACACCGACGTCAACAACGGGGTCTACCGGTGCGGGTTCGCCACCACCCAGGAGGCCTACGACGAGGCGTACCGCGCGCTGTTCGCCCGCCTGGACGCGTTGGAGGAGCGCCTCGCCGACCGGCGGTACCTCATGGGCGAGGAGGTGCGGGAGGCGGACGTCCGGCTGTTCACCACCCTCGTCCGCTTCGACGCCGTCTACCACAACCACTTCCGGACGAACCGGAACAAGCTCACCGAGCTGCCGCACCTGTGGCGGTACGCCCGTGACCTGTACGCCCTGGCGGGTGTCGGTGACACCGTGGACCTCGACCACATCAAGCGGCACTACTACCTCACCCACACCGCGCTGAACCCGAGCGGCATCGTCCCCGCCGGACCCGATCCGTCCGGCTGGTCACGGCCGGCCTGACGTCACCGCTTCGTCATCGCGTCCGGGCCCCGCGGCGGGCCCTGGTGGTGTGTGCTGGACGGGACCGCCACCGACCCAGGAGGTACCGCCCGTGTCGTCCCGTCCCCGTCCCCGTGCCCTGACCGCCGCAGCCCTCGCGGCGGTGGCCCTCGCCGTCGCCGCCTGCGGCTCCGACGACCCGGCGGGCGAGCCCGCCGAGCCGACCGAGGAGGCGATGACGGAGGAGGCGATGACGGAGGAGCCCATGACCGAGGAGGCCGGGGGGGTGGGCAGCGGGTCCGTCGAGGCCGTCGAGGCGGTGCTGGGCTCCGCCGCGGCCCCCCTGACCTACGACGCCGCCGCCGTCACCACGGACACGGTCGCGGGCGGGTCGTTCGCGGCCGCGGACGTCAGCGGTCCGGTGGTCTACTGGTTCTGGGCCCCGTGGTGCACCATCTGCCGAGGCGAGGCCCCCGAGGTCGCCGAGATCGCCGCCGAGTACGAGGGCCGGGTGACGTTCGTCGGCGTCGCCGGGCTCGGCCCGGTCTCGGACATGCGCGACTTCGTCGAGGACACCGGCGTCGGCGGCTTCACCCACGCCGTCGACCCGGACGGGTCGGTGTGGACCGGTTTCGGGGTCTTCTCGCAGCCGTCGTACGCCTTCGTCGACGCCTCCGGCGAGGCGCGCACCTGGGTCGGCGGACTGGACGGCGACAGCCTGGGCGAGGCGACCGCGGCGCTGGCCGGCTGAGCGCGGCACCGACGACACCGACGGCATCGTGGACACCGCGACACTCGTCCTCGCGCTGCTCGCCGGGGCGGTCGCGGCCGTCAACCCGTGCGGGTTCGCCCTGCTCCCCGCCTACGTGACGCTGGCGGTGACCGGTGACGTGGCCGGCGACGCCCGGACGTCCCCCCGTCGGGTGGCGCTGGCCCGTGCGCTGCGCTTCACCGGTGGCATGACCGTCGGGTTCGTCCTCGTCTTCGGCGCCTTCGCGCTGGTCGTGGCCCCGGTGGCCGGCGGTGTCCAGCGCTGGCTCCCCTACCTCACCGTCGTGCTCGGCGGGGGGCTGATCGTGGCGGGGGCGTGGCTGCTGGCGGGTCGCGAGCTGCCGGGTCTGCCCCGGATCGCCCTGCCGGGCCGGCTCGGGCGCGCCGGCCGCCCCGGCGGGGGTCCGGGTGGGCACGTCGGCTACGGCGTCACCTTCGCGCTGGCCAGTCTCTCGTGCACGATCGCCCCGTTCCTGGCGGTCGTCACCCGGTCGTTGCAGGCGGGGCCCGTGGGGGCCGTGACGGCCATGGTCGTCTACGCCGTCGGCATGGGAGCGGTGGTCGGCGTCCTCGCGGTGTCGGTGGCCCTGGCCCGTGCCCAGGTGGCCACCGCCCTGCGGCGCGCCGCCGGGGTCCTGCCGCGCATCGCGGGCGCGCTGGTCCTGCTGGCCGGGGCGTACGTCACCTGGTACGGCTGGTACGAGATCCGGGTGCTGGAGGGCGGTAGCCGGGTCGACGACCCGGTCGTGGCCGCCGTGACCGGTCTCCAGTCGGCGCTGACCCGTGGGATCGGGCAGCTCGGGGCCCCGGCCCTCGCCGTCGCCGGCGCCGTCGTCCTGGTGGCGGCGGTCGCCTGGGCCGTGGCCGCACGCCGGGCGCGACCGGCTCCGCCCGGGCAGTCCGCCCCGGATCGCGGGGCGGATCGTCCCGGGTGATCCGGCCTCCGGGCGGGCTAGGCTTCGCCTCGTGGACGTCGTCTACGGCCTCGTCGTCGTGCTGCACCTCCTGGGCATGGCGGGCGTCGTCGGCGGCTGGCTGGCCACCGTCCGCCGGCCGCACGTCGTCCCGGCGATGCTCCACGGCGCCCTGACGGCGCTGGTCACCGGGGTCCTGCTGGTCGGCCTGACGTACGCCCGGGGCGAGGGGGACGACGTCGACCACGCGAAGATCGCGGTCAAGCTGGTGGTCGCGCTCGCGATCGCCGTCCTGGTCTGGGTGAACCGCCGGCGCGAGGACGTGCCCCCGCGGCTCGTCCACGTCATCGGCGGGCTCGGCGTGCTCAACGTCGCGGTGGCGGTGCTGTGGACCTGACCCGCCAACCGGACGACCCCGACCTGCGACTGCTGCGTCGCGACGCCCTCCGGCGCCAGCAGCGCCGCCGTCGCGGCAACCTGGTCGCCGGCGTGCTGATCGGGACGCTGGCGCTGGCCAACGTGGCCGTGGTCGCCGGGCCGGTGCTCGGCGTGACGCCGGTCGTGGGCGTCCCCGGGGTCGAGAGGTTCGGACTGCTCGGCGGGGACGGCCCGGCGACCCGGGCCGAGGCCGCCGCGCTGCC
>JBHJOJ010000285.1:0-20828 GCA_050329835.1 Kineosporiaceae bacterium | reverse complement strand
GCGCTGCTCGCGGGGGCCCGCTCCCGCGCACGGTGGGCGGCACGCTCCCAGGTGCTCGCCGCGCAGCGGGAGGCCTGGGCGAACCTGAGAGCCGCAGCCGTCGCGGCGGCGGCCGATCTCCCGGAGGCCGAGGACCGGGTCGACGCCGCCGTGGCTGCGCTGGCGCCGGAGGTGAGCGAGCTGTGGCGGGCGTGACCGGGAGCCCGCCGGCCGGACCGTCGGGTCACGGTGCGATCCTCCGGGTGGCCGGTGCACTCGTCGAGGCCGTCGTCGGACCGGACGTGGCGATGGGCGACGTCGTGGAGCTGGGTCCGCGGCGCCTGCCGGGCGAGGTGGTCGGCATCCGCGGGGACCGGGCCGGCATCCAGGCCTTCGAGTACACCGGCGGCCTGCGCCCCGGCTTCCCGGTCCGCCCGACCGGGCACCCGCTGTCCGCGGCGCTCGGGCCGCACCTGCTCGGCTCCGTGGTGGACGGTCTGCTGCGCCCGCTCAGCGGGGCACCACGGTGGCTGGTGCCGGGAGCGCCCGCGCGGGAACGCGCCGGCGGCCACGAAGGCCATCACGCCGCGCGCTGGGAGTTCCGGCCCACGGTCCAGGAGGGTTCGGACGCGGCGGGGGGCGCCTGCCTCGGCACCCTGCACGACAGCGGCCCGGTGGTCCTGCGGGTGCTGGTGCCGCCCGGTGTCTCCGGGCCGGTCCGGGGCCTGCGCGCCGCAGGCCCGGTGACGGCCGCGGACCCCGTCGCCACGGTGGGCGGCAGCGTCGTCGGCATCACGACGGAGTGGCCCGTGCGCCGTCCCCGGCCGGTCCGCGAGCGCCTCGACCTCGGCCGGCCCCTGCACACCGGCCAGCGCGTCGTCGACGTCCTGTTCCCCGTCGCCCGCGGCAGCACGGCCGCGGTGCCCGGCGGCTTCGGCACCGGCAAGACGGTCCTGCTCCAGCAGATCGCCAAGTGGTGCGACGCCGACGTCATCGTCTACGTCGGCTGCGGCGAGCGCGGCAACGAGCTGGCCGACACCGTGGCCGAGCTGGGCGAGCTCGTGGACCCCCGGACCGGTGGCCGGCTGTCGCAGCGCACCGTCGTCATCGCCAACACCTCGAACATGCCGGTCATGGCGCGAGAGGCCAGCATCTACGCCGGGGTGACCGTCGCCGAGTACTTCCGGGACATGGGCCTCGGCGTCGTCGTCATCGCCGACTCCACGTCCAGGTGGGCCGAGGCGCTGCGGGAGTTCGCCGCGCGCACCGGGGCCCTGCCCGCCGAGGAGGGCTTCCCCGCCTCGCTCGCCTCGGCGCTGGCCGCGTTCTACGAGCGGGCCGGCCGGGCGGTCACGCTGGGCGGCGACGAGGGGTCGGTGACGGTGATCGGGGCGGTGTCGCCCCCCGGCGGCGACGTCACCGAACCGGTGACGGTCAACACCCAACGCTTCACGCGGGCCGTGTGGTCGCTGGACCGCAGCCTCGCGTACGCCCGCCACTACCCCGCGGTGTCGTGGTCCGGGTCGTTCTCGCGGGACGCCGAGGCGGTGGCCCCCTGGCACGCCCGCGCCGGAGACCCGGACTGGGCCGCCCGCCGCGCCGAGGCCACCGCACTGCTGGGCGAGGCCGACCGGCTGACCGAGCTGGTGGAGCTGGTCGGCATGGGCGCGCTGCCGGGGCGCGAGCGTGTCGTGCTGCTCGCCGGTCGCCTGCTGCGGGACGGGGTCCTCCAGCAGAGCGCCCTCAGCGACGTGGACGGCTCGTCGAGTGCGCAGCGGTCGGGTGCCCTCGTCTCGGCGGTCCTCGACGTGGTCGCCGAGTGTCGGCGCCTCGTCGAGGCGGGGGTGGCCGCGACGACGCTGGAGGAGGTCGACATGGGTCCGCTGCTGCGGGCGCGGGACGAGGTGGGGGACGGCGACGGTCCGGAGGCTGCGGCCACCGGGGTGGCGGCACGACGCGACGAGGTCCTCGCCCGCCTCCGGGAACGGACGTGAGCCGACGCGCGGGCGACGGCCCGGCGAAGGCCGAGGTCGCCGAGATCCGCGGCCCGCTGCTCGTCGTCACCGGGGTGGACGGCGTGGGCTGGGACGAGGTCGTCCGGATCCGGGGCGCGGGACCGCCCCGCCACGGCCTGGTCCTCGAGGTGGACGGCGACCTCGCCGTCGTCCAGGTCTTCGAGGGCACCGAGGGGCTCGCCCCCGGCGGCACGGATGTCACGTTCGAAGGCCGGACCATGGACGTCCCGGTCGGCGAGGCGTGGCTGGGGCGGGTGTGCGACGGCCGCGGCGAGCCCCGCGACGGCGGTCCGCCGGTCCTGACCCCCGAGCGTGCGGACGTCACCGGCCTGCCGCTCAACCCGGTCCACCGGCTGCCGCCCGCGGAGCCCGTCGTCACCGGCGTCTCGGCGATCGACGCGTTCACCACGCTGGTCCGCGGGCAGAAGCTGCCCGTGTTCTCCGTGGCCGGGCTGCCCCACCTCACCCTCGCCACGCAGGTGGCGGCCCAGGCCACGGCGGCCGGGGAGCCCTTCGCCGTCGTCTTCGCCGGGTTGGGGCTGACCGCGCCCGACGCCGCCGAGGTCCGCGACGCCCTCGAGGAGCGGGCGGCGGCGGGCGAACTCGTCCTCCTGCTCAACCTCGCCGAGGACCCGGTCATCGAACGCATCCTGACCCCCCGGATCGCCCTGACGGTCGCCGAGGACCTCGCGTTCACCCGCGGCCGGCACGTCCTCGTCGTCATGGCGGACATGACGAGCTACTGCGAGGCGCTGAGGGAGGTGTCCGCCGCCCGAGGCGAGCTGCCGGGCCGACGGGCGTATCCCGCGTACCTGTACTCCGACCTCGCCTCGCTGTACGAGCGCTGCGGCCGGATCCGCGGCGTCCCGGGGTCGGTCACCGTGGTCCCGCTGCTGACGATGCCGGCCGGGGACATCACCCATCCGGTGCCCGACCTCACCGGGTACATCACCGAGGGCCAGATCGTCCTGTCGGCGGAGGTCGCCTCGCGCGGGCGCTACCCGCCGGTGGACGCCCTGTCCTCGCTGTCGCGGCTGCAGCGCAAGGGTTCCGGTCCAGGGCGGACCCGCGAGGACCACCTACCGCTGGCCGGCCAGCTGCTCGCCGCCCTCGCCCGCTCCCAGGAGGTCCGCGGCATCGCCGAGCTCGTCGGGGCCGGCAGCCTCAGCCCCGTCGACCAGCGGTACCTGAGGTTCCGGGACCGGTTGGAGGCGCTGTTGCTCGACCAGGGCCGTGACGAGGCGCGCACCCTCGACGAGACCCTCGACCGGGGCTGGCGGGCACTGGCGGACCTGCCCCGGGAGGACCTCACCATGGTCCCCACCGCGGTCCTCGACGCGCGGTTGCCCGCGGGCGGCGGTACGGGCATCACCGTCGGTATCGCGACGGAGGGCTGAGCCGTGGGTCTCGTGGGCGCGGTCCCACCCGGGCGCTCCGGACAGTTGTGGATCCGGCGACGCCTGATCACCGCCGTCCGTGGCGCGGAGTTGCTCGACCACCAGCTGCGGTTGCTGCTCGGCGAGCGCGAGCGGCTGGCCCTGCGCTCCGCGGAGGCCCGGGAGGGGTGGCACCGCTCGGCCACGGACGCCGCCACCCTGCTGCGCCGAGGCGGGGCGGTGGCGGGCCGGTCCGGGGTGAGGGCGGCGGGCGCCGCGCGACGGACCCCGCCGGCCGAGGTGACGATCGTGCAGGGCGACATCATGGGCCTGAGCTACCCGGCGGACGCCGAGGTTCACGTGCCGGCGAGGCCTCCCGGCGCTCCGTGGCCCGGTGACGCCGCTCTCGACGGCGCGGTCGAGCAGTGCCGCCTCGCCCTCGCGGCGGCCGCCCGGCACGCGGTCACCGAGGCCGCGCTGCACCGGCTGGACGCCGAGATCGCGGCGGTCCGCCGTCGCGTCCGGGCCCTCGAGGACCGGTACATCCCGCGTCTGGAGCGCCGGCAGGCCCTGCTCGCGACCGCGCTGGAGGAGGCCGAGCGCGCCGACGCCGTCCGGCTGCGCTGGGCCGTCCAGGGACGTGGCGCCGGGACCGGACCGGGGTCCGGGCCATGACCGCCGGCGGCGTCCCGCCGACGCGGATGGAGCGCGTGCTCGTGGCGGTCGACGACTCCCCGGAGTCCCTCGGGGCCGCCCGGTTGGCGGTGGCGCTGGCCGCGGGGTGGGGCGCCCGGGTGCGCGCCGTCACGGTCGTACGCGACTTCCGCGCCCAGGTGCCCGGGATGGCGGCGCCCCTGGCCGACGACCTCGCGCACCGGGCGATGGCCTCGGCCACGGCCCTGCTCGCCAGGGTCGAGGCGATGGCGGGCGAGGCGGGCGTCCCGGTCGTGACGGAGGCGCTCACCGGCGAGCCCGCGGGCACGATCCTCTCGGTGGGCCGGGCGTGGGGCGCCGACCTGGTCGTCATCGGCCGGTCCCGCCGGCGCACCTCGGTCGGGGTGAGGTACGTGGGCAGCCAGGCCCAGCACGTCCTGGAGTTCAGCGACCGGCCGGTCCTCGTCGTGCCGAGGCCGGCCGACCACCGGACGTGACGGCCCGGCGGGCGGCCACCGCGAACTCCTGGGAGGCGTCGACGACCACCCGGGCCGACTCCAGCAGGGCCAGGCCGGTGCCGGTCAGGCTCACCGACCGCCGGTCGCGGACGAACAGATCGGCGCCCCGGTCGGCCTCGAGCTTGCGGATCTCGTGCGACAGCGCCGGCTGCGAGACGTGGAGCCGGCCTGCGGCCCGGCCGAAGTGCAACTCGTCGGCGACCACCGGGAAGGAGCGCAGCAGCCGGATGTCGACGATCACCCTCGGACAGTGACACCGCAGGTGGCGGAATGTCACGGGGCAGTCGGGTCCGGGCCTGAACAGCGGCCGGACAGGACGCGTTCGTGTCCTTCGACAACGACGTGGAGATCCGGGCGCCCGTGGACGCCACGGCACCGGCGCCCCGGCTGCGTTCACGCACGAGGACCGGACCGGCGACCGCTCCCGTCCGTCAGGGACCCTCCGGCCATGCGGGAGGGTGCGTCGTGTAGGTGTGCCCGGTCGGGGCGGTCCAGGTGAGGGCAGCGGTGGCGGGATCGAGGGTGACACCCCAGCGGCCCTTGGTCTTCTCCTCGTGATGATGTCGGCAGACGGCCGCGAGGTTCGCCGGAGAGGTCTCGCCGGCGGGCCAGGACACGGCGTGATCGAGGTCGCACCGCTGCCCGCCGACCCGACAGCCCGGGAACCGGCACGTGAGGTCCCGGGCCCGGACGGTGCGGGCGATCCCGGCCGAAGGCCGGTAGGTACGGGTGCCGGTGGTGGTCACGATCCCGGCAGGGTCGGTGAGCCACCGGGTGAACGTGACGTCCTCGCGCAGCAGCACCGTCACCGGATGCTCGTGCCGACGGGGCGAGACGTCGGACGCGGTCGCCGGGTCACCGAGGTCACCGAGGTCACCGAGGTCACCGGCTGGTTCCGTGCGCAGCAGCAGGTCGCGGGCCAGCGGGGCGGGGACGGGCCCGTGCCCGACCAGTTCGGCGGGTTCGCCACCACCCGTCAGGGTCGACAACGGCATGACGAGGTGCACGGTCACCGGCGGATCCGGCACGCGGGTGGGGTCCCCGGCCTCCGGGTCCCCGGCCGCCGGTGCCGAGATGCGCAGGCGCCCGATGCGCAGGTCACCGATCAGGGCCGTGAGAGCGAGGTCGGCGCGGACCTGGTCCACGGTGCGCGTCTCGTCCGGGTGGTCCTGCAGGTGCGCCCGGGCGACCCTGGTCAGGTTCGCGAAGGCCGCCTCGACCCGGTCCGCGCGCCCCGTCACCCACAGGTCAGCCTGCCCGGCGTCCCGTCCGGCGGGGTCGTGCGCGGGTTCCACCCCGACCCGGCGTTCCCGCTGAGCTCGGTCACTCGCCTGCTCGGCGAGTTCGCGGGCACGGCGCAGCACGGCCCGCCGCGCGGACGCCGCCAGCTGAGCAGGGGTCTGCTCCCCCGCTCGGGCGAGGATCTCCGCCTCCACCACTGCGGCCAGCGCCGGGTCCGTCGCGTGCACGGGGGCCACGGCCTCGACGATCCGACGGGCGCGGGCCACGTCGAGCGCCCCGGTCCGCAACGCCTCCAGGGTGGCCGGGGTGATGGTCATCAGGTCCACGGCCAGGTCGAGCCGGGCCCGCGCCGCACGTCCGGACAGGCGCAACGCCGCCGCCACCTCGTCGGCGACCTCACCGGCCACCGACTCCTCGCATTCCGCGGCCGCCGAGTCCCAGTCCTGGCGCGCCAGGCGACTGTCCGGGTGCTCCCGCCGCCACGCCAGCAGACTGTCGCGGGCAGCCGCCTGTCGCCCCAGCACCAGGGCCGCGACGGCCGCCAGCGTCGCGGCCTCCACCGCGGCGACCATCCGGGCCCCCCGGACCATCACGTCCACCAACGCCGCATCGACGGCCACGGGCTCGGCCCCGGACCCCGGTTCGGCCGGCGTCACCGGCTCGGGCGCCGGCTCAGGCCGCAGGGGCGCCGACCCCCGCAGCGACGGCACCCTCGTCACCTGCGACACCGTCGACCCGGCAGCGGCGGACCGCGGCGCGGCCGGCACGCCCGTGCCCGCTGCCGCCGCGCTGCTCACCGCCTCCGTCGTCATGCCCGGCACCGTACGACCGACCCCGGACACGAACCGGGCGCCGGCCCAGCAGCCCGGTCGGCGTCGATGCGACCGGAGGCGAACCCTGGACAGGGTTCCGCCCCGGCGGCGGCCATCACCGGAGGATCGGGAGGCCCCGGCCCGTGGTGCCGCAGCCGGGCAACGGACGCCGCATGGGGGATGCTCGCCCCGTGACCGACGCGTCCGAGGTCCTCGTCAGCCTCGCCGGCGAGGGCGAGCGTCTGCGCCTGCCGTTCGGTGAGCTCGTCGTCCGCGTCCCCGGCGAGCACACCGGCGGCGCGCTGTCCGTGGTGGAGATGCGGCTCGCGCCGCACTCGGTCGGCGCCGCCCGGCACGTCCACCACGGGCATCAGGAGTACTTCGAGGTGCGCGAGGGCGTCATGACGTTCGACCTCGCCGACGGCAGCCGGGAGGTCGGCCCCGACGGGGTCGTGTCCGTCCCGCGCGGGCGGCCGCACGGCTTCCGCAACGACACCGCGCAGTGGGTGACGGCGGTCGGGATGTTCACGCCCGCCGGCTACGAGCAGTACTTCCGCGACGTCGACCGGCTGGTCCGCGACGGCACCGAGGTGACCTCGGACGTCCTGGCGAACCTGCGCGCCCGCTACCGCACCGAATCGGCGTAGCCGAGAGCAGGAACCTGGGCCGTCGGCACTCGCCCACCACAGTGGGCATGCGAACCGCCCGGCGGCCTGACGGGTCACGCGACCCGGTCGGCGAGCCTCCTCGCGACCGCGGCCAGGGCCTCGCGGACCGGCCCGACCGGCAGCCCGTCCAGGGCCGCCGCGGCGTCGTCGGCCGCCTGCCGGGCTGCCTGCCGGGCCGCGGCCATCGCGGGGTGGCCGCGCAGCAGCCGCAACGCCTCGTCGAGGTCGGCGTCGGACTCCACGCCCGCGTCGATGAGCTCCAGCGCGCGGTGCCCGTCGCCACCTGCCTCCCCCACCGCCGCCATGGTCCGCAGGATGAGCACCGGCAGCGTCGCGACCCCCTCCCGCAGGTCGGTGCCGGGGACCTTGCCGCTGTCCGCGGCGTCCGACACCAGGTCGAGGACGTCGTCGGCCAGCTGGAACGCACACCCCACCCGCTCGCCGTACCGGACCACCGTGTCGACCGTGGCGGCGTCGCAGCCGGCGAACATCGCCCCGAACCGGCACGCCGTCGCGATCAGCGACCCCGTCTTGTCCGACAGCACCTGCAGGTAGTGCGCCACCGGGTCGGTGTCCCCCGGGCCGACGGTCTCGTGCATCTGACCCAGGCACAGCCGCTCGAAGGTCTCGGACTGGATCGACACCGCCTCCGGGCCGAGCCCGGCGCACACCCGGGAGGCGCGGGCGAACAGCAGGTCCCCGGACAGGATCGCCACCGTGTTGCCCCACACCGCGTGCGCGGCCGGCACCCCCCGACGCACGTCGGCGGAGTCCATGACGTCGTCGTGGTACAGCGTGGCGAGGTGGGTGAGCTCGACCACGACAGCGGCGTCCAGCACCTCCGGCGCCGGCCGGCCGGCCTGGGCGGCCAGCAGGCACAGCAGCGGCCGGGTGCGCTTGCCCCCGGCCTCCAGCAGGTGGCGGGCGGTGGCGTCGGCGAGCCCGTCCGGCATGGCGACCGCCGCCGCCAGCCGCTCCTCGACGCCCGCCAGGCCCTCGGCGAGGGCACCGAGCAGGTCCGGGTCGGTGATCCCGACGCCGCGCAGCTGTGCCAGGGCGCTCGGCGCCGCCTCGGCGGCGCCGGCGCGGGCGTCGTCGACCACGGTCATGACTCGATCACTGGGCGAGGAAGACGCCGAGGTCCTGCGCCGGTTCGAGGAGGACGCCCGGCACCACGCCGAGCACCACGGTGGCGACCACGGCGACCCCGAGCACCACCGCCAGCGGCGGGCTGGGGACCGCCACCGTCGCGGTCGACTCGGTCGGCTCCGAGAAGTACATGAGGGCGATGACCCGGGCGTAGAAGAACGCGGCGACCGCGCTGGCCAGCACGCCGACCACGACCAGGAACTCGGCCCCGCCGGCCACCGCCGCGCTGAACACCGCGAACTTCCCGGTGAACCCACTGGTGAGCGGGATCCCGGCGAGCGCCAGCAGGAACAGCGCGAAGACGGCGGCGAACACCGGCGACCGGCGCCCCACCCCGGCCCACGACGACAGCCGGGTCGCCTCGCCCGCGCTGTCCCGGACCAGCGCGACGGCGGCGAACGCCCCGATCGTCGTCAGCCCGTAGGCGGCGAGGTAGAACAGGCTCCCGCTGACGCCCTGCGCCTCCAGCGCCAGCACCCCGGTGAGGATGAACCCGGCATGTGCGATCGACGAGTACGCCAGCATCCGCTTGACGTCGCCCTGCGCCAGCGCGATGACCGACCCGAGCACCATCGTGACGACGGCGACCGCCCACAGCGCCGGCTGGAAGTCCCACCGCGCCGACGGCACCGCGACGTACAGCACCCGCAGCAGCGCGACGAACGCCGCCACCTTGGTGGCCGCCGACATGAACGCGGTGACCGGCGTCGGCGCGCCCTGGTACACGTCCGGCGTCCAGGAGTGGAACGGCACCGCGCTCACCTTGAACAGCAGCCCCACGACGAGCAGCCCGATCCCGGCGAGCAGCAGGGCGTCCGAGCCCTGGCCGGCGCGGACGGCGGCCTCGACGTCGGGCAGCCGCAGGGACCCGGAGTAGCCGTACAGCAGCGCGGCGCCGTAGAGGAAGAATGCCGACGAGAACGCCCCGAGCAGGAAGTACTTGAGGCTCGCCTCCTGGCTCAGCAGCCGGCGGCGCCGGGCCATCCCGCACATGAGGTACAGCGGGAGGCTGAAGACCTCCAGCGCCACGAACAACGTGAGCAGGTCGTTCGCCGCCGGGAACACGAGCATGCCGAGGACCGTGATGAGGAACAGCGGGTAGACCTCGGTCTGGACCAGCCCGGCCCGGCGGACGGCGTCCTCGGCGGGCGAGCCCGGCACCGCCGAGGCCTGGGGGGCGAAGGCGTCCTCGCCGTCCGGCATCCGGTCGGCGAGCAGGAGCGCCCCGAGGACCGCCAGCACCAGCAGCAGGCCCTGGGCGAACCTGGTCACCCCGTCGATCGCCAGCGCGCCGCCGGCGGTCACGACGTCCTCCTGCGCGAGGACCACCAGCAGCACGAGGGCGGCGACCGGCGCGGCCACCGTGAGGGCGATCTGCGGCAGCCGCCGGGTGCCGCGGGGCAGCGCCGCCTCGAGGATCACCGACAGCAGCGCGGCGCCGGCGACGACGAGCATCGGGGACAGCGCGAACCAGTCGACCTCGGGGAAGGAGATGTCGACGGTCGCCGTGGCGGGCAGCAGCAGCGGGCTCACCGCGAGGTCCCTTCCGCGACCGGGAAGACCGGATCGGGGTCCTCGGCCCCGACCTGGTCCATCGTCCGGTCGACCGACGGGTCGAGGATGTCGAGGACGGGCTTCGGGTACAGCCCGAGCGCGAGGATGACGACGAGCAGCGGCGCCACGACGAACGCCTCCCGGGGGCGCAGGTCGCGGAAGCCCGCGACCTCCTCCCGGGCCGGGCCGGTCATCATCCGCTCGTAGGTCCACAGGACGTAGACCGCGGCCAGGATGATCGCCACGGTCGCGACGACGGCGGCGGCCGGGTACCTCGCGAAGGTCCCGAGGAGGACGAGGAACTCCGAGACGAAGCTGCTGAGCCCCGGCAGGGCGAGGCTCGACAGGCCCGCGAACAGGAAGACCCCGGCCAGCAGCGGAACCACCTTCTGCGCGCCCCCGAAGTCCGCGATCCGGCTGGAGCCCCGGCGGACGGCCAGCATCCCGGCCACGAGGAACAGCGCGGCGGTCGAGAACCCGTGGTTCACCTGGTACAGCGCCGCCCCGGTCTGGCCGGGGGAGGTGAACACGAAGATGCCGAGCACGATGAAGCCGAAGTGGCTGATCGACGTGTACGCGATGAGCCGGAGGACGTCGCCGCCGGGAGCGATGATCTGCCCGATCGCGACCACCGCGCCGTAGAGGATCGACACCAGGGCCAGCGCGACGATCACGGGCGCCGCCCACGCGCTCGCCTCCGGGAACAGCGGCAGCAGGATGACGAGCATCCCGAACGTGCCGACCTTGTCGAGCACCCCGACCAGCAGCACCGCGGCGCTCGGCGGGGCCTGGGAGGCGGCGTCCGGCAGCCAGGTGTGGACCGGCCACAGCGGCGCCTTGATCGCGAAGGCGATGAAGAGCGAGAGGAACAGCAGACGCCCGGTCCCCTCGCTGACCTCGAGGCCGCCGATGAGCTCGTCGAGCAGGAACCCGGTCTCGCCGCCCGGGCCGTAGAAGTACACGGCGATGACGCCCGCCAGCATGATCAGGCCGCCGACCAGCGAGTACAGCAGGAACTGCACGGACGCCGCGCGCGCCCGCTCCCCCCCGTAGCGTCCGATGAGGAAGTACATCGGGATGAGCATCGCCTCGAACAGGACGTAGAACAGGAACAGGTCCCGGGCCGCGAACACCCCGATGACCAGCGCCTCGGTGGCGAGCAGCAGGGCGAGGAACGCGGGGTCCGCCACCCGCCCGTGGCCCAGGTGGTTCCACGACGCCAGCACGCACACCGGCACCAGCACCGCGGTCAGGGCGATCATCGACAGGGCGATGCCGTCGGCCCCGAGCGCCCAGGAGACCCCGAACTGCGGGATCCAGGCGTACCGCTCGGTGAACTGGTAGGCGCCGGCCTCCGCGACGTCGAACCGGAACGCCAGCGCCAGCACGAGCCCGAACGTCGCCAGCGAGAACACCAGCGCCGACATCCGCGCCAGGCTGCGCTGGCCGCGCGGCAGCAGGCCGACGACCAGCGCGCCGATCGCCGGCAGGGCGACGGCGGCGGTCAGCCAGGGGAAGTCCACAGCGGTCCTTTCCGTCCCGGCCTCAGAGCCGGACCACGAGCAGGGCGCCGACGACGAGGACGACCCCGCCGAGCATCGACAGCGCGTAGGAACGGGCGAACCCGGTCTGCAGCCGGCCCCAGCCGGCGCCGATCGCGCCGACGCCCCGGGCGAGGCCGCGGACGCCTCCGGCGAGGTAGTCGTCCTCGACCTCGCGCAGGCCACGGGCGAAGGCCCGCGTCGGCGCGACCACCGCCACCTCGTTGACGTCGTCCTGGTAGAGGTCGGCGCGGGCGGCGCGGCCCAGGGCATGGGTCGCCGGCGCCGTCACCGGGACGGGCTGCACGGCGTAGTTGCGGGCGGCGATGACGAGCCCGACGGCGACCGCGGCCAGGGTGAGCCCGATGATCCACGGGACCGGGAGGACGTGCGGCTCCGGCGTGTGGGTGCCGACCACGGGCTCCAGCCAGGTCTCGAACCGCTTGCCGGCGTACAGGTACCAGCCGAGGCCGGCGGACCCCACCGCCAGCACGATCATGGGCACCGTCATGAGCCACGGCGACTCGTGCGGGTGCACGGCGTGCTCACCCTCCTCCGACCAGCGCGCGCGGCCGTGGAAGGTCATGAAGAACAGCCGGCTCATGTAGTACGCGGTGATCCCGGCGCCCAGCAGCGCCACGGAGCCGAGGATCCACGGCCGGGCACCCTCGCCCTCGAAGGCCACCTCGATGATCCCGTCCTTGGACCAGAAGCCGCTGAACGGCGGCACCCCGAGGATCGCCAGCCACCCGACCGCGAAGGTCGCCCAGGTGACCCGCATGACGGAGTCGAGGCGACCGAACCGGCGCATGTCGACCTGGTCGTCCATCCCGTGCATGACCGACCCGGCGCCGAGGAACATCCCGGCCTTGAAGAAGCCGTGGGTCAGCAGGTGGAAGATCGCGAAGACGTAGCCCGCGGGGCCGAGCCCGGCGGCCAGCATCATGTACCCGATCTGGGACATCGTGGAGGCGGCGAGGGCACGCTTGATGTCGTCCTTCACGGTGCCGATGACGGCCCCCATGACGAGCGTGATCGCCCCGACGATCGCCACCGTGAGCGCGGCCACCGGCGCGCCCTCGAAGATCGGGCCCGCCCGGACCACGAGGTACACCCCGGCGGTCACCATGGTCGCGGCGTGGATCAGCGCCGAGACCGGGGTCGGGCCCGCCATGGCGTCGAGCAGCCAGCTCTGCAGCGGGAACTGCGCCGACTTGCCGGCCGCCCCGAGCACCAGCAGCAGCCCGATCGCCGTCAGCCAGCCCTCACTCGCGTCCTCGACGGCACCGAACACCCCGCTGTAGGTGACGGTCCCGAAGGCGGCGAACATCGCCATGATCGCCAGCGCGAGGCCGAAGTCGCCGACCCGGTTGACGACGAACGCCTTGTTCGCCGCCCGGGCGTAGTCGGGCCGGTGGTTCCAGAACCCGATGAGCAGGTACGACGCCAGGCCGACGCCCTCCCAGCCGATGAACAGCAGGAGGAACGAGTCCGCCAGGACCAGTAGCAGCATCGCCGCGACGAAGAGGTTGAGGTAGGCGAAGAACCGGCGCTTCGAGGCGTCGTGGCGCATGTACTCGACGGAGTACACGTGGATGAGCGTGCCGACGACCGTGATGAGCAGGACGAAGGCGATCGACAGCGGGTCCACCAGGAGCCCGGCCGACAGCTGGAACGACCCGGCCGGGATCCATTCGAACGTCGCCGACGTCACCGACCGGTCCTCGGCCGGGCGGCCCAGCAGGTCGACGAACAGGACGACGCCGAGCACGGCGGAGGTGGCGGAGGCCAGGACCCCCAGCCACGGCGCCACCGGGTCCAGCGCCCGGCTGCCCAGCAGCAGGACGAAGGACATGGCGAGCGGCACCCCGATGACGAGCCAGGGCAGGACGTCGGTCATGGCGGGCGGCCCCTCAGTACTTCAGCAGGTTGGCGTCGTCGACGGAGGCGGACCGCCGGGTGCGGTAGATCGCCATGATGATGGCGAGCCCGACGACCACCTCGGCCGCGGCCACGAGCATGACGAACAGCGCGACGACCTGCCCGTCCAGCGACCCGTTCTGCCGCGCCATGGTGACGAACGCGAGGTTGCCGGCGTTGAGCATGAGCTCCACGCCCATGAAGACGATGATCGCGTTGCGCCGGACCAGGACGACGAGCGCCCCGATCGTGAAGAGGATCATCGACAGGTAGAGCCAGTACTCGAGCTCCACGCTCAGTCCCTCCCGCCGGTGCCCCGGTGGCCCGGGTCGATCTCGCGGACGATGTCGGGCACGTCGTCGACGAGGTCGGTGTTGGGCCGGGCCTGGCCGCGGGCGGTGAGCACCCGGGACACCGACAGCTCGCTCGGCGAGCCGTCCGGCAGCAAGGCCGGGGTGTCGACGGAGTTGTGCCGGGCGTAGACCCCGGGGTTGGGCAGCGGGGTGATCCGCTTGCCCTCGCGCAGGCGCGCCTCGGAGATGCTGCGCTGGGTGGGCCGCGGGCCGAGCCGCTCGCGGTGGGCGAGGACCATGGCCCCGAGGGCGGCGGTCACGAGCAGCGCCCCGGTGAGCTGGAAGGCCCAGAAAAACCTCGCGAAGATGAACGCCGCCAGCCCCGTGATGTTGCCGCCGTACTCGGCGTTGGCGGCCTCGAGGCCGACCGGGTCGGGGAAGGCGACCCGGCCGGCCACGGCGACCAGCAGCACCGCGAACCCGAGCCCGGCGAGCACCGCCGCCGGCCGCTGCCCGCGGATCGTCTCGACCGGGGAGTCCGAGGAGTCGACCCCGATGAGCATGAGCACGAAGAGGAACAGCATCATGACGGCACCGGTGTAGACGAACACCTGGACGATGCCGAGGAACGGCGCCCCGAGGATCACGTACACCCCGCCGAGCGACACCATGACCACGGCCATCGACAGCGCGGCGTGGACCGCCTTGCGCACGAACAGCAGGCCGAGGGCGGCCAGCGTCATGAGCGGGGCGAGGATCCAGAACAGCCAGGCCTCGCCGAGACCGGGTGCCGTCACCGGACCCTCTCCTGCTCGCGCGCCGGGTCGCGGTCCGGGTCACTGCCGCCGGCGGCTGCGCGCTCGGCGGCGTACCGGCGCTGGGCGTCGGTGGCCGCGGTCACCTCGTTGCGGTAGTAGTCCTTCTCCGTGGTGCCCTCGACCATCGGGTGCGGTGCCGGGACCATCCCGTCCCCGAGCGGCGCCAACAGCTGGTGCTTCTCGACGATGGTGTCGGCGCGGTTGTCGTCCGCCAGCTCGTACTCGGTCGTCATGGTGAGCGCCCGGGTCGGGCAGGCCTCGATGCACAGCCCGCAGAAGATGCAGCGCAGGTAGTTGATCTGGTAGACGCGGCCGTACCGCTCGCCCGGGGAGTACCGGGCGTCCTCGGTGTTCTGCGCGCCCTCGACGTAGATGGCGTCGGCCGGGCAGGCCCACGCGCACAGCTCGCACCCGATGCACTTCTCGAGCCCGTCCGGCCAGCGGTTGAGCTGGTGGCGACCGTGGAAGCGCGCCTTGGTCGGCGGCTTGACCTTGGGGTACTCCTCGGTCACCACCTTGGTGAAGATGGTGCGGAAGGTGACCCCGAACCCGGCGACAGGTGCGAGGAGGTCGGTGACGGGGTTGCCGCGGGAGCGGTGGGACTCGGTGTCCCGGTACCGCCCACGGGAGGTGTCCCCGGGCCGGTCGCGGGGGACGTCGGTCATGACGGGTCGTCCCTTCCGGAGGTGCCTGGTGTCCCGGTGCCTGGCGTCCCCGGCTCCCCTGCGGCGGGGGCGCCGGCGGTCTCGAGGGCGCCGCGGGAGCGCCGGAGCGTCTGCCCGGGCAGCGGAGGGACCGGGTAGCCGTCGGCGAACGGGTCGATCTCGGCCTCGTCCGTGCCCCCGGCGGCGCGGTCGGGCAGCTTGCGCTCGCCCGGCCACACCATGAGCACGGCGACGACGACCGCCCCCGCCACGAGGATGCCGATGATGAGCTGGTTGCGGCTCAGCAGCTCGTCGCCGACGACGACCCGGACCAGGGACAGCACGACCACCCAGACCAGGGCCGCCTCGATGAGGACCTTCCATCCGAGGTCCATGAACTGGTCGTAGCGCAGCCGGGGCAGCGCCGCCCGGAGCCAGAAGAAGACGAAGACGAACGCCCACATCTTCGTGACGAACCACAGCAGGCCCCACCAGCCCTCGTTGAGGGCGCCGTCCGACAGGGTGCCGAGCGGCCACGGCGCCCGGTAGCCGCCGAGGAACATCGTCACCGCCAGCGCCGAGACGCTGAACATGGCGACGTACTCGGCGAGGAAGAACAGCGCGAACTTCAGCGAGGAGTACTCGGTGTGGAAGCCGCCGACCAGCTCGCCCTCGCCCTCCGGCAGGTCGAACGGCGCCCGGTTCGTCTCGCCCACCATGGAGATCGCGAAGATCACGAAGGACGGCAGCAGCGGGACGATGAGCCACAGCGAGTCCTGGGCGGCGACGATCTGCGACGTCGACATCGACCCGGTGTAGATGAACACCCCGACCAGGGCCAGGCCCATGGCCAGCTCGTAGCTGATCACCTGTGCGGTCGAGCGCAGCCCCCCGAGCAGCGGGTACGTCGAGCCGGACGACCAGCCGGCGAGCACCAGCCCGTAGACGCCGACGCTGGCCGCCGCCAGCACGAACAGCACCGCGACCGGGATGTCGGTGATCTGGGCCGGGGTCGAGATCAGCTGCCACGACCCGTTCAGCCCGTCCGACCACGCCTCGTCGACGTACCAGGGGATCCGGACCTCGCCCGCCAGCGGGATGATCGAGAAGGCGAGGAAGGCCGGGGCCACGCTGATGGCCGGCGCCAGGATGTAGATCATCCGGTCGGCGTGACGGGGGACGATGTCCTCCTTCAGCGCGAGCTTGACGCCGTCGGCGAGCGACTGGAGCAGGCCGAACGGGCCGTGTTTGTTCGGTCCCTTGCGGGACTGCATGAACGCCAGCACCCGGCGCTCGGCCCAGATCGCGACGAGGACGTTGACGACGAGGAAGGCGAAGACGGCGAGGATCTTGACCAGGGCCAGGAGCGGGGAGTCGTTGCTGAAGTCCGCCGCCGGTCCCTCGTTCACGACGGCCGCCGGGAACGGGAGTGCTGCCATCACGTGAGCGCTCCTTCCAGCGGGACCGGCGAGCCGGTGGGTGCGGGCGACAGGCGTACCAGATCCCCCGCCGCGGTGCCCAGCCCGGCGCGCACGGCGCAGCCGCGGGAGTTCGAGGGCAGCCACACCACGCCGTCCGGCATCGGGGTGAGAGCCACCGGCACGACGACGTCGCCGGCCCGGCCGGTCACCCGGACGTGGCCGCCGGCGGCGACGCCGTGGCGCTCGGCCGTGGCCGGCGACATCCTGGCCACCGCGCGGTGGGCGGTGCCGGTGAGGTGGGGCTCGCCGTCCTGCATCCGCCCGGCGTCCAGCAGCAGCGGCCAGGTGGCGAGGACGACGCCCTCGCTCGGGCCGCGGGCGGCCCGGGACGCCACGGCGGGGGCGGGCGGGGAGGTGCCGTCCCAGCCGCCGATCGAGGCGAGCTCGGCGCGCAGCGCCTCGGTGTCCGCGGCGCCCAGCTCGACGCCCATCTCCCGGGCCAGCTCGTCGAGGACGGCGTGGTCGGACAGGGCGTCCGTGCCGAGCGCGGGCCGGAAGGGACGCAACCGCCCCTCCCAGTCCAGGAAGGCGCCGGCCTTCTCGGCGGTGGGGGCCACCGGCAGCACGACGTCGGCGTGCGGGTGGACCGCGGACGGGCGCAGCTCGAGGCTGACGACGAACGTCGCCGCCGCCAGCGCGCGGCGGGCCTGGGCCGGGTCCGGCAGGTCGTCGGGGTCCACCCCGCCCACGACCAGGCCCAGACCGGACTCGGCGGCGGCGAGGATGCCGTTGGTGTCGCGCCCCGGCAGCGAGGGCAGGGTGCCGACCCCCCACGCCGCCGCCACGTCGACCCGGGCAGCCGCGTCGCCGATCGGGCGTCCGCCGGGGAGCAGCCCGGGCAGCGCGCCGGCCTCCACGGCCCCCCGCTCCCCCGCCCGGCGCGGCACCCAGGCCAGCCGGGCGCCGGTGGCAGCCGCGGCGTCCAGGGCCGCGCGGAACCCCCCCGGCACCCCGGAGAGGCGTTCCCCGACGATGATCACCGTACCCGGGGCGGCGAGCGCCTCGCGGGTGGCGTCGAGCACCTCCGGGGTCACCGAGGCGGGCGCCGTGGCCTCGCCGGCGACCGCCCGGAGCAGCGCCGTCTCCTCGCCCGGGACGCACGCCAGCAGCGCCGCCCCCAGCTTGCGGGAGCCCGCGGTGAGGAACGGGGCGGCGTCGTGGACCGCGAGCCGGCCGGTCCGGGCGGCCTTGCGCAGGCGGAGGAAGACGATCGGCGACTCCTCCTGCGGGTCGAACGCGACGAGGAGGACCGCGGGCGCGGCCTCCAGGTCGGCGTAGGTGACCCCGAGGCCGCGGCCGGCGACCGCGTGGCCGAGGAAGGCCTCCTCCTCCGCGGAGTGCGGGCGGGCCCGGAAGTCGACGTCGTTGGTGTCGAGCACGGTGCGGGCGAACTTGGCGTAGGCGTAGGCGTCCTCGACCGTGGCCCGCCCGCCCACGAGCACCCCGACGCCGTGGGTGCGGTGGGCCGCCGCCAGCCCGGCCGCGGCGGTCGCCATGGCGTCCGGCCACGAGGTCTCGACGAGCTCACCGGTGTCGGGGTCGCGGACCAGGGGCACCCGCAGCCGGTCGGGCGCCTGGGCGTACTGGAAGGCCCAGCGGCCCTTGTCGCAGTTCCACTCCTCGTTGACGGCCGGCTCGGCGCCCGCGAGGCGGCGCAGGACCTGGCCGCGGCGGTGGTCGGCGCGGATCGCGCAGCCCGAGGCGCAGTGCTCGCACACCGACGGGCTGGAGACCAGGTCGAACGGCCGTGCCCGGAACCGGTACGCCGCCCCGGTGAGCGCCCCGACGGGGCAGATCTGGACGGTGTTGCCCGAGAAGTAGGACGAGAACGGCTGCCCGGACTCGTCGAGCTCGGCCGGGCCCTCGGTGGTCTGCTGGAGCGGACCCGACTCGGCGAAGTGGAGGAGGTCGGGGTCGAACGTGCCGATCTGCTGGCCGGCGCCGCGCTCCTGCAGGTCGATGAACGCATCGCCCGCGATCTCCTGGCTGAACCGGGTGCAGCGCTGGCACAGGATGCAGCGCTCGCGGTCCAGCAGCACCTGCGTCGAGATCTTGATCGGCTTGGCGAAGGTGCGCTTGCGGTCGAGGAAGCGAGTCTCGCCCCGGCCGTTGCTCATGGCCTGGTTCTGCAGCGGGCACTCGCCGCCCTTGTCGCAGATCGGGCAGTCGAGCGGGTGGTTGAGCAGCAGCAGCTCCATGACGCCGTGCTGGGCCTGGTCCGCCACCGGAGAGGTCTGCTGGGTCTTGACGACCATGCCGGGCGAGACCGTGATCGTGCAGGACGCCTGGGGCTTCGGCATCCACCGCAGGCTGCCCTCCCGGTCCGGGGTGCCGATCTCGACGAGGCACTGCCGGCAGGCGCCGGCGGGCTCCAGAAGCGGGTGGTCGCAGAACCGCGGGATCGCGATGCCGAGATCCTCGGCCGCCCGGATGACCAGCGTGCCCTTGGGCACCGACAGCTCGATGCCGTCGATGACGACGGGCACCAGCTCGGCCTCCGGCGGCGGGGCGGGGACCGCCGGCACCCCGCCCGCCGGAGCCCTCCCGGCGTCGCCCGTGGTGAGGGTCACGAGACGCTCCCGGCGAGCTCCCGCTCGCGCGCGGGCGCGGCGCTCCAGCCGCCGACCCCGACGATCGCCGAGCGCTCGTACGGGAACAGCTCCCAGGCGGGAGTGTGCATGCCGGCCTCGAACTCCTCGCGGAAGTACTGGATGGCGCTGGTGATCGGGCTGGTCGCCCCGTCGCCGAGGGCGCAGAAGGACCGGCCGAGGATGGTGTCACAGGTGTCGAGCAGCGTCTGCACGTCCTCGGCGGTGCCCTGCCCGGCCTCGACCCGGCGCAGGATCTGCGTCAGCCAGTACGTGCCCTCGCGGCAGGGGGTGCACTTGCCGCACGACTCGTGCTGGTAGAACTCCGTCCACCGCAGCACCGCCCGGACCACGGACGTCGTGTCGTCGAAGATCTGCAGCGCCCGGGTGCCGAGCATGGACCCGGCCTTGCCGACCGCCTCGAAGTCGAGCGGCACGTCCAGGTGGGCGTCGGTGAAGATCGGCGTCGACGAGCCCCCGGGGGTCCAGAACTTCAGCCGGTGGCCGGTGCGCACGCCGCCGGCCATGTCGAGCAGCTCGCGCAGCGTGATCCCGAGCGGCGCCTCGTACTGGCCGGGCCGGATGACGTGGCCGGACAGGCTGAACAGGCCGTACCCGGTCGACTTCGCGGTCCCCAGGCCGGCGAACCAGTCGGAGCCGTGCTCGACGATCGACGGCACGCTGGCGATCGACTCGACGTTGTTCACCACGGTCGGGCGCGCGTAGAGCCCCGCCACCGCCGGGAACGGCGGCTTGAGCCGCGGCTGGCCGCGGCGGCCCTCGAGGGAGTCGAGCAGCGCGGTCTCCTCGCCGCAGATGTACGCCCCGGCACCGGCGTGCACGACGACGTCGATCCGCCGCCCGGTGCCCAGGACGTCGTCGCCCAGGTAGCCGGCCGCCTCGGCCTCCTCGACCGCCCGCAGCAGCCGTCGGTACACGTGGAGCTCCTCGCCGCGCAGGTAGACGAACGCTCGCTCGGCGCCGATGGCGTGGCAGGTGATGGCGATGCCCTCGATCAACAGGTGCGGCGCGGCCAGCATGAGCGGGGTGTCCTTGCAGGTGCCCGGCTCGGACTCGTCGGCGTTGACGACGAGGTAGCGCGGCTTGCCGTCCTGGGGCGGTAGGAAGCCCCACTTCATGCCGGTGGGGAACCCGGCCCCGCCGCGGCCGCGCAGGCCCGACGCCTTCACCGCGTCCACGACGGCGGCGGGCTCCATGGCCAGCGCGGTGCGCAGCGCCCGGTAGCCGCCGTGGTCGCGGTAGGTGTCGAGGGTCCACGACCGCTCGGCGTCCCAGAACCGGGAGAGGACGGGCGTGAGGGTGACCGGCTCCCGGGGGGCGGCCTGCTCGGTCATCGGGACTCCTTCCCGTTCGCGGGCGGCGTGCGGGGGGTGCGCGGGGTCCGGGGGGTGCGCGGGGTCCGGGCGGCCGTGGTCGCGGGATCCATCGTCGTGTCCTCGCGGTCGGCGGCCGGCTTGCCGGCGACGGCGCCCCCGCGGTCCGCGGCACCGGCCGGGACGGCCGGTGCGTCGTGGGCGCTGGTGCCGGCCCGCATGCCGGTGGTCGCCGCCGCGGC
>JBHJOJ010000284.1:0-14507 GCA_050329835.1 Kineosporiaceae bacterium | reverse complement strand
CTGGCCGCCGCGGTCGCCGAGGCCGGCCCGGGCGTGCGCGGCTGGCCGCTGCTCGCCCCGCGGACGACGCAGTGGCCGCGGTCCTTCGCCGTCGAGGTGCCGTCCGCGGCGATGGTGGCCGTCCTCGTCGCCGGGGGCCCACGGGAGCCCTACCGGTTGTGGGCGGCGCTGCCCCGCCTCGCGGAGCGCCCCCTGCCGTCCTGGCCGGGGCCGTCCGACGGCGCGACGACGGTGGCGGACGGCCCGTCGGGGCTCGCCGATGTCACCGCCGACCTCCCGGTCCGCTTCGCCGACGTGCTGGCCCGCGGCGACGCCAGCGAGCACGCGCCGGAGTTCGCCGCGGACCCGGTGTCGGCCGCGGTCCAGGACCGGGTGGCGGCCCTCGTGGGCGCCGGTTCCGTGGACGCTGCGGTCGAGCACGTCCCCGAGCCGGCGTCCGGGGCGCCGCCCGTGCTCGCCCTCCTCGACGAGGCCGGCGGGGCGGTGGTGGCCGCCGCCGTGACGACGACCGTGTCGGTCGCGCAGTCCCCGGGCGGGCAGGCGATCCGGCTGCCCGACGACGTGGCCGCCGTCGCCGGAGCGCCCGCGGCCCGCCGGGTCGAGGTGGTCTCGACGGTCGCGCTCGTGTTCGCGGTCCCGGAGGAGCGTGGGAACATCGGACCGCTCGCCGCCGCTGACGGCATCACGTCGGTGACGGCGGGCTGACGCCGGCGACGCCCGCCCACCGCCCCTCGGACCCGCGGAAGGACACCATGACCCAGCAGCCCGGTCCCCGACTCGACGTCCGGGGCGCCGTCGACCTGTCCGGACTCGGCCGCACGGCGGCTCCCGGGGGCGGCGGCCCGGCCGGCCCGGCAGCGTCCGGTGCGGCGGCGGGCGTCGTCCGCGACGTCACCGACGCGGACTTCCAGGACGCCCTGGAGCTGTCGCTCACGGTCCCCGTCGTCGTCGACCTCTGGGCCGAGTGGTGCGGGCCCTGCAAGCAGCTGTCCCCGGTGCTCGAGAAGCTCGCGGCCGAGTACGGCGGCCGGTTCGTCCTCGCCAAGGTGGACGTCGACGCCAACCCCGGCCTCGCGCAGGCGTTCCGGGCGCAGTCCATCCCCATGGTCGTCACGCTGCTCAAGGGGCAGGCGGTGCCGCAGCTCGCCTTCACCGGCGCCCTGCCCGAGCAGCAGGTCCGCCAGTTCGTCGAGCAGGTGCTCCAGGTCGCGGCCGCCAACGGCGTCACCGGGCGGGCGGACGCCGCGGGCGAGGAGCCCGTCCCGGACGCCGAGCCGGCGCTGCCGCCCCTGCACCAGAAGGCCTACGACGCCATCACCCGTGACGACTTCGACGCCGCCGTCGACGCCTACCAGCAGGCCCTGGCCGAGAACCCGGCGGACGGCGACGCCCGAGCGGGACTGGCCAACGTCCAGCTGCTCCAGCGGGTCCGGGCCATCCCTCAAGCCGTCCAGGACGGCGCCCGGCAGGCGGCGGCCGCCGACGCCCGCGCCGTCGAGGCCCACCTCACCGTGGCCGACCTCGACCTCTTCGGGGGTCACGTCGAGGACGCCTTCACCCGGCTGGTCGACCTGGTCCGCGTGACCGCGGGGGAGGACCGGGCCCGGGTGCGCAGCCGGCTGCTGGACCTCTTCGAGATCGTCGGCACCGACGACCCGCGCGTCGCCAAGGCCCGCCGGGACCTCGCCAACGCCCTGTTCTGAGGCGGTCAGGGCGAGGCCGGTCGCGACCGCGCGCCCGACGCCCAGGGGGCGGATCCGGGCGGCTGTCGGGTACCGGCCTGAAGATCGACGTTTCGCCCCCGATCCGATGATCGAACCACCTCGTGGATCAACGAATCGGGGGCGAAACGGTGATCATGCGACGGCCGCTGGGCCGACCCGGTCCACGATGCGACGCGCCGGTCGGGCCGGCGCCGCGGGAGAGCGGTCGGCGGCGGGGCTCAGACGCCGCCGGGCTGGCGGTGCTCGGTCTCGGGTCGCGGCGGCTCGGGCACCTGGGGCAGCGTGGCGCTGGTCGCCACGGCGCCGGCGGACCCTCCGGGCGCCGGGGCCGGCGGGGCGGCGGCCGACCCGACCGGCACCCCTGCCTCCTCGGCTGTGCGCTCGGCCACCAGCCAGATCGCGCCCAGGGGTGGGACGGCCACCCGCGCCGAGTGGGACCGGCCGTGCATCGGCACCTCCTCGGCCGTCACCGCCCCGAGATTGCCGACCCCGGACCCGCCGTAGACGTCGGCGTCGGTGTTGAGGACCTCGCGCCACGTGCCGCCGTGCGGCAGCCCGATGCGGTGCGACAGGTGCGGGACGCCGGCGAAGTTGACGACGCACACCACGGTCGGCGCGCCCGGCGCCTTGCGGAACCAGGCGAACACGTTGTGCGCGTGGTCGTCGGCGTCGATCCACTCGAACCCCGTGGGGCTGAAGTCGTCCGCCCACAGGGCGGGCTGGTCGCGGTACCCCGCGTTGAGGTCGCGGACCAGGTCGTGCAGGCCGCGGTGCCACGGCGTCTCCAGCAGCCACCAGTCCAGGGACCGCGACTCCGACCACTCGGGCTCCTGGCCCAGCTCGGCGCCCATGAACAGCAGCTGCTTGCCGGGGTGCGCCCACATGAAGGCCAGGTAGGCGCGCAGGGTGGCGAGCTGCTGCCAGCGGTCGCCCGGCATCCTGTGGAGCAGGGACCCCTTGCCGTGCACCACCTCGTCGTGGCTGATCGGGAGGACGAAGTTCTCGCTGAAGGCGTACATCAGCGAGAACGTCATCTCGTGGTGGTGGTACTGGCGGTACACGGGCTCCTTGGACACGTAGTCCAGCGAGTCGTGCATCCACCCCATGTTCCACTTGAGCCCGAAGCCCAGGCCCCCCACGTGGGTCGGCCGCGTGACCCCGGGCCAGGCCGTGGACTCCTCCGCGATCATGACGATGCCGGGGACCCGCCGGTAGGCCGTGGCGTTGACCTCCTGCAGGAAGCTCACCGCGGCGAGGTCCTCGCGCCCCCCGTGCTCGTTGGGCGTCCACTGCCCGTCCTCGCGCGAGTAGTCGAGGTAGAGCATGGACGCGACGGCGTCCACCCGCAGCCCGTCGACGTGGAACTCCTCGAGCCAGTACAGGGCGTTGGCGACGAGGAAGTTGCGCACCTCGCGGCGGCCGTAGTCGAAGACCAGGGTCCCCCAGTCGGGGTGCTCGGCCCGGCGCGGGTCGGAGTGCTCGTACAGCGGGTCACCGTCGAAGCGCGCCAGCGCCCAGTCGTCCTTGGGGAAGTGCGCGGGCACCCAGTCCACGAGCACCCCGATGCCGGCCTGGTGGAGCCGGTCGACGAGGTGACGGAAGTCGTCCGGCGAACCGAACCGGGACGTCGGGGCGTAGTACCCGGTCACCTGGTAGCCCCACGACCCGCTGAACGGGTGCTCGGCGACCGGCATGAACTCGACGTGGGTGAAGCCCAGGCCCGTCACGTACTCGACGAGCTCCTCCGCGAGCTGTCGGTAGCTCAGCCCCTGGCGCCACGACCCCAGGTGCACCTCGTAGACGCTCATCGGGGCGTTGTGGACGTCCCGGGAGGCCCGCCCCGCCATCCACTCGTCGTCGCCCCAGACGTGGCGCGACTCGGTGACCACCGACGCGGTGGCCGGCGGCACCTCGGTCGCGAAGGCCATCGGGTCGGCTTTCTGCCGCCACTGCCCGTCCCGGCCGAGGATCTCGAACTTGTACCGGGTGCCGGCGCCGGTCCCCGGGACCAGCAGCTCCCACACGCCCGAGGCGCCGAGCGAGCGCATCGCGTGGGCACGTCCGTCCCAGCCGTTGGCGTCCGACGCCACCCGCACGGCCCGGGCGTTGGGGGCCCACACCGCGAACGCGGTGCCCTCGACCGGCCCGAGCGGGCCCTCGAAGCGCCGCACCCGGGCACCGAGGACGTCCCACAGCTGCTCGTGGCGGCCCTCCGAGATGAGGTGGAGATCGACCTCGCCGAGCTGCGGCAGGTAGCGGTACGGATCGTCGTGGGTGCCCGTGCGGAGGCCGTCGTGGCCGTCGTAGACGACCTCCAGCCGGTAGTCGACGACCTCGGCCACGTCGAGCACGGCCACCCAGACGCCGTCGTGCTCGTGCTGCATGGGCACCCGGAGGTCGCCCTCGGCGACGACCGTCACCGAGACGGCGAACGGCCGCAGGGTCCGCACGGTCACGCCCGCGCCCGCCGGGTGGCCGTCCGGGTGGCGGTGCGCCCCGAGCACCGAGTGGGGGTCGTGGTGGGCGCCCGCCGCGACGGCGGCCAGCACGTCCGTGTCGACCGACAGGGGCGAGGGAGGCATGGGCGTGGCGGTCGGCATGGCCTCATCCTGGCGTCCCCGTCGGGAGGCGTCGACCTGGGCACGCCGCGGCTCTGCGCCGGCCCGGGCCCGGGGACGAGCCGGACGCGACCGTCCGGGGCGACGGACGCCGCCGCCCCGCGTAAGCTGGATCTTCATGAGCCGCGGGCGCGTCCTGGTCGTGGAGGACGAGCGCGCCATCGCCGACCTGTTGCGGGCCTACCTCGCCGACGGCGGCTTCGAGGTGCGGACCTGCTCCGACGGGGGCAGTGCCCTGGGCCAGGTCGCGGCCTTCCGGCCGGACGTCGTGCTGCTCGACGTCGGGCTCCCCGGACTGGACGGCGTCGAGGTGATGCGGCGCCTGCGCGCCGACGGGGACGGCACTCCCGTCGTGTTCGTCACGGCCCGCGACGACGAGGTCGACCGTGTCCTCGGCCTGGAACTGGGGGCGGACGACTACGTGACGAAGCCGTTCAGCCCACGGGAGCTGCTGGCCCGGGTGCGGGCGGTGCTGCGCCGGACCGCCGACGACACGGCGACCCGGCCCGCCGGGAGCCCGCCCGTGACCGTGGGCACCCTCGTGGTGGACCCGGACGCCCGCCGGGTGTCCGTCGCCGGCCGGCCGGTCCAGCTCACCACCACCGAGTTCGACCTGCTGCTCCACCTCGCCCGGCGCGAGGGCCGGGTGTGCGCCCGGGACTCCCTGCTGACCGAGGTGTGGGGGTACCCGCCCGGCCTGGTCACGCGCACCGTGGACGTCCACGTGGCCCAGCTGCGGGCCAAGCTGGAGGGCGCCGTGACGATCCGGGCCGTCCGCGGAGTCGGCTACGGGCTCGAGGCGACGACCCCGTCGGCCGCGCCCGCCGCGTCGGGCGGCCCCTCGACCGCGTCCTGACGGGTCCGTGGCCATCGGCGTCGGCACGCTGGCCCAGCGCCTCGCGGTGCTGGTCGTGGCGGTGGCGATCGCCTGCACGGTGCTGACCGGGGCCCTCCTGGTGGGCATCGTCCGCCAGGCGGAGGACGACACGGCGCGGGCCCTGCTGGGCCGGGATGCCGAGGTCCTCGCCGCGATCGCCCGGGGGGACGCCGGGCGGGCGAGCCCGGGGCTCGGGGTGGACTCGGTCCGCCAGGCCTACGCCCGGCGGGAGATCGTCACCGAGACTGTCGAGCCCACGGACGAGGCGGCCGTCGCCGCGTTGCCGTCCCCGCTGCGCGCCACCGACGTCACCGAGGCGGCCACGGGGGCCGAGGTGTCCCGGCGGGAGGCCGTCGACGGCCGGGTGTGGTTCGTCGAGGCCCGCCAGGCCGGGCCGCGGGTCGTCCTGCTCGCCCAGCCGCGCGACGCCGCCGTCGACGAGGTGCCGCCGCCCCGACGGCGGCTGGTCGCGGCGGGCATCGTGGGCGCCCTGGGCGCCGCGCTGGTCGGGGTGCTGCTCGCCCGGGCGCTGGCCCGCCCCCTGACCCGGCTCGACACCGCCGCCCGGCGCCTGTCGGCGGGGGAGCGGGACGTCCGCGTCACCCCGGAGGGCCCCCGGGAGATCGCGGACGTGGCACGCGCCCTCAACGGGCTGGCGGACGCGCTCGCGGCGAGCGAGGACCGCCAGCGGCGGTTCCTGCTCACGGTCTCCCACGAGCTGCGGACCCCGCTCACCGCGGTCGCGGGCTACGGGGAGGCGCTGGCCGAGGGGGTGATGACGGGCCAGGCGGCCCGGGACGCCGGGCGGGTCGTGGTCGAGGAGTCGGCCCGGCTCCAGCGCCGCGTCGAGGAGCTGCTGGCGCTGGCCCGACTCGCCGCCGACGACGTGGTGGTCACGCTCGCGGAGGTCGACGTCACCAGGGTCGTCCGGGCGGCGCAGGACGCCTGGCGGGTGCGCGCCGGGGCCGCCGGGATCCCGCTGCTGCTGGAGGCGCCGCCGCAGCCGGTGCCGGCGCTCGCCGACCCGGAGCGGCTGCGCCAGGCGGTGGACGCCCTGGCGGACAACGCGCTGCGGGTGCTCGAGGCCGCGCCCCCCGGTGGGGACGGCCGGCGGCCGCCGCTGGTGCTGGCGGCCCGGCCGGGTGACGGGGCCCCAGGGGCGGTCGTCGAGGTCCGCGACGGGGGGCCGGGCCTGGAACCGGGCGAGCTCGCCGTGGCCTTCGAGCCCGGGCGGCTCAGCGAGCGCTACCGCGGCGAGCGGCCGGTCGGCAGCGGGGTGGGGCTGGCGCTGGTCGCCCGGCTGGCCGAGCTCATGGCCGGGGAGGTCACGGCGGCCCGGGCGCCCGAGGGGGGACTGGCCGTGTCGATCCGCCTCCCGCCCGCGCCCCGCTGAGCGGCGAGGTCAGGCCCACAGCGACGAGACGGGGACCGCGAGGATCCGCTCGGCCAGCTCGAAGGCCCGCGGGCCGGTGTGCAACAGGACCCCCGTACCGAAGCCCTCCCCGAGCTCGTCCCGCAGCCACATCAGGTGCCGGGCGTCCCGCCCGGTGGGAGCGGCCGTCGCCTTGACCTCGAGCGCGCCGACCCGGCGACCGCGCTCCACGACGAGGTCACCTCGTGGCGGCCCCCCTGGTCGCGCAGGTGGAACAGACCGACGGGAGGGTCGAGCAGGTCGAGCACGGGCGCCACCTGGGCGACGACGAAGGTCTCCAGCACCCGTCCCATCAGGTCGCCGTCCCGCAACCGGTCGTCGAGCGTCACGGTCGCGGCCGCGGCGACGAGCGCGGGATCGACGAGGTGGACCTTGGAGGCGCGGGCCAGCCGGCTGACACGGCTCGACGACCAGGCCGGCAGGCGGCGCACGACGAGGAGGTCGGCGAAGAGGGACTCGTACCGCCCGGCGGTGGCCCGGTTGACGCCGGCGGGCGCCGCTGCCACCCCCCACCGGGCAGTAGGGCGCGATGGCCTCGCCGGTCGTCGTCCGGCATGGCCAACCCACGAAGGATCTGCCATCGCGGGGGTCGCGAACGTCATCGAGGAGCAGTCGGCCGGCTACTCGTCCTCGGCCAGTTCGGCCTCGAGACTGGCGAGGACGGCCTCGGCGTCGATGAGGGCGGTCTCGATCTCGATGACCTCCTCCTCGGTCAGTCCGTCGGTCTCCACGATCTCCTCGGGCGAGTCCCCGCCGTCGGAGTCCGCGCCGCCCTCCTCCGGAGCCGGGGCCTCGCCGTCGGTCACGACCCCGGCGTCGTCCGCCTGCCGCGCCTCCCGCCGCTCGGCGAACCCGCAGCCACCCACGGTCAGAGCCAGGAGGACGGCCGCCAGGGCCGCGGCAGGTGCCCTCACAGGCCGGCCTCCTCGCACGCGGCCTCCGCGTCGACCAGGGCCTCCAGCCGCAGCGGGAGCAGGTCGACGAGCTCGGTCCGGACCTCCAGCCGGTTGCGCAGCGCCGTGGCCGCCTCGTCGCGGCCGCGCTCCTCGGCCTGCTCGGCCCTGGCCTCCAGCCAGGCCAGGGAGCCGCGGGTGGAGGCGTCCCCGGCGAGGCGCTCCTGGAGGTTCTCGGTCCGGGTCACGACGTTCGGGACACGGGCGCAGGCCACGTCCGCCCGCTCGCGCAGCAGACCCCCGTCGCCGCCGTCCTCCGAGTCGCCGTCCGGTTCGGTGTCCGACCCGGTCTCCGCCGCGGAGTCGTCGGTGGTCCCGGCCACCGCGGCCGGCATGGCCAGTGCTCCCACGGCGAGCAGCCCGGCCGAGAGGACGGCGGCCGCCGTGGTCGACAGGGGGCGCAGGGGCATCGGTCGCATCATGGTCTCCTTCGGTCCCGGCCCGGTCGGGCCTGGATTCGAGAATCCTGGAACCGTGTCAGCCCCCGGCCAGCGCGATGTTCGGGTTCGGTAAGGGATGCGGCGGGCCGGCTCCCGCCCTCAGGTCGTGAGCCGGCGCACTGCGGCCAGCGGCACGCCGACCCAGTCGGGCCGGTTGCGGGTCTCGTACACGACCTCGTACAGGGCCTTCTCCAGCTCCAGGGCCCGCAGCAGCACCGCGTGCCCGCGCGGGTCGTCGCCCGCGACCGCGGCGTAGCCGTCGCAGAACGCCTCGCGGGCCGACGCCGCCCACGCGCGGGCAGCCGCCGCGTCCTCACCCGGTCCCGACGCCGCCCGGCCGGCCGCGTAGTCGAACGACCGCAGCATGCTCGCGACGTCCCGCAGCGGGGTGTCGAGCGCGGTCCGCTCGGACAGCGGGCGCAGCGGCTCGCCCTCGAAGTCCAGCAGCACCCAGCCGCGGCCGGGCGGGCGCAGCACCTGCCCCAGGTGCAGGTCGCCGTGGATCCGCTGCCAGTCGGGCGCCCGCGTCGGCAACCGGACCCGGTGCACGACGTCGGTCGCCGCCGTCGCCACGTCCGCCAGCTCGGGCACGGCGGTGACCGCCCAGCGCACCCGGGCGGCGAGCGAGTCGGCCAACCGGGCCAGCAGCACGGGACCCGCGGGCTCGACGGGCAGCGCCCCGGCCAGCACCCGGTGCACCTCGGCGGTCGCCGCCCCCAGCTCGCGAGCCTCGGTCCCGAACGGCACCCGCTCGGCCAGGGCGGCGGTGGCCGTCCGCCAGGCGTCGGGCGAGGACGGCAGGAAGCGCGAGCCGAACGCCAGGTCCGCGACCATCTCCTCGCCGTGGTGACCGACCCAGCCGGCGCGCAGGTGCCCCGCGGGCGGCGCCACCCGCTCGGACCCGGCCTCGGCGAGCGCGGTCTGGAGGACGACGTCGGGGTTGTCGCCCGCCTGCAGGGTCCGGAACACCTTGACGATGAGCGGCGGCTGGCCCTCCGGCTCGATGATGACGGAGGTGTTGGACTGCTCGCCGGTGAGGACGCGGGCCGGCGGCGCGGCGGTACGCCGCCGCCGGGGCGCCGCCGGTCCCGGCACCGACCGCACCCAGCCGGAGGCCGACCGCAGCGAGGCCGGCTCCGCCAGCAGGGTGAGGAGGGCGGCGGCGTACGCCGGGTCGTGGGCGGCGTCGTGCACGCGCACCGCGCCCGCCGGGGACGCCAGCGTGCCGATCACGGCGGCGGACGGCACCTCCGGCCCGGCGCCGCCGGGGGCGGCGCGCCGCAGCACCACGGGGACCTGGACGTGCACCGCCTCGTCGGTGACGTCCGGGGCCGGCCCGGCGTCCGCCGAGCCGGCGTGGAGGTCCACGACGAGCACCCGGACCTCGGCGTCCTCGGACGACGGCAGCCGCAGGTCGGCCACCACCCGGACCGCGACCGCGCGCCCCTTCGCCGGGTACCATCGGCGCCCGGGCAGCCACCGGGCGAGCAGGGACTCCAGCGGTGCGGCCGCCGGCGCCGGGACGCTCACGTGGTCCTCCTCAGCGCACGTGGAAGACGTGCGCCGGCTCGTGGAACGGGTCCAGCCGGACGTAGTTGTCCCGCCCCCAGGTCCACGCCTGGCCCGTCAGCAGGTCCACGACGGTGTACGGCTGGTCGGACGGTCGCCCGAACGCCGCGGGGTCGACGTAGACCATCGTCTCCTTGACCGCGTGCGGGTCGAGGTTGACGACGATCAGCACCGTGTCCTCGCGCCCGGTCGGCGAGTGCGCCGCCGGCAGGTGCTTGGAGTAGGCGATGACCGCGTCGTCGGACGTCGGGTGGAAGACGATGTTCCGCAGCCGCTGCAGGGCCGGGTGCTCGCGGCGGATCGTGTTGAGGCGCGCGACGAACGGGGCGAGCGAACGGCCCTCGCGCTCGGCGCCCTCCCAGTCGCGCGGGCGGTACTGGTACTTCTCGTTGTCCAGGTACTCCTCCGCGCCGGGGCGCGGCACGTGCTCGCACAGCTCGTATCCCGCGTACATGCCCCACGAGGGCGCCATGGTGGAGGCGAGCACGGCCCGCAGCTTGAAGGCCGGCGGGCCGCCCTGCTGCAGGGAGGCGTGCAGGATGTCGGGGGTGTTGGGCCAGAAGTTGGGCCGCATGTAGTCGGCCTTGTCCCCGCTCAGCTCGGTGAGGTACTCGATGAGCTCGGCCTTGGAGTTCCGCCACGTGAAGTACGTGTAGGACTGCTGGAAGCCGACCTTGGCCAGCGTCGCCATCATCGCGGGCCGGGTGAACGCCTCGGCCAGGAAGATCACCTCGGGGTGCTCGGCGTTGACCGAGGCGATGAGCCACTCCCAGAACTCCACCGGCTTGGTGTGCGGGTTGTCGACCCGGAACACCGTCACCCCGCGCGAGATCCACAATTCGACGATCCGCCGCACCTCGGCGTAGAGACCGGCCGGGTCGACGTCGAAGTTCAGCGGGTAGATGTCCTGGTACCGCTTCGGCGGGTTCTCGGCGTAGGCGATGGAGCCGTCGACCCGGACGGTGAACCACTCGGGGTGCTCGGCGGCCCACGGGTGGTCCGGGGCGCACTGCAGGGCCAGGTCGAGGGCGACCTCGAGGCCGGCCTCCCGGGCCCGCTCGACGAACCAGGCGAAGTCCTCGGCGTCCCCGAGGTCGGGGTGGATGGCGTCGTGGCCCCCCTCGGCGGAGCCGATCGCCCAGGGCGAGCCCGGGTCCGTCGGCCCGGCCTGCAGGCTGTTGTTCGGGCCCTTCCGGTTCACCCGGCCGATGGGGTGCACCGGCGGCAGGTACACGACGTCGAAGCCCATCGCCGCGACGGCGGGCAGCCGGTCGGCCGCGGTGCGGAAGGTCCCCGACACCCACCGCCCGGCGGCGGTGTCCCAGTGGGCGCCCTCGCTGCGCGGGAACATCTCGTACCAGGCGCTGACCAGCGCCCGTTCCCGCTCCACCCGCAGACAGCGGACCGGGCCCCCGGTCACGAGGTCCCGCAGCGGGAACCGGTCGAGGGCGGCGAGCACGTCGGCCCCGGTCGCCACGCCGAGGCGGGCGAGCGGGTCCGCCGAGGTGTCCCGCAGGGCCCGCACCGCGTCCGACAGCACCCGCCGGGCCGCGTCGGCAGCGGCCTCGCCGGCCGGCAGCCCGGCCCACGCCCGGCGGAGCACGGCGGCGCCCTCGGCGAGCACGAGCTCGACGTCCAGGCCCGCCGGGACCTTGATCTCCGCGGCGTGCCGCCAGGTCTCGTACCCGTCGGCCCAGCCCTCGACCGTGAAGGTCCACGATCCGGGCTCGTCCGGGACCAGGTACGCCTCGTACCGGTCGAGGCCCGGCCCCAGCGAGGTCATCCGGGACCGCGAGTGCTCGGTGCCGTCCGGCCGGCGCAGCACGGCGGTCGCCGCCACGGCGTCGTGGCCGTCCCGGAACACCGTCGCCCGCACCGGCACCGCCTCGCCGACCACGGCCCGGGCCGGCCAGCGCCCGCCGTCCACGTCGGGGGTCACCCCGATCACCGGGATGCGGCCGACCGCGGTCGCCGGGATGCCCGGCCGGTGACCGGCCACCGGGCGCTCGGTGGCCGGCGCCGCAGGTGCGGCGGATCCGGGGGCGGTGGCCGAGGTCACCGCGGCCAGCACGGGACGGGCGGACGGGTACGGCTGCTTCGTGCCCACGAGGGCGACCGTAGCCAAGGCGGAGCCCGTCCGCAGCGAAGGTCCGGCAGAGCCGTCGCCCGAGCCGTCGCCCGACGTCGTCCCACGAGGTCCGGCGACACCGCCCCGCGGCGCCCCCCGGGCGCCCTAGGCTTCCGTTCCCGTGAGAGCGATCCGCCGGTTCACCGTGCGCACAGTCCTCCCGGAACCCCTGGCGGCCCTCGGCGAGCTGGCGCTCAACCTGCGCTGGTCCTGGCACCCGCCGACCCGGGACCTGTTCTTCGGCATCGACGAGGAGCGCTGGGCGGCCGCTGCCGGCGACCCGGTCCGGCTGCTCGGGATGCTGACGCCCGAGGAACTGACCCGGCTCGCGGCCGACGGCGACTTCGTGTCGCGCGTCCGGGCCGCAGCCGACGACCTCCAGGCCTACCTCACGACACCCGGCTGGTACCGGTCGGTCGCCGACGCCCCGGCGGGCGTGGCGTACTTCTCGCCCGAGTTCGGGATCGCGGCCACCCTGCCGCAGTACTCCGGCGGCCTGGGGATCCTCGCCGGCGACCACCTCAAGGCGGCCAGCGACCTCGGGGTCCCGATCGTCGGGGTGGGCCTGTTCTACAAGACCGGCTACTTCCGGCAGTCCCTGTCCCGGGACGGCTGGCAGCAGGAGACCTACCCGGTGCTCGATCCGAACGAGCTCCCGCTGTCGCTGCTGCGGGAGGCCGACGGCACCCCCGTCGAGATCTCCGTCGGCCTGCCCGAGGGCCGGACGCTGCACGCCCTGGTGTGGCGGGCGCAGGTCGGCCGGATCCCGCTGCTGCTGCTCGACTCCGACACCGCGAGCAACGACGAGCGGGCCCGCGTCGTCACCGACCGCCTCTACGGCGGCAGCAAGGAGCACCGGATCCAGCAGGAGATGCTGCTCGGCATCGGCGGTGTCCGGGCGGTCCGGGCCTTCAGCCGGGTCACCGGGGCGCCGGCGCCGGAGGTCTTCCACAGCAACGAGGGGCACGCCGGCTTCCTCGGCCTGGAGCGCATCCGCGAGCTCGTCGCCGAGGGGCTGACGTTCGCCGAGGCGGTCGAGGCGGTGCGCGCCGGCACGGTCTTCACCACCCACACGCCCGTGCCGGCCGGGATCGACCGGTTCGACCGCGACCTGGTCGCCGGGTACCTGGGCGACTCCGACGCCCTGGGCGGCCTGGAGGTCAAGGACGTCCTGGCGCTCGGCGCCGAGGACTTCCCGGGTGGCGACCCGGCCGTCTTCAACATGGCGGTCATGGGGCTGCGGCTGGCCCAGCGCGCCAACGGGGTGTCGAAGCTGCACGGCGTCGTCAGCCGCGACATGTTCGGCGGCCTGTACCCGGGCTTCGACAGCACCGAGACGCCCATCACGTCGATCACCAACGGCGTCCATGCCGCGACCTGGGTCAGCCGCGGGGTGATCGACCTCGGGGCCCGGCTGGGAGCCGGCGCCCCCGGTGACCTCCAGGACTGGGGCGTCTTCGCCCGCGCCGGCGACGCCGAGCTGTGGCAGATGCGGCGCGCGCAGCGGGAGCGGCTGGTCGAGTGGGCCCGGGCCCGCCTGCGGCTGTCCTGGCGGGAGCGCGGCGCCTCGCCCGCCGAGCTGGGCTGGATCGACTCCGCCTTCGACCCCGAGGTGCTGACCATCGGCTTCGCCCGGCGGGTGCCGACCTACAAGCGGCTCACCCTCATGCTGCGGGATCCGGAGCGGCTGCGGTCGCTGCTGCTGCACCCGACCCGACCGGTGCAGATCATCATCGGCGGGAAGAGCCACCCCGCGGACGAGGGCGGCAAGCGCCTCATCCAGCAGGTGGTCCGGTTCGCCGACGACGCCGCCGTCCGGCACCGGATCGCCTTCCTGCCCAACTACGACATCGCCATGGCGCGGCGGCTCTACCCGGGCTGCGACGTGTGGCTCAACAACCCGTTGCGGCCGCTCGAGGCCTGCGGGACCTCCGGCATGAAGGCGGCGCTCAACGGCGGCCTCAACCTCTCGATCCTCGACGGCTGGTGGGACGAGTGGTTCGACGGCCAGAACGGCTGGGCGATCCCGACGGCGGACGGCGTCGACGACCCCGACCACCGGGACGACCTGGAGGCGCGGGCGTTGTACGACCTCGTGGAGTCCTCGGTGGCGCCGCGCTTCTACGACCGCGACGAGCACGGACTGCCGGGCCGGTGGCTGCAGATGGTCCGGCACACGCTGTCCACCCTCGGTCCGAAGGTGTTGGCCGGGCGGATGGTCCGGGAGTACGTCGAGGCCCTGTACGCACCGGCTGCCGCGGCCTCCCGGGCCCTGGACCGCACGCCCGGCCACGACGGCGCCCGGGCGCTGGCGGCCTGGAAGCGGCGGGTGGTCGCCGGCTGGCACGCCGTCCGGGTGGACCACGTGTCCGGCCAGGGGATCGGGGACTCGCCGCAGGTGGGCGACGTCCTCGCGGTCGAGGCCGTGGTGTCCCTCGGGGATCTCGACCCGGCTGACGTGCGCGTCGAGCTGGTGCACGGCACCGTCAGCGAGTCCGACGACCTGGCCGGGGAGGTCGGCACCCTCGCCCTGGCGCACGCCGAGGCCGTGGACGGCGGCGCCCACCGCTTCGCGGCGTCGCTGCCGCTGGCCCGCACGGGGGCGTTCGGCTACACGGTCCGGGTGCTGCCGCACCACTCCGCTCTCGCGGACCCGGCCGAGCTCGGTCTCGTCGCCAACGCCGGGTGAGGGACACCGCCGCCGTGACCTCGCGCCCGGAGTCCGCCCGGCGGGCGGCGCCCGAGGTGCCCGCGCCGCGGGCACCC
>JBHJOJ010000283.1:0-5029 GCA_050329835.1 Kineosporiaceae bacterium | reverse complement strand
CTGCGCTACGGGGCCTCAGCAGAGGCGTGCCCCCAACGGGATTCGAACCCGTGCTACCGCCTTGAAAGGGCGGCGTCCTGGGCCGCTAGACGATAGGGGCGGGACGAACGATCCGTTGCGGGCCAGCCCAGCATAGGGGTGCCGGGCCCGGGAGCCAAACGCGGAGCCGGGACCGTCCGTCGGGCCTCCTCCCCCGCCCCGGTTCACCCCCGCAGCCAGGCCAGCACCGCCAGCACCCGCCGCGAGTCACCGCCCGACGGCAGCAGCCCGAGCTTCGTGAAGATCGAGCCGACGTGCTTCTCGACCGCCCCCTCCGAGACCACCAGCCGCCCGGCGATCGCCGGGTTCGACCGCCCCTCGGCCATCAGCTGAAGGACCTCGCGCTCGCGGGGCGACAGACCCGCGATCGGGCTGGTGCGCCGGCGGGCGAACAGCTGCGCCACGACCTCGGGATCGAGCACCGTCCCCCCGGTCGCCACCCGCTCCAGCGCGTCCGCCAGCTGGTCGAGCTTCGCCACCCGGTCCTTCAGCAGGTACCCGACGCCGCCCTCGCCCGAGGCCACCAGCTCGTCGGCGTACGCCTGCTCGACGTACTGGCTGAGGACGAGCACGGCCGTCCCGGGTACCCGCCGGCGGGCCTCGACCGCGGCGCGCAGGCCCTCGTCGGTGAACGTCGGGGGCATCCGGACGTCGACCACCGCGACGTCCGGACGGTGCTGCTCGACCGCGGCGACCAGGCCGGGCCCGTCTCCGACCGCCGCCACGACCTCGCACCCGGCCTCGCCGAGGATCCGCACCAGCCCCTCGCGGAGCAGGAGGGAGTCCTCGGCGAGGACGACGCGGCGGCGGGCGCCCGGGGTCGAGGTCACCGGACGGGGATCTCCGCGACGACCAGCGTCGGCCCGCCGGACGGGCTGTCCACCGTCAGGCTCCCGTCGACCGCGGCCACCCGGTCGGCGAGCCCGGCCAGGCCGTGTCCCTTGGCCAGGGAGGCCCCGCCGACCCCGTCGTCGAGCACCTCGACCCGCACCGCGTCGCGCGGCCCCGTCCCCTCCGGCACGGACCCATCCTGACCCTCGGCCGCCACGGCGGCGACGGTCACCTCGCAGCGGGTCGCCCCGCTGTGTTTCGCCACGTTGGTCAGGGCCTCGGCGACCACGAAGTACGCGGTGCTCTCGACCGCCGAGGGCAGCCGCGAGCCGTCGGGCAGGCGGACGTCGAGCCGGACGTCCACGGCCGCCCGGGCGGCCAGGGCCGACAGCGCGGGCGACAGCCCACGGTCCACGAGGACCGGAGGCGCGATGCCCCGGGACAGGTTCCGCAGCTCGCCGAGCGCCTCGTCGACCTGGGTCTGGGCGCCCGTCACGAGGGTGCGGGCGGCCTGGGGGTCGTCCGCGAACCGCCGCTCGGCGCTGGCCAGGTCCATCTGCAGCCGAACGAGGCGCGCCTGCGGCCCGTCGTGGAGGTCCCGCTCCAGGCGCTGCAGGGTGCTGGTGCCCGCCTCGACGACCGCGGCGCGACTGGTCTCGAGGGTGTCGACCCGCTGCCGCAGCCGGGCCACCTCCTGGTTCGCGACCAGCAGCCGTGCCAGCGCCGCCTGCGACACCGCCAGCAGCCGCACCAGGGGGATCAGCGTGAGCAGGAAGAACACCCCGATCGCGGTGTAGAGCCACACGTCGTCGTCCGGGCCCCACCCCAGGAGCTCGGCGAGGGACCGGTTGTCGTCGTCGACCCGGTTCTCGGGCAGCCAGCGGCCCCAGAGCCAGTACGTGAGCCCGCCGAGCGAGATCGCCCACCACACGATCGTCATGACGAACGTGACGATCGCCACCGGGAGGCCGAGCACGGCGTGCAGGACGGCGAGCCAGGACTCGGCGTCGCCGAGCGGGGCGAGCCAGCCCCGCAGGCCGCGTCCCCGGCGGACCAGCGGGCCGCGGGGCGGCAGCGGGCGGCCGTCGAGGCCGCGCAGCCGGGCGCGCTCGACGAGAGCGAGCACGCGGGCCGCCGCCAGGGTGGCGACAGCGACGGGGATGCCGAGGAGCGTGACGAGCAGGCCGGCCGACAGCGACAGCCCGGTGACGGTGACGGCGAAGGCGATGACGGCCAGGGGGAGGCCGAGGACGGTGTACGCGGTGTCGCGGCCCACGCGGCCGAGGAGAGTCGTTCCCATGCCGCCACCCTCCGATCCGGGCCACGTCCGCCGGGAGCCGGCACGTCCCCGTCCGGAGGGTAGGGCGTCCCCCACCCCCGCCCGACCTGTCGTACGGCACGTACCCTGCCGTACGACATGCCATGGACCATGGCATACTCTCTGCCATGCTGGTGAAGGTGGACAAGTCGGGGCGCATGGTGCTGCCGGCCGAGATCCGGCGCCGGCTCGACGTGCAGGGCGGCGGCCGGGTGGATCTCATGTGGCTGGGGGACGCCGTCGAGATCCGCCCCGCGGCGTCCGACGTCGAGGTGGTGTGGGAGGACGGGCGACCGGTGGCCGTGTCGCCGGACGCGGAGCCCCTCACCGACGAGATGATCCGCGAGACACTCGAGTCGATCCGGCGATGACGGTCGCGGTGGACACCAGCGTGGCGGTCCCGGCCATGGTGACGTGGCATCCGGAGCACAAGGCCTGCCGCGGTGTCGCCGAGGGCGCCGAGATCCCGGCCCACGCCCTTCTCGAGGCCTACTCCGTCATGACCCGGCTGCCCGGGAGACGGTTGGCCGCCGCGGCTGCCGGGGAGTTGATCCTCGGCTGGTTCGACGTCGACCGGGTTCTCGCTCCACCCGGTCCCGGCGTGCTCGACCTGGTGACCTCGATCAGCCGGGCCGGCGTGGTCGGGGGCGCGGCCTACGACGCACTCGTCGGTGCCACGGCACGCGACCACGGCCGCGTCCTCGTGTCCCGGGACCACCGCGCGGCGGCCACCTACCGGCGGCTCGGGGTCGACCACGAGCTGGTGTGACTCAACCCCAGCCCAGCTCGTGCAGCCGGTCGTCGTCGATCCCGAAGTGGTGGGCCACCTCGTGGACCACGGTGATCCGCACCTCGTCCGCGACCTCGGCGCGGTCCGCGCACATCTCCAGCAGCGGCCGGCGGAAGATCGTGATCCGGTCCGGCAGGGACCCCGCCCAGCCCTCTCCCCGCTCCGTGAGCGGAGTCCCCTCGTAGAGCCCCAGCGTCTCCGGGTCGACCTCGGGCGGCGGCTCGTCCGCCACGAGGACCACGACGTTGTCCATGAGCCGGGCCAGTGGGGGCGGCAGGGTGTCGAGCGCCTCCGAGACGGCACGGTCGAACGCGGAGTCGTCGAGGTCGACGGGCACCGCGCCATCGTGCCGCCCGCGGGTGCCCGACCGGGCATCCGGGGCGCCCGGCGCCCGGGTCGGGGGCGCCCGGCGCTGGACGCGGGGCGCCGATAGTGGCGTGATGGACGGGTGAGCGTGCGGGAGGCCGATCCGGTCGCCGGTCCGGGGGCCGTCGTGACCGGCCGCGAGGTCGCGATCGGGAAGTACACGACGGTGCGTCGCTTCCTGCCCGACCGGGCGCTGCGCAGCGTCGGCGCCTGGTGCTTCGTCGACCACTTCGGCCCCGAGGACCTCACCCGGCCCTCGCCCGCGGGGCGGGTGGGCATGTGGGTGCCGCCGCACCCGCACATCGGTCTCCAGACGGTGACGTGGCTCTACGAGGGCGAGGTCCTGCACCGCGACTCCCTCGGCACCCGACAGGTCATCCGCCCCGGCGGGCTCAACCTCATGACCAGCGGGCGCGGCATCGCCCACAGCGAGGAGTCGGTGGCCGGCGCCGCCCCCGTCCTGCACGGCCTGCAGCTGTGGGTCGCCCTGCCCACGCCGGAGCGGGACGGCCCGCCCCGGTTCGCCCACCACGAGCGACTCCCCCTCCTCACCGAGGGCCGGGTCTCGGTCACCGTGGTCCTGGGCCGGTTCGCGGGGACGAGCGCTCCCGCCGAGGTGCACACCCCCCTCGTCGGGGCGGACCTGCGGATCCCGGCGGGAGCCGCCCTCGACCTCCCCCTCGAGCCCGGGTTCGAGCACGCCCTGCTCGTCGTGAGCGGTGAGATCGAGTCCGGGGGCGTCCGGCTGCCGGCCGGGAGCCTGCGCCACCGGCCGCCCGGCGCGACGGGCTGGCCGCTGCGGGCCGCGGCAGACACCACGGCCTTCCTGCTCGGCGGCGTGCCGTTCGAGGACCCGCTCGTCATGTGGTGGAACTTCGTGGGTCCCGACCACGGGTCGATCGCCCGTGCCCGCGCGGACTGGGCCGCCGGACGGCGCTTCGGGGTGGTCGAGGGCTTCGCCGGGGACCCGTTGCCGGCACCCGATCTCCCCCGGGTGACACTCGTGCCGCGGCGCCGCGACGGCACCCGGGCACTCGGAGGCTCCGTCGAGGAGGGTCCCGGTGAGGCACCGGGACCGGCCGGCAGGGGCTCGTAACGGAGATATCGCCGTACGCTTATCCCCAATATGGGGATTCCCACGGAGGGGGTGACCACCAATTCTTGATACCGCTCGTTACCGGTCCCGCGTTCCGGGCACACTGGGGAGCGCCGCACCGTTGAGGAACCCATCGGAGGACGCATGACCGCGTACACGCCACGGTTTCGTGGCGTCGCGGACGGCGACGGCCGCGAGCCCGAGGGCCGCCCGCCGCGCCGTCTGCTGCGCCTTCCCGATGCCGGCGCCCCGGACGACACCGACCCCGGCGCCGACCCCGGCCGGGCGCCGGACGAGACCCTCGTGAGCCGGGACGGCCGTCGAGTCGTCCGCCTCCCCGAGGACCGGGAGGGTGCGACGCTGCGCGTGGTGCCGGGATTCGGCACGGTCCTCCCGGGGGACGACCTGGATGACCGGCCGCTCCGGTCGGCGCGACGGTCGGCGACGACGGCGCTGCCGCCGGTGGCCCCGCCGGTCGCCCCGCCGGTCGCCCCGCCGGCTGGCGAGACGCCGATGGAGCCCGTCCGCTCGCGGTCGGTCCTGCCGCCCGCCGCCCCGGCCGCCCCCGCGACGCCGCAGGAGCCCTCGG
>JBHJOJ010000282.1:0-5595 GCA_050329835.1 Kineosporiaceae bacterium | reverse complement strand
CGGGCCGTGGCGGCGGCCCGGGCGCGCGGTCGCCGCCCCGGCGACCCTGCCGGCGGTCGCCTCGGCGGTGCCCACCTACGGGGCCGGGGCCGGATGTCCGGGGCGGGGCCGGGTCCCCGGGACCCGCAGCTGCTCGGGGAGCTCGCGTCCGGGATCGTCCACGACGCGGGATGGCAGGACCGGATCGGAGTGGCCGGCGTCATGGCGCGCTGGCCCGAGGTGGTCGGCGCTGACATCGCCGCCCACTGCTCGCCGGAGCGTTTCGACGACGGGGTCCTCGTCGTGCGCGCCGAGACGACCGCCTGGGCCACTCAGCTGTCCTACCTGACCGGGGACCTGAGGCGACGGCTGGCGGACGTGGTCGGCGACGGCGTCGTGCACCGGATCGAGGTCCTCGGCCCGGCGGGGCCGTCGTGGCGCCGCGGCCGGCTGCGGGTGACCGGTGCCCGCGGGCCGCGGGACACGTACGGGTGAGGCGTCCGTGGCGCCCCCGGCGCCGACCTCCCCTCATGGGGGGGTACGAGGGCCCGTGCCCAGACCTCCTGAGCGCCTTCCAGGTGCGTCGGTGCGCACGTGAGCCCACGAGTCGCCCGGTAGAATGAGGAGTCAATCCACTGAAGGAGCCGTTCCTTGGCCGACGCCACCCTGTCCCCGTCCGTCACGGATCGTCCCGACGTCCCGGCGGACGGCGGGTACGACGCGCGGAACATCACCGTCCTCGAGGGGCTCGAGGCGGTCCGCAAGCGGCCCGGCATGTACATCGGCTCCACGGGCCCGCGCGGGCTGCACCATCTCGTGTACGAGGTGGTCGACAACTCCGTCGACGAGGCACTGGCCGGCTACTGCACGGAGATCGGCATCACCCTGCTGCCGGACGGCGGGGTCCGGGTGGTGGACGACGGGCGCGGCATCCCCGTCGACCTGCACCCCGTCGAGCAGCGGCCCGCCGTCGAGGTCGTGCTCACCGTGCTGCACGCCGGCGGGAAGTTCGGCGGTGGCGGCTACTCCGTCTCCGGCGGTCTCCACGGGGTCGGCGTCAGCGTCGTCAACGCCCTGTCCCGGCGGCTGGAGGTCGAGGTCCGGCGCCAGGGCCACGTGTGGCGGCAGGCCTACGACCGCGGGGTCCCGACCGCGGACCTGCAGCAGGGGGAGCCGACGCCGGACACCGGCACCACGGTGACGTTCTGGCCGGACCCCGACGTCTTCGAGACCCTCGACTTCGACGCCGAGACGCTGCGCACCCGCTTCCAGCAGATGGCGTTCCTCACCAAGGGGCTGCGGCTCACGCTCACGGACCTGCGCCCCGAGCACACCACCGAGACCGCCGAGGTCACCGGCGCGGACGGGGAGCGCTCGCGCCTGGACGCGCCCGCGCCGCGGGTCGACTCCTACCGCTACGACGGCGGGCTGGTCGACTACGTCGCCCACCTCAACCGGTCGAAGAAGGCGGACCCGGTCCACGACGACATCGTGTCGTTCGAGTCCGAGGACCCGGCGCGCAGGATCGGCATCGAGGTCGCGCTGCAGTGGACGTCGTCGTACTCCGAGAGCGTCCACACCTACGCCAACACCATCAACACCCACGAGGGCGGCACCCACGAGGAGGGGTTCCGGGCCGCACTCACCGGCCTCGTCGGCCGCTACGCCCGCGACAACAACCTGCTGAAGAAGGACGAGCAGCTCACCGGCGAGGACGTCCGCGAGGGCCTGACCGCGGTGATCTCGGTCAAGCTGGCCGAACCCCAGTTCGAGGGCCAGACCAAGACCAAGCTCGGCAACACCGAGGTCCGCTCGTACGTCCAGCGCGTCGTCGGGGAGGCCCTCGGGGACTGGTTCGCCAGCCACCCGCGCGAGGCCCGGGACGTCGTCCGCAAGATCCAGCAGGCGGCGGCGGCCCGGATCGCCGCCCGCCGCGCCCGCGACGCCACCCGCCGCAAGGGCCCGCTGGAGTCGATGGGCATGCCGGGCAAGCTCAAGGACTGCCAGAGCACGGACCCGGAGCGCTCGGAGGTCTTCATCGTCGAGGGCGACTCGGCGGGTGGGTCCGCGATCCGGGGCCGCAACCCGGAGACCCAGGCGATCCTCCCCATCCGCGGGAAGATCCTCAACGTCGAGAAGGCCAGGCTCGACCGGGCGCTCGGCAACACCGAGATCCAGAGCCTCATCACCGCGTTCGGCACCGGGATCGGTGAGGACTTCGACATCTCGAAGCTCCGCTATCACAAGATCATCCTCATGGCGGACGCCGACGTCGACGGCCAGCACATCCGGACCCTGCTGCTCACGCTGCTGTTCCGGTACATGCGCACGCTGGTCGACGAGGGCCACGTCTACCTCGCCCAGCCGCCGCTGTACCGGCTCAAGTGGACCGCCGGCGCCCACGAGTACGCGTTCAGCGACCGCGAGCGGGACGCCCTCATCGCGGCCGGGCGCGAGGCCGGTCGCCGCCTGCCCAAGGAGAACGGCGTCCAGCGCTACAAGGGGCTCGGCGAGATGAACTACGACGAGCTGTGGGACACCACGATGAACCCCGACACCCGGACCCTGCTCCAGGTGACGCTGGAGGACGCGGCGGCCGCCGACCAGGTGTTCAGCGTGCTCATGGGCGACGACGTCGAGTCGCGCCGTGGCTTCATCCAGCGCAACGCCAAGGACGTCCGCTTCCTCGACATCTGAGCACCTCATCTGAGCCGTCGCATCCCAGCAGCCGCCCTGCGGCCCGAAGGACTGACACGTGACCGACACTCCGACCGACGCGGGCCTGCCCGTGTCCCGCATCGAGCCCGTCGACCTCCAGACGGAGATGCAGCGCTCGTACCTCGACTACGCGATGAGCGTCATCGTGTCGCGGGCGCTGCCCGACGTCCGGGACGGCCTCAAGCCCGTGCACCGGCGCGTGCTGTATGCGATGTACGACGGCGGGTACCGCCCGGACCGGGCGTACTCGAAGTGCACCCGGGTCATCGGCGACGTCATGGGCCAGTACCACCCGCACGGTGACTCCGCCATCTACGACACCCTCGTCCGCCTGGTCCAGGACTGGGCGATGCGCTATCCGCTGGTCGACGGGCAGGGGAACTTCGGCTCGCCGGGAAACGAGGGCGCGGCGGCGCCGCGCTACACCGAGTGCCGGATGGCTCCGCTCGCCATGGAGCTGGTGCGGGACATCGGCGAGGACACCGTCGACTTCGCCCCGAACTACGACGGCCGCACCCTGGAACCCTCGGTGCTGCCGTCCCGGTTCCCGAACCTTCTGGTCAACGGCTCGGCCGGGATCGCGGTCGGGATGGCGACGAACATCCCGCCGCACAACCTGCGCGAGGTCGCGGCCGGGGTCCAGTGGGCGCTGGACCACCCGGACGCCTCCGACGCCGAGCTGCTCGACGCCCTCATGGAGCGGATCCCGGGCCCGGACTTCCCGACCCACGGCCTGGTCATGGGCCGGCGCGGGATCGAGGAGGCCTACCGGACCGGACGCGGGTCGATCGTCATGCGGGCCGTCGTCGAGGTCGAGGAGATCCAGAACCGGACCTGCCTCGTCGTCACGGAGCTGCCGTACCAGGTCAACCCCGACAACGTCTCGCTGAAGATCGCGGAACTGGTGAAGGAGGGGCGGCTCTCGGGGATCGCCGACATCCGCGACGAGACGTCCGGGCGGACCGGCCAGCGCCTCGTCATCGTCCTCAAGCGGGACGCCGTGGCCAAGGTCGTCCTCAACCAGCTGTACAAGCACACCCAGCTGCAGGACACCTTCGGCGCCAACATGATCGCCCTGGTCGACGGGGTGCCACGGACGCTGGGGCTCGACGGGTTCGTGCGCGCCTGGGTGGACCACCAGCTCGAGGTCGTCGTCCGGCGGACCCGGTACCGGCTGCGCCAGGCGCAGGAACGCCAGCACATCCTCATCGGCTACCTCAAGGCACTGGACGCCCTCGACGAGGTCATCGCCCTGATCAGGGCGTCGGCGAACGCCGACGAGGCCCGCGACGGGCTCATCACCCTGCTCGACATCGACGAGGTGCAGGCCCGGGCCATCCTCACCATGCAGCTGCGCCAGCTGGCGGCCCTGGAGCGGCAGCGGATCCGGGACGAGTACGACGAGCTGACGGCGCTGATCGCCGGGTACGAGGCGATCCTCGCCGACCCGGTGCGGCAGCGGGACATCGTGTCGACGGAGCTGGCCGAGATCGTCGAGCGGTTCGGAGACGAGCGCCGGACCCGGCTGGTGCCCTCCGACGGTGAGGTCAACATGGCGGACCTCATCGCCGACGAGGAGGTCGTCGTCACCATCACCCGCGGCGGCTACGCCAAGCGGACCCGGGCCGACAGCTACCGGGCCCAGCGCCGCGGCGGGAAGGGCATCCGCGGGGCCGCGCTGCGCAGCGACGACGTCGTCGAGCACTTCTTCGTCACGTCGACCCACCACTGGCTGCTGTTCTTCACCAACGAGGGGAGGGTGTACCGGGCCAAGGCCTACGAGATCCCGGAGGGGGCGCGCGACGCCCGCGGGCAGCACGTGGCGAACCTGCTGGCGTTCCGCCCCGACGAGCGGATCGCCGCGGTCCTCGACATCGCCGACTACGCCGAGGCGCCCTACCTCGTGCTGGCGACGCGAACCGGTCTGGTGAAGAAGTCGCGCCTCGGCGACTACGACTCGCCCCGCCAGGGGGGGCTGATCGCGGTGAAGCTGCGCGACGGCGACGAGCTGGTGGCCGCGCGGCTGGTGTCGGACGACGACGACCTGCTGCTGGTGTCGCGGCACGGTCAGTCGATCCGGTTCCCGGCCGACGACTCGACGCTGCGGCCGATGGGCCGCGACACCAGCGGGGTCACCGGCATGCGGTTCCGCAGCGATGACGTGCTGCTGGCCGCGGACGTGGTGCCGGCGTCGTCGCGGGAGGGCGTCGAGGGGGCGTCCGGCCTGGACGTCGTCGTCGTCACCGAGGGGGGGTACGCCAAGCGGACGCCGGTGGCGGAGTACCGCCTCCAGGGTCGCGGGGGGACCGGCATCAAGGTGGCCCGGACCGGCAACGGCCGCGGCGACCTGGTGTCGGCGATCGTCACGACCGAGGGCGACGAGATCCTCGTGATCATGGCGTCGGGGCGGGTCATGCGGTCCCGGGTGGCGGACATCCGGGTGAGCGGGCGCGACACGATGGGGGTCATCCTCACCCGGACCGGTGGGGACGACTCGGTCATCGCGGCCGCGCTCAACCGCGAGGCCGCCGCCGCGGGGGTCGGATCCGAGGACGGTCCGGTACCGTCTGACGGGATGGGCGCCGGGTGGGCCCCGGCCGACCCGGACGGCAGCGGGGGACCGGGACCGGTCGACGACCCCGGTGAGGGAGGTGACGGGTGAGCACGAGCGACCCGACCGTTCAGACGTACGCGGACCACGGTGAGGCCGTCGACGGCCAGTCACCCGAACCGGTGCGCGAACACCAGCCGTCCCGGCCCACCGTGACCTCCGTGCCGCGCACCGCGCCGTCTCCGCCCGCGCCACCGGCCATGCCCTCCCCCGCGGACGCCGTGGCCGCGGTTCCGGGAGCCCGCGCGCCGCGGCCGACCAGCGCCCGCCCGACCGGTGCCCGCCCT
>JBHJOJ010000281.1:0-13445 GCA_050329835.1 Kineosporiaceae bacterium | reverse complement strand
CGTGGCCGCGGCGGCCGCCCTGGCCGCGATCGCGGGCCCCGGGTCCGCGATCGCCGTCGCGGCCACCGCCGGGCCCGCCCCCGGGCCGACACCCGGCTCCGACACGCTGGTGCTCGCCTTCGACACCTCCAGGTCGGTGAACGACGACCAGTTCGCCCAGGCCAAGGCGGCCACCACCGCCGTCGTGGAGCAGCTGCTGGAGGAAGGGCGCGTCGAGATCGGCCTGGTCGCGTTCGGCGACACCGCCGAGACCCTGGTCCCGCCCGGCCGGGACCGGGCCGCCCTGGTGGCGGCCATCGACGGCCTGACGAACGACGGAGGGTTCACGTCCGCCTTCGACGGCCTCGAGATCACGCTGGACGGCCTGGCCCCGACCGGCGGCGGCGTGGCCGTGTTCGTCACCGACGGCGACGACACCGAACCGGACCGCGGGGCCGAGGACCCGCTCGCGACCGGGGCGGCGCTGGCCGAGCGGGCGCGGGCGGAGCAGGTCGTGGTCTCCGCCGTCACCGTCGAGGGGAACAAGCCCTTCGCCGACGAGTTCCGGCAGATCGTCGCCGGCACCGGCGGGCAGCTGTACGGGGTGGCCGCCGCCGACGACATCTCCGCCCAGTTCGCCCGCGAGCTCGCGGCCGCCGTCGACGACTCGGTCGGCCCGGAACCGCTCGATCCCTCCGCCGCCCCGGCGCCCGTGGCCTCGGCCGTGCCCACCCCGGAGGAGATCCCGCTGGCCGCCGCCGCCCCGCCGGGACCGGCCTGGCCGGTCGAGGTCGCCTACGCCGCCGCCGGGGCGATGTTCCTCGCGGCCCTGATCGGCGGGATCGCCCTGTCGAGCATCGCCGCCTGGGCGGTCGGGCCGCAGCGGCGCCGGCAGCAGGCGCTGGAGATCTACACGCCGGCCCCGGGCCGACCGGCTCCCCGCGGCCCCGCGCCCCCGACCCGCCTGGGCGACAACGCCCTCGCCCGGCAGGCCGTCGACGTCGCCGGCCGCCTGGTGGGCCGCGGCGAGGGCGAGCAGCAGCTCAGCCGGCGGCTGGAGGCCGCCGACCTCACGCTCAAGCCCGGCGAGTGGGTCGTCATCCAGATCGGCGTGAGCGCGACGGTCGGCCTGCTGCTCCTCGCCGTCACCCTCGGCAATCCGGTCGCGCTGGTGGTCGGGGCGGCGGCCGGGTTCCTCGGCACCGTCGCATTCCTGCGGCTGCGGGCCGACCGGCGGCGCCGGTCCTTCCACGCGGCCCTGCCGGACACGCTGCAGCTGCTGGCCTCGACCCTGCGGGCGGGGCTGTCGCTGCCCCAGGCCGTCGAGGGCGTGGTCCGGGAGGGCCGGGAGCCGATCCGGACCGAGTTCCAGCGCGCGCTCGTGGAGTCCCGGCTCGGGGTCCCCGCGGAGCGGTCGCTGGAGGACATCGCGAACCGGATCGACAGCGTCGACTTCCGCTGGGTCGTGATGTCGATCCGGATCCAGCGCGAGGTCGGCGGCAACCTGGCGGAACTGCTCGACACGGTCGCGGAGACCATGCGCGAGCGGGAGCGGCTGCGCCGGCACGTGTCCGCGCTGTCCGCGGAGGGCCGGCTGTCCGCGTGGATCGTCGGGGCCCTGCCGGTCGTCTTCGTCGTCTACCTGCTGCTGGCGCGGCCCGGCTACCTGACCCCGCTGGTCACCGACCCCGTCGGCATCCTCTTCCTCGTCGGGTCGGTCGTGCTCTTCGTCGCGGGTCTCGCCGGGCTGCGATGGGCGACGAAGGTGGAGCTGTGAGCCCGCGCCCGCCGGGCGCCGGACTGGTTGCGGGCATCGTGGACGGCCTGCTGGGCGGCGTGCTGGGGGGCATGACCTCGACCGCCGCCCTCTACGCCGGGGCGGTCATGGTGGCCGGTGCCGCCGTGCTCGCCGGCGTCGTGGCCGTGTCCGCCATCCCCAGCACGGGGCGGCGGCGGATCGAGGACATCGACCGCCTCCGGCCGCTGCCGACCACGGCCCGGGGCGCCGAGCTCGACCAGCCGTTCCGGATCCGGGCGCTGGACCCGGTGCTCGCGGTGGTCGTCCGGCTGGGCCGGTTCCTCACCCCGGCGGGCCAGGTGCGGAGGCTGGACCGCCGGCTCGCCCTGGCCGGCCACCCCGAGCAGTGGTCCGTGGACCGGGTGCTGTCGCTGCAGGTGCTGCTGGCCCTGGTGGCCGGCGCCCTCGGGGTCCTGCTGGGGCTGGTGCTCGGCATCGGCGGCGCCCGGACCGCGCTGCTGGCGGGCTTCGGCCTGGTCATCGGCTGGCTGGGCCCGGCCGCGCAGGTCTCGCGGCTGGCGTCGGGCCGGTCGACGGCCATCCTCCGCGACCTGCCCGACGCCCTGGACCTGCTGACGATCTCGGTCGAGGCGGGGCTCGGGTTCGACGCCGCGCTGGCCTACGTCGCCCGCCACGACCAGGGTCCCGTGGGGCGGGAGTTCGCCCGGGTCCTCCAGGAGATGCAGCTCGGGACCAGCCGCGCCAACGCCCTGCGCGCCCTCACCGAGCGCACCGACGTCGAGGAGCTGCGGACCTTCGCCTCGGCGCTCATCCAGGCCGAGACCTTCGGCGTCCCCATGGCCAAGGCGTTGCGGATCCAGTCCGAGGAGATCCGGGTCAAGCGGCGGCAGCGCGCCGAGGAGCAGGCCCAGAAGGTCCCGATCAAGATCCTGTTCCCCTTGATCTTCGGCATCATGCCGGTGCTGTTCCTCGTCATCATCGGCCCGGCCGCCGTCCAGGCCTTCCGCTCCCTCTCCGGTCTCGGCTTCTGACCCGACCCCGGTGCGAGCCGGCCGATGACCGGGTGTGGACGGACAACCACCGTGTGGGGAGTGCCGGTCAGGGGGTTCGGACGGATACCACCCATGCGGGGCCGGGCCGGTCAGCGGGTGTGGACGGATATCGCCCGTCCGGGCCGGCGGATCATCCGGAGGACGGCTGCGCGGGTCGCGGGCCCCGTGGCACAGTCGTGGCGCGGTGCGGGCGCACCGCCGGGACGACGCGAAGGGGTCCGATGGCCATCCTGCTCCACGTGCAAGGGGCCGGACGCGACCCCCTGCGCCCGTTCGGCGGTCACGCCGTGCGGACCGTGGCCTGGGACCGCTTCGACCCGTCGACCCTCGGCTCGGACGTCGACACGGTCGTGGCGTCGGCCCCCGATCCGGCGGCGGCGCTGGAGCTCGTGAGCGCTCTGCGCGCCGCGGGCGACGACCGGGCCGTCCTGCTCGTCCCCGACGACAGCCCCGGCTGGCGGGAGGTCGCCGACCTGCGGCTGCCGCGCGCCGGCGTCGTCCTCGGCGGCCTGGCGGGCCTGCCCGACTACCTGGCCGAGCCCGACCCGGCGCGGCCGGGTTCCCCGGGCGGGGACGGGCGGGCGCGCAACGTCATCCAGCTGCCCCGGGTCCCGCGCGGCTCCGGCCGCCAGGACATCTACGCCCGGCTCAAGGGTCACGGACCCACGGTGGCGTCGGCCATGCGCTCCTGGGCCCTCGACGTCGCGGGGGAGGGCGCGGACGCGGCTCCGGCGCCGCCCGCGCCCCGCCCGCCCGAGCCCGCCCCGGTCTTCGGGCCCGCGGTCCCCGGGCCCGCGCCCGGTGAGATCCGCCTGCCCGACACGCCGGTCCTCGCGCCCCTGCCCCCGCCGGCACCCCCGACGACCCGGGAGGCCTGGCCGCTGCCGGCCTCCCCGCGCCGCCCGGAGGAGGACCCGCCGGCCACCGGCCTTCCCGCCGAGCCGGCGAGGGCCCTGCCGTCCCCTCCCGCGGCCCGCGACCCCGACGCGCCCAGCCGGCGCCTCGCCCGGGCCATGGCCGACCCCGCCGTCCTCGTTCCGGCGGCCCTGGCCCAGGTCGAGCGACTGGTGGACGCCGCCCGGACCCCCGGCGCGCTCGCCGGGTTCCTCCTCGACCACGTGGGCGCCGACGCGGTGGAGATCCTCGCCCCCGACGACACCGGCTGGCGGACCGAGGCCACGGTCGGGGACTGCCCCGGTGCCGGCACGGTGCCCGAGGTCGTCGACGTCCCCGGGCTCGTCGCCTGGCTGGAGTCGTCGTTCGACGCGCCGGTCGTGCTGGACGGGTCGGACCTCGGGGCCGAGGGCTCGTGGGTGCTCGCCGCCCCGGCCCGGGAGGCGGGCGGCACGGTGGCCCTGCTGCTGGCCTGGCGGCGGCCCGGCCGCACGATCTTCGACCCGGTCGCCGTGTCGGCGGTCGCCGAGGCCGTCGACGACGCCGCTCCCTCGCTGGCCCTGGCCGCGGCGGTGCGCCGGCTCGCCCGGGCCCTCGCCGTGGTCACGGACTGAGAACGACCGCCGACGAATCCCGATGGGCCGTGCTCAGCGAGTCACGGTGTGTCACGGTATGCCGGTGCTCGCGGACCCCTGGTTGAGGATCTGGGCCGCGCCCCTGCTGAGGGCCGTCCTCCTCGTCTTCACGGTGGTCGTCGGGTTCGTCATCTACAGCGCGGTCGAGCAGTCCACGACGGCCGGCGGCATCGACTGGACCGCCGCGGACCTCGTGAGCGTCACCGCGATCCTGGCGGTCGCCGGCGCCCTGGCGTCGCTGCGGCCGTCGCGCCCGGCGATCGCCGTGGCCCAGCCGATCGCCGAGGCCGCGGTCGTCGGTGTCCTCCTCGCGACGGTGGCCTACGACCTCGCCGTGCTGTACGCGGGGTTCCTGTTCGTCGCGACCTTCGTGTCCGGCCAGCGCTCCGGGCTGGCCGGCGCTCTCGCCGCGACGGCGGTGGGGGCGCTGCCGTGGTGCACCCGCGTCTTCGCCGACGCCGACCCCGGCGACTGGGACAGTCTCGTCGACCAGGGCCGCGAGGCCGTTCCCGTGGTCGGGGCGCTCGTCACCGTCAGCCTGCTCAGCGCCTGGATCCGCCGGCTTCGGCTGGAGCGCGAGGTGAGCGACGACTCCGCCTACGTCAGCGCCTTCCGGCTGCTCTCGGAGCTGCAGCACGTCTCGCGCAACCTCAGCCTCGGCCTGGACCCGCCCACCCTGGCCGCCGCCCTCGTCGAGGACGTCGCCCAGGAGGCCCCCGACGTCCGGACCGCGGTGGCGGTCCGGGGACCGGAGGGCCGGTTCTCACCCCTCGTCGGTGCGCTGGACGACGCCGACCACAGCGTGGCGTCCGAGGCGTGGCTGTCGGGGACCGCGACGACCCGCAGCGGCGAGGGGGCATGGCGCCGGGCGGTGCCGGTGGCGATGGGGGACCGCGTCGTCGCCGTGACCACGATGTCGGGACCCCGGCCCGACGGCGAGCAGATCGCCCGGGTGGACGCCGCGGTCGCCGGGGCGGCGCCCCGGCTGGCCGCCGCGCTGCTGTTCGACGAGGTGCGGCGGCTGGCGACCAACGACGAGCGGCTGCGGCTGGCGCGCGAGATCCACGACGGGATCGCCCAGGAGCTGGCGAGCATCGGCTACGTCCTCGACGACCTGGGCGAGCGGGTGCCGCCGGACGTCGCCGACGACGTCCGGATGCTCCGCGAGCACGTCCGCCGCGTCACGGGCGACCTCCGGCTGTCGATCTTCGACCTCCGGGCGGGCGTCGACGAGGCGATCACGCTGGGCGCCGCCGTCGCCGAGCACGCCCAGCGGGTCGCCGCCGCCGGCCGGGTGCTCGCTCACACCCGGATCGACGAGCAGGGCGACCGGCTCTCGCCCGGCGTCGAGATCGAGCTCCTGCGGATCGCCCAGGAGGCCATGACGAACGTCCGCAAGCACGCCCGGGCCTCGACGGTGTGGATCGAGTGCACCGTCGACGCCCCGGACGCCCTGTTGCGGATCAGCGATGACGGCGTCGGCCTGCAGCCGGAGCGGCCCGGGGCGATGGGACTGCGGGGGATGCGGGAGCGGGCGCGCCGGATCGGCGGCGGGCTGGACATCCGGGCCCGCGAGGGCGGAGGGACCGTGGTCGAGGTGGTCCTCGGCCGGCCCGCGGTGCCGGTCTCGCCGGCCGAGGCGGCGGTCGACACGGGTCGGGTCCCCGGCGTGACCCGGGAGGAATCCATTGCGTAAGGTGCACGGCACCGGTAGGGAGGAGCCGTCAGCCATGACGGTCGACAGCGACGACATCTCGGTCAGCAGCGGGAGCACGCCGGACCGGCTCCAGGTGTCGGTGACACCGGACACTCCGGGCCCCCGGCGACCCGGCTCGGGCGACGAGGCCGGACGCGGCCGCGCCGGGTTCTCCGTCGTCATCGTCGACGACCACGAGCTGATCCGGCACGGGCTCCGGCGGGCGTTCGAGCGGGCCGGCGACTTCACGGTCGTCGGCGAGGCGGGCTCGGTGGCCGAGGCGAGGAGCGTGGTGCCGAGCACGCAGCCGGACGTCGTCGTCACCGACGTCCGGCTGCCGGACGGCGACGGGATCGCCCTGGCCAGGACCTTGCGCAGCGCCGACGACCGGCTGGGGATCGTCGTGCTGACGATGTACGCGGGCGACGAGCACCTGCTCGGCGCGCTCGAGGCCGGAGCCAGCGCCTTCGTCAACAAGGACGCCCCCGCCGACGACGTGGTCGCGGCGGCCCGGCACGCCGCCGCCAACCCGCGGTCGTTCGCCGCCCAGGACCTGGCCGGGGCCATGCAGCGCAGGCTCCGCCCGCCCACCGGGCCCAAGCTGTCCGAGCGCGAGCGGGAGGTCCTCGGCCTGCTCGTCGAGGGCCTGTCCGCTGGGCAGATGGCGCGCCGGCTCTACATCAGCGAGTCGACGGTCAAGACGCATATCAGCAAGATGTACGACAAACTGGGCGCGACGAATCGAGCACAAGCGGTGATGGCGGCCGTCCGTCTGGGTCTCGTCGCCGAGAACACACCAGCCGATCACTGACCGGTTGTCACGCCGTCTGATTCATCCCCTGAACGATCTCGCGGGCATCCTCCGAACGGAGGAGGGCGGTCGACCCGGAGAGACGATGGAGCGTCCGGACAGGGCGCACCATCATTCGATTCGGCACAAGACCACCGTGGCCCACGAAAGGGGACCAACCGCATGCTTGCCCGCCTCCGCCGGACGACGACCCAGGACGACCGGGGTGCGTCCGCCGTCGAGTACGGCCTGCTCGTCGCGGCCATCGCCGCGGTGATCATCGTCGCCGTGTTCGCCTTCGGCGGCTTCGTCCAAGACGTCTTCGAGGACAGCTGCACCTCGATCCAGCAGGAAGCCGCAGACACACCGGTCGGCGCGAGTGCGGATTGCACTCCGTAAGACGACACAGAGCTCGAACGGCGCCCCGGCTACCACTCGACACGCCATAATGCCGGAGTGGTGAACGGAGCTCCCGCAAACCGGCGGCATCCCTCGCGGGATGCCGCCGGTTCTGCGTCTGTCGAGGTGGCGATGCTGACGGCGGCCGTGGCCGCGACCGTGCTGGTCGCGGTGTCCGGATTCGGTGAAATGGCGGCGATCGCCGTCACCGATTCCTGCCGGGAATTCGCCGTCCTGTCCGGTGTCTCCCCGCAGGAATGCGACGCACCGCCCGAACCCGGGCCGGCGCAGCAGTAGGGCATACACCGCAGTAGGGCATACTCGCGGCGCGTGGGACGCGACCGCACCGGCGACCGCCTCGACCACCTCGCCTCGGCCCTGCCCGTCGTCGGCGCGCACATCGCCGCCCGCTCGGTCCTGCTCTGGGTCTACGTGGTGCTGCCGTACCCGTGGAAGTCCCTGTCGTGGGGCGACCTGGGCCTGTACGAGCAGTGGGCCGGGGAGATCCTCGCCACCGGAGCCGCCCCGGCCGGTGACACCTGGATGTACCCGCCGGGCGCCGTCCCGGTCGTGCTGGCGCCCACCGCCCTGCCGCTGCCCTACGACCTGGCGTTCATCTGCCTGCTGGCCGTCCTCGACGCCCTCGTCCTGGCCCTGCTGCTCGGCCGGGGCCGGCACCCGGCCGCGGCCTGGACGTGGGCGCTGCTGCCCCCGCTGCTGGGGCCCCTGACCTGGGCCCGGCTCGACCTGGTCCCGGTGGCCGCGACCGCCGCCGCCCTGCTGTGGCTGGACCGTCGCCCGCGCCTGGGCGGGGCCGCCGCCGCCTTCGGCACGGCCGTCAAGGCCTGGCCGGTCCTGCTCGGCACCGTCGCCCTGCGCGAGCGCCGCTGGCTGGCGTGGGCGGTCGGGACCGGGCTGGCGGCCGCCGCGGCGGCCACGGTGGCCCTCGACGGCGCCTGGGACTTCGTGGCCCGGCTCACCGGCCGCGGCATCCAGGTCGAGTCCGTCCTCGCCACCCCCTGGCTGCTCGGCCAGGCGACCGGCGGCGACGCCCCCGGGGACTACGCCAACGGCACCTTCGAGGTCATCGCCCCCGGCACCGCCGAACTGGCCGCCCTCTCCCCCGCCCTGGTCGCGGCCGGGGTCGCCGCGGCCTGGTGGGCCTCCCGGGGACACCACCCCGCGGTCCGGTGGTGGGCGATGGCGCTCGCCCTGCTCGCCACCAGCCCCCTGCTGTCGACCCAGTTCATCCTCTGGGCGATCGGGGCGACGGCGGTGGCCGCCGCGGTGCCCGGGGCCGGAGGGCGCCTCGCGCGCCGCCTGCTGCCGGCCGTCGCCGTCGTCGTGGCGCTCAGCCACCTCGGGTTCCCGGTGCAGTGGGGCGGCCTGACGGGCGACGGCGCCCTGGCCGCCGCCACGGTGTCCGCGCGCAACCTGCTGCTGCTCGCGGTCACGGTCGCGGTCGTGGTGTCCCTGGCCCGCCGCCGGCCCCCGCCGGGCCCCGTCACCGCCTCCGCAGCAACTCCACCAGCCGGTCGCCCGAGGCCCGCCACGTCCGCTCCGCCCGCACCCACGCCCGCCCCCGCCGGCCCCACTCCCGCCCGCGATCGGGTGCGCTGAGGAAGTCGACGACGGCCCCGGCCACGGCCGCGGCGTCCCGCCCCGCCACCAGCCGGCCCGTCACGCCGTCGACCAGGGCCTCTCCGGTCCCGCCCGAGCGGCCGGCCACCACCGGCAGGCCGCCGGCCGCCGCCTCCAGGTAGGCGATCCCGAACGCCTCGGGCTCCAGCCCGCCCAGGCGGGTCCGGACGGGCAGCGCGAACACGTCGGCGGCCGCGTACCAGCGGGGCAGCTCCGCCCAGGGCCGCGCCCCGGCGAGGTGCACGCCCGCCCGGGTCCCCCCGGCCCGTGCGGCCAGGCGCGCGATGCGGTCGCGGTCGGGCCCGTCCCCCACGACGACCAGCCGTGCGCCCGGCACCGCACCCCGGACGCCGGGCCAGGCCGAGAGCAGCGCGTCCACGCCCTTGCGCCGGACGAGCCGCGACACCGCGAGGACGACCGGGGCGTCCCCGACCCCGAGCGCAGCCCGCAGCTCGGCCCGGTCAGCCGGCGCCGGGGCGAACCGGTCGGCGTCCACGCCCGGTCGCAGCGGCGTCATCCGGGCGGCGTCCCCGGCGGGCAGGACCGCCCCGATCCGCCGTCCCATGTCGACGCTCACGAAGGTGAGGGCGTCGACCTGCGCGGCGACCCGCCGGAGCGCGCCGCGGGCCCCGGGGGTCCGGGACCACCACACCTCGTGCCCGTGGGTGCTCGCGACGACCGTGCGTGCCCCGGCCCGCCGCGCCGCACCCGCGAGCAGGCCCAGCGGCGCCGCGGACGGGAACCACACGGCGTCGGCGCCCGTCTCGTGCACCAGCCGGGTCACCGCCCGGGCCGTCCCGGGCGTCGGCAGCACGGTCCGCACCGGCAGCCGCACCACGCGGAACGGGAGGCCCTCGTCCCCCTCGGGGCCGTATCCGTCCGATCGCGCCGTCGGGGACGCTGATCCGGGACGCGACCGTCCGCTCGCGCCGGGTCGGGAGGGCGGAACGGCCCGGGTCAGGACGGTGACCGACCCGGGCGGGAGCCGCCGGGCCACGTCGCCGGTCAGGGAGGCGGCGAACGCCTCGATCCCGCCCAGCACGGGTGGGAAGTCGTTGGTGACGACGAGGACCCGGCCGCTCACCGGCGGCCGGGTCCTCGTGCGTGCCGAGCGGGCGTCAGGGCCGGGCCGCGCCCACATAGTTCAGGTACTGGGCCTCCTGGTCGATGCTCTGGATCTCGACCGGCTTGCCCTCGCGCGAGGCGTCGATCATGTAGCCGCTGCCGATCGCGATGCCGACGTGGCTGATCGACGACGATGCCGCGAAGAACACCAGGTCGCCCGGGAGGATGTCGCTGCGGTCCACCTTGTTGAGGGCGGCGTACTGCTCGCGGGACGAGCGCGGGATGGAGACCCCGCCGGCCGCCCAGGACTGCTGCGTGAGCCCGCTGCAGTCGAACTCGTCGGGACCGTTGCCGCCCCACTCGTAGGAGTCGCCGATCTGGGCGCAGGCGTAGTCGATCGCGGCGGCCGCCGCCGGGTTGGGGGCCTGGATGCTGATGTCGCCGCAGGACATCCCGACCGGGGCGCCGGAGGACGACGACGCCGGGGCGGCGCCGGGGTCGCGGTCCCGGCTGGCGGCCTGGGCGGCGGCGAGGCGCTCCTCCTCTGCCTGCTGCGCGGCGGCGAGCACCTCCTGGGCGTCGGCGAGCCGGCTCTCGATGTCGGCCTTCTGGGCGGCGAGGGTCTGTTCCAGGGACTCGAGTTCGGCGAGGGAGGCGGCGACGGTGGCCCGGTCCTGCTCCAGCTGCTCGAGGGCCTCGACCCAGCGGGCCATGGTCGCGCCCTGGGAGCGCGAGATGGACTCCAGCAGGGCGGCGTTCTCGAGGTAGGCCATGGGGTCGGCCGTCAGCATCTGGAGGGAGGGGTCGATCCCGCCGCCCTTCCAGGTCTCGACCGCGACCACGCCCATCTCCTGGGTCAGGGTCTCGATGTAGCGCTCCTGGTCGGCGAGCCGGGTCTGGGCGATCTCCAGTTCCTCGGTCGCCTGGCTCCGGCGGTCGACGGCCTGGTTGTACTCCTCGGTCGCCTCGGCCATCTCCGTGCCCAGGCGGTCCGCCTCCGCCTCGGCGTCGCGCACGTTGTCGGCGACCGCCGACGGGACGAGGACGATGCCGGCGACGAGGCCGGCGGCCGACAGGACACCGAGGACCGCACCTCGGCGACGCTTCACGGGAAGCCTCAAAATGGCCCTCTCTCGTGACGGTGAGGATCCATGATCGGCGGCCCCCGGGCCCAGCCGGTGGCGGACACGCCACCGATCATGATCCGTAACGTTCAGGTCACGAGAACACTAGAGGCAGTTCGCGTCATCGCCTAGTCCGTCCGGAGTGCGGCGTGTCACGCGATGTCACGACTCGACCGATCCGTTCGCTTCCCTCCTGGTATGTCGTGACTCATGAGGGTGAAATTGGTCACGTCGGGTGACGACACGTCGGAGTCGTCGTCGGCCGCGGCCGGGCCGGCCGCGGAGCCGGGGACCAACCGGAGCGGCGGCACCAGCCCCGCCGCCGACAGGACGGACACCGCCGCCCAGGCCCCCTCGTCGAGGTCGACGGGCGCCGCCGGCGCGGCGAGGAGGTGCGAGACGACGCAGTCCCCGCACGCGCGCGGTCGCGCCCGGCACGTGTCGCAGTCGATGAGCACGGCCGGACCGTACGAGGCACCCCGGACACACCGGCAGGTCGGGCACGGACCTGTGGACGACCGCCGAGCCCGTCCACGGCGCGACCTCGTGCTCCGCGACGTGGGCAGTCAGGCCTGGTGGCGGACCCACGAGCCGTGTCCGGGGGCCTCCCTACGGTCCGGTCATGTCGAGCACCACGACCCCCCGGAGGATGTCGCCCGGCGCGCGGATCGGTCGGGACGTCCCCCCGCGGCCGGGCCCGGCCGGACCCTGCCAGGGCGCCCTCGACCTCGTCTGGCCGGGGCCGGTGGCCGCCGACCACCCCTGCTGGCACTCGCCCGGCTCGCTCCCGCTGGCCGAGGCGACCTTCTGCGTGGTGGACCTCGAGACCACCGGCGCCTCCCCCGACTCCGACGCCGTGACCGAGGTGGGCGCCGTCAAGGTGCGCGGCGGCGAGGTGGTCGGCGAGCTCGCCAGCCTCGTGGACCCCGGACGGCCGGTGCCCGCAGCGGTCACCGCGCTCACCGGCATCACCTCGACCCTGCTGGCGGGCGCCCCCCGGATGGGGTCGGTGCTGCCGGCGTTCCTCGAGTTCGCGGCCGGGACCGTCCTCGTCGCGCACAACGCCGCCTTCGACGTCTCCTTCCTGCGGGCCGCGTGCACCCGGGCCGGCACCCCGTGGCCCGCGCCGCCGGTGGTCGACACCCTGCGCCTGGCCCGGGCCGTGCTCGACCGGGACGAGGCTCCGGACCACCGGCTCGCCACGCTCGCCCGCGTGCTCGGCGCCCGTACCGCGCCCCGCCACCGCGCGCTGGACGACGCACGCGCCACCGTCGACGTGCTCCATGCCCTCATCGCATGGCTGCCGGCGGCGGTCACCGTCGACGACCTGAGGGCGGCCTGCCGGGGGGCGGCCCCTGCCCAGGCCCGGCGCCGCCACCTCGCGCGCGACGTGCCGCACGGGCCGGGCGTCTACCGGTTCGTCGACGCGGGCGGGCGCGTCCTCTACGTGGGCTCGGCCGGCGACCTGCGGACCCGGGTGCGGACGTACTTCACCCGCGGGGAGCGGCGGCACCGGATGACCGAGATGGTGGGCATCGCCGCGGCGGTCACCACCGTCGCGTGCCCCACGGTGCTCGAGGCCAGGGTCCGGGAGGTCCGGCTCATCGCGGCCGAGCGCCCGCCGTACAACCGGCGCTCGCGGGCGCCGGACCGGGCGCGTGCCCTCGTCCTCACCGACGAGGCGGTCCCCCGGGCCGCGCTGGTCCGGCGCCCCGGCACCCGGCAGGTCCTCGCGCTCTTCCCGGGGGCGGCCGCCGCGCGGGCGGCCCTCGCCGCCCTGCACGAGCTCACCGCACTGCGCCGGTGCACCGACCGGTTGCGCCGCGCCGGCGGAGGCGTCGGCAACGCCTGCGTCCTCGGCCAGATCGGGCGCTGCCCGGCCCCGTGCGAGACGGGCGCCTCGGCGGGCTACGACACGGTCGTCGCGGCCGCGCGGGCGGAGCTGCGCGACGACCCGGGCCCGCTCGCCGCCCGGGCCCGGGTCCGGATGGCCGCGCTGGCCGCCACGGAGCGCTTCGAGGCCGCCGGCGGCCTGCGGGACGGGCTGGGGGCGCTGCTGCGCGGCGTGGAGCGGGCCCGGTGGGCGGCGTCCCTGGAACGTGCCGGGGAACTCCTGGCCGCTCGGCGGATCGGGGCCGGCCCCGGCGCCGGCGGCTGGGAGGGGGTGCACGTGGTCGGCGGACGGCTGGCGGGCACCGCACGCTCCGCCTCGGGCCGCCACCCCGGACCGGTGCTCGACGCCCTCGTCACCACGTCGGGCGCCCCGGCGGGCCCGCCCTCGCTGGAGGAGACGTCCCTGGTGTGGCAGTGGTTGTGCGGCGACGGGGTCCGGCTCGTGCGGGCGGGGGGCGGCTGGTGGCTGCCGGTCAGCCCGGTCCCGCCGCCCACCGGGTGAGGACCGCCTCGGCCCG
>JBHJOJ010000280.1:0-3507 GCA_050329835.1 Kineosporiaceae bacterium | reverse complement strand
GAGCGGGGACCGGGCGGAGCAGGTCGCGGACCGCCCGGGCCGGGTCCTCCGCGGCGCCGACCAGAGCCGACGCCGTGAGGTGGGCCGTCCGCAGCCGCCGCGGCCGCCGGGCCCGCTCGCGGATGAGGGCGTCCACCAGGGTGTCCCAGCGCCCTGCCGGTGAGCCGGCGCCGTCGGACCCGCCCGGGCCCTCGGCGAGCGCCGCGAGCACCGCGTCGGCCGCCGTCACGAGGTCCGTGTGCACGTCGACCGGGACGAGGGACGGCCACGGCACCTCCCCGGCCCGGGCGGCCGGCGGCGGGTCCGCCGAGTCCACCCACTGCCGGACCACGACCCCGGGGACGTCACGCGCGGTGAGGAGGAACGGGGACGGCTCCCGCGGCGTCGTCCGCCCGGCCCGCCACCGCGAGCCGGTGAGCAGCAGCCCGTCCCGGGCCCGGGTGACGGCGACGTACGCCAGGCGGCGCTCCTCGTCCGTGGCGTGCTCGCGGGCCGCCTCGACGAACCGCCGCCACCCGGCCGCGAACCCCGGCCCCGGGGGTCCCTGCTCCCCGGGCCACTCCGGCAGGGCGTCCCGGTCGCCGCGCACCGGCCACGGCAGCACGGCCTCGCCCCCCAGCCAGTGCGGGGACCGGGAGCGCGCCGGGAAGGCGTCCGCCGCCAGGTCGGCGACGACCACGTCGTCCCACTCCAGGCCTTTGGCGGCGTGGACGGTCAGCAGCTGGACGGCGTCGGGGTCGGGCTCGACATCCACGGTCTCCAGCCCCCACTCGTAGCGCCGTGCCGCCTCGAGCCACGCCAGGAAGGCACCGGCGGCGGCGTCGCCCCCGGTGCCGGCCACGAGACCGGCCGAGGCGGCGAAGTCGGCCGCGACCGCGACGAACCGGTCGAGCACCCGCCCCGGGTGCCGGGGATCCGGGGACCACACCGCCGCCTCGACGTCGGCCCCCGAGAGCCGGGCCGCGTCCCGGACGGCGTCGGCGAGGGGCAGCCGCGTGGTGGCCGAGCGCACCGCCGCGACCAGGCGCGCCACCTCACGGGCGACGGCCCGGCCGGCCGGGGACAGCGACCGCAGCCCGCCGGCGTCGTCGCCCGGGCCGCGGGTGGGCCCGTCGGCGTCGGCCAGGACGTCGGCCAGGCTGGCCTCGTCCGGGGTCGCGGCCCGCCGGCGCGCCGCCGCCGCCAGGACGTCGAGGTCGCGGGGGGACAGCGCCCAGCGGGGCCCGGTGAGGACTCGGACCAGGGCGGCGGAGCGGTCGGGGTCGTGCGCGGCCGTGAGGAGCGCGACGACCTCGGACACCACGGGCTCGTCGAGCAGGCCGCCGAGCCCGACGACCGTGACGGGGAGACCCGCCGCCTCCAGGGCGGAGCGCAGCGCCGGGAACGAGGCCCGCATCCGGCACAGCACCGCCTGGGTGCGACCCGGCCGGCGGTGCCGCCGGAGCCAGTCGACCGCGTGGGCGGCCTCGCCCGCCGCGTCGGGGGCCCAGGCCACCTGGACCCTCCCGGCGGCGGCGTCGTCCGGGGCCCGCAGCACCGCCACCCCCCCGGCGCGCCCGGCGCCCCCGGGCCGTCTCAGCGGGGCGGCCACGGCGTTGGCCACGGCGAGCACCAGCCGCGGGTTCCGGCGGGTCACCGTGAGCTCCAGCACCAGCGGCGCCGGGGAGCCCGCGGTCCCGAACAGCCGCCCGAACCGGTCGAGCGTGCCCGCCCCCGCACCCCGCCACCCGAAGATCGCCTGGTTCGGGTCGCCGACCGCGGTCACGGGATGGCCGTCCCCGAACGCGGTGCCCAGCAGCCGGCCCTGGGCGGCGCTGGTGTCCTGGTACTCGTCGAGCAGCACGACGGCGTGCCGCCGGCGCAGCTCCCGCCGCACGGCGTCGATCCGGACCAGCTGCAGTGCCGTGACGATCCGGTCGCCGTGGTCGACCACACCGAGGTCGCGCTTGCGCCGGCCGTACTCCCCCACCAGCGGCAAGAGCTCCCGGCGGGCACGCAGGTGCCGGAGGTGCTCCCGGACGGTGCTCGCCGCGAGCAGGCGGTCGCGCCGGACCTCCTCCAGCACGGCCACGGCGCGGTCGATCTCCTCCCCGGCCGCCTCGGCCGCGACGTCGTGCTCGGCCAGCTCCGCCGCCAGCGCCCGCACCCGCTCGGCGACGGTCGCCGCGGCCAGGTCCACCTCGAGGGGATGCGGCCAGCCGCGGACGACCGCATCGGCCAGCTGGGCCGACGCGGCCTCGCCGAGCAGCGCCGCGTCCGGGTCGACGCCGGCGTGCGGCCCGAACTCGGCGACCACCCAGCCCGCGAAGGCGTGGTAGGTCGCCACGACGGGGGCCGGCCGGTGGCCGTCGGCGGGCTCGTCGAGGACGCGCTCCGCGACCGCGGTCAGCCGCTCGGACAGCTCGGCGGCGGCCTTGCGGGTGAACGTGAGGCCGAGCACGGCGTCGGCCGGGACCAGGACGTCGGGGTCGGTGACGAACCGCGCCACCCGCCTCGCCATGGTGTGCGTCTTGCCGCTGCCGGCGCCCGCCCGGACCAGCACGGGGACCGGCGGCGCGAGCACGACGGCCCGCTGCTCCTCGCTCAGACCGGGCCCGCCGGGATCCGGGGAGCCGGCCGTCACGGCCGGCCGGCCGGCCCCGGGGGGCGGCCCTCGGCGACGGCCGGGCACCCGGTGCGGACGGGGCAGCGCTCGCAGTGGGAACCGGGCCGGGCCGGGAACCGCGCTCCCGCCATGCCCTCGGCCGCTGACGTGACCGCGGCCCGGGCCCGCTCCCGGGACTCGCCCGCCAGGCCCGGCTGCACCCGCTCGACGGCGGCCGCCGCGGGCCCGCCCACGTGGACCAGCACGGCGTCCCGCACGGTCGCGGGCCCACCGGCCCCGCCCAGCTGGAGGGCGAGCTGGTAGACGGCCAGCTGGAGGTTCTCCACCGCCTCGGCCCTCGTCCCGGGAGCCCCCGTCTTGAGGTCGACGACCCGGACGTCGCCGCCGGCGAGGCGCTCCACCCGGTCGACGGCCCCGCGCACCCGCACCCCGTCGACGACCGCGTCGACCTCAACCTCGGTCAGCACGTCGAGAACGTCGTCCCCGCGCTCGCCGGCCCACCGGGCGAGCCGGGCGACCATGCCGCGGGCCCGGGCCCGCTCGCGGGCATCGACCCACGGGGTCGTCAGGCCCATCCGGTGCCAGCCCGCCTCGAGGTCCGCCAGCAGCCGGTCGGCCAGCTCGTCCGGGGTGCCCGTGGGGTGGCGCTGCGCCGCCTCGTGCAGGAGGATGCCGAGCACCCGCACCGGCTCCGGCGGCCCCCCCACGGCGACCCGGCCGAGGTACCACTGGAGGGGGCAGGTGTGGAACCGCTCGACCTGGGACGGGCTGACCCGGACCCCGGCCGCCGAATCGTGCCGCGGCCGGGGGTCGGTCCCCCGGCGCAGCCAGCCCCACGAGTCCGGGTGGGCCCCCGGCACGCCGGCGGCGGCCAGCCGGGCCAGCAGCCGGGCCGCGGCCGG
>JBHJOJ010000279.1:0-4626 GCA_050329835.1 Kineosporiaceae bacterium | reverse complement strand
GTTGCCGGAGAAGGTCGAGTCCGTCACGACGAGGGACGGCGTCCCGACTCCGCCGCTGTAGATCGCCCCGCCCCGCCCGGGCGGGCTCGGGTTCCGGTGGGGCCGCCGGGAGCAGGCCGGAGGCGACCCGCGCGGTCGGCAGCTCGGTGACGTCGTAGCTCTCGTGCTCCGGCGCCGCGAGCCCGCCGGCGGCGGCCGACCGGGCGGCCACCGCGTCCAGCTCGACCAGGATGCGCAGCAGATCGCGGCGCAGCTCGGCGGCGGTCTGCGGGCGGTGCCACGGGTCCTTGGCGAGGCAGCGCAGCACGACCTCGTCGATGGCCGGGTCGATGCCGGGGCGGCGCTCGGACGGCGCGGGCGCCGGGGTCCGGACGTGGGCGGCGACCACCGACTGCGGCGACCCCTCGAACGGCGGGCCGCCGGTCAGCATGGTCTCCAGGACGCAGCCGAAGGAGTAGAGGTCGGAGCGGGCGTCGACGGGCCGGCGCCGGGCCTGCTCCGGGCTGATGAACGCGACCGAGCCGTACCCGCGGCCGGCGTCGGAGTCGGAGTCCCGGGTGACCGCCCGGGCGATCCCGAAGTCGGTGACCTTGACCGCGCCGTTCGGCATGATCATGAGGTTGCTGGGCGTGACGTCGCGGTGGACGACGCCGCGCTCGTGCGCATGGGCCAGCGCCGCGCAGACGTCGACCCCGATCTCCACGGAGCGCTCCACGGTCAGGGAGGTGCCGTCGGCGAGCAGGGCCGACAGCGGCGTCCCCTCGATCATCTCCATGACGAGGTACGGCCGCCGGGCACCGCCCAGGTCGGCCTCGCCGACGTCGTACACGGCGACGATGCCGGGGTGGTTGAGCCGGGCGCTGGCCATGGCCTCCGCCCGGAACGCCGAGACGATCTCCTCGTTGCGGGCGGCCTCGGGCCGCAGCAGCTTGATCGCGACCTCGCGCCCCAGCCGGATGTCGCGGGCGCGCCGCACCTCGGCCATGCCGCCGGTGCCGAGGACCTCGCCGAGTTCGTAGCGCTCGCCGAGGACCTGCCAGGCCTCGATCACGTCGGGCCCCCGTCAGGCGCCCGCCGGCCGGCCGGACCGCGCGAGCAGGTGTCGACACGTGCCGGCCGGTGGCGTCCCTGGCACCCGAGGCATGTGTGAACAGTAATCAGTGCGGACCCGGCGCGTCCGCGGCTCGCCCCGGTCCCGCGTCGTGACCCGCACCGGCACCGGCATGGCGCGCCTCGAGCGCCGCCAGGTGGGCCCGCAACGCCTGCTCGGCGTCGACGCCGCGCTCCCGGGCGGCCGCCACGAGGCCGAGCAGGGACGCCCCGACCGCCTCGGCCGCGTCCCGTGGTCCGCCCGGCGGCGGCGCCGGCCGGTCCAGTCCCGCCCGCTCCAGGCGGCCCAGCACCTTCTGGGCCCGGGCGAGCGCGGGCAGGGCCGCGGGGATGCCGTCGAACGGGCCGCGCCCCGGCGCCTCGGCGGCCTTGAGGCGGTCCCAGTTCGCCTGCACCTCGGCGGCGTCGGCGACCCGGATGCGCTCCTCGCCGTCCCCGAACACGTGCGGGTGGCGGCGCACGAGCTTGTCGACGAGGCGGCGGGCGACGTCGTCGACGTCGAAGGCGCCCCGCCCGGCGGCGACCCGGGCGTGGAAGACCACCTGGAGCAGGACGTCACCGAGCTCGTCGGCGAGCTCGGCGTCGCCGGCGGGGGTGCCGGCGCCGGCGACCGCGTCCACCGCCTCATAGGTCTCCTCGACCAGGTACGGGGCCAGGCTCTCGTGCGTCTGCTCGGCGTCCCACGGGCAGCCACCCGGTGACACCAGCCGGTCGACGACCTCGACGACCCGCAGCAGCGCCTGGCCGCTCACCCCGCCGGCTCCTCCTCGGCCCCCGGTTCGGTCTCGGCGAGCCACGGCAGCGTCTCGTCGGCGATCGGGAGGTTCTCCCCGGGCGCCCACCGCCCGGGGTCCCAGGTGCCGTAGCGGGGGTTGAGGACCGGCTCGAGGGCGGAGATCCGCTCGACCAGCGCCGCCCCGTCCGGACCCTGGGCCAGCTGGGAGAACATCGTGCTGACGGCGACCACCTCGGCGGCCTCGTCGCTCAGCTGCACCTCGGTCTGCTCGGCGACGCCGCGGCGGACCTCGTCGGCCGACACCAGGGCGCCCGACTCCCGCGCGGAGTCCCGCACCTCGTCCGCGATCACAGAGAAGAAGACGACGACCCGGTCCACGTCAGCGGTGTCCGGGAACGCCTCCGACAGCTCCGCCGACAGGGCGTCGACCTCGGCGACGGTGACGACGACCTCGCCGTCGCCGTCCCGGGCGGCCGCGCCGGGGGCGACGTCCGCGGAGCAGCCGGCCAGCGCCGCGGCCGCCGCCACGGCGGCGGCGATCCTCTGTGCCCTCATCCCTCGACTGGTCCCTTCTGCACCCCGGCCGGGCGCGGCACGATCGCGGTGACGACCTCGCGCGCCCAGGCGAGCAGGTCGACGCCGGTGACGCTACCGGCACCACCCGCCGTGGCGGCGGTCAGCGGCGCCCGCGGCAGCGGCACGAGCACGCTCGACAGGCCCTGCTTGACGATCGAGCCCGGGTACAGGCGGGTCAGCCGCATCCGCCCGCTCTCGGGCAGCTCCAGCGGGCCCAGCCGCAGGTAGCGTCCGGCGACCGCGACGTCGCGCAGCCCGAGGGCACCGACCTCGACCCGGAACCGGGCCACCTCGAGCAGGGCCGCGACGGGCTCCGGCAGCGCCCCCTCGTGTCCGGCGCCCGGGCGGGCGCCGAAGCGGTCGCGCAGCTCACCGGCGATCGCCTCCACCGCCGCGACGGAGTCGGCCGCCGCCAGGCGCCGGTACACCTCCAGCCGGAGCCGCTCCGAGGGCACGTAGTCGTGGGGCAGGTAGGCGTCGACCGGCACGTCGACGCTGACCGAGACCTCCTCGACCGCCTCCTCGCCGGCCAGGCCGCGCCGGAAGTCCGCCACGGCCTCGGCGACCATCCGCAGGTACAGGTCGAAGCCGACGCCGGCGATGTGGCCGGACTGCTCCTCGCCCAGCAGGTTGCCCGCCCCTCGGATCTCGAGGTCCTTGAGCGCGACCTGCATGCCGGCGCCGAGCTCGGTGTTGGCGGCGATGGTCGTCAGCCGGTCGTGGGCGGTCTCGGACAGGGTGTGCTCGCGGTCCCACAGGAAGTACGCGTACCCGCGCTCGCGGCCGCGGCCGACCCGCCCGCGCAGCTGGTGCAGCTGGCTGAGGCCCAGCCGGTCGGCCCGGTCGACGATCAGCGTGTTGGCGTTGGAGATGTCGAGCCCGGACTCCACGATCGTCGTGCACACCAGGACGTCGAAGCGGCGCTCCCAGAAGTCGAGGACCGTGCGTTCCAGCTCGTGCTCGTTCAGCCGGCCGTGGGCGACCCGGACGCGGGCCTCGGGCACCGCCTCGGCGACCCGCTTCGCGGCCCGGTCGATGGACTCCACCCGGTTGTGGACGAAGAAGACCTGGCCCTCGCGCAGCAGCTCGCGGCGGATCGCGGCCGCGACCTGGCGCTCGTCGTACGGGCCGACGTAGGTGAGGATCGGGTGCCGCTCCTCGGGCGGGGTCGCCAGGGTCGACATCTCGCGGATCCCGGTGACCGCCATCTCCAGCGTCCGCGGGATGGGGGTGGCCGACATCGCGAGGACGTCGACGTCGGTCCGCAGCTTCTTCAGCGCCTCCTTGTGGTCGACGCCGAAGCGCTGCTCCTCGTCGACGACGACCAGCCCGAGGTCCTTGAACCGCACCTCGTTCGACAGCAGCCGGTGGGTGCCGATGACGACGTCGACCGTCCCGTCGGCCAGCCCTTCGCGGACCAGCTTCGCCTCGGCGTCGGTGGAGAACCGCGACAGGCCGCGGACCGTGACCGGGAACCCGGCGTAGCGCTCGGAGAACGTCGCGAGGTGCTGCTGGACCAGCAGCGTCGTGGGCACCAGGACGGCGGCCTGCTTGCCGTCCATGACCCCCTTGAACGCCGCCCGCAGCGCGATCTCGGTCTTCCCGTAGCCGACGTCGCCGCAGACCAGCCGGTCCATCGGGACCGCCTTCTCCATGTCCCGCTTGACCTCGTCGATCGTCGCGAGCTGGTCCGGCGTCTCGGTGTAGGGGAAGGCGTCCTCGAGCTCGCGCTGCCACACGGTGTCGGCGCCGAACGGGTGGCCCTTCGTCGCCATCCGCGCGGAGTACAGCTGGATGAGCTCCCCGGCGATCTGCTTGACGGCCTTGCGGGCGCGGCCCTTCGCCTTCGCCCAGTCCGCCCCGCCCATCCGGGACAGCGACGGGGCCTCGCCGCCCACGTAGCGGCTGACCTGGTCGAGGGCGTCGGAGGGGACGTACACCCGGTCGCCGGGCTGACCGCGCCGGCTCGGCGCGTACTCCAGGACGAGGTACTCGCGGGTGGCGCCCTGGACGACCCGCTGGGTCATCTCGACGAAGCGGCCGATGCCGTGGGCGTCGTGGACCACGAAGTCGCCGGGCTTCAGCGTCTCGGGGTCGACGGCGTGGCGCCGGCGCGCCGGCAGCTTGCGCATGTCGCGGGTCGACGTGCGCTGCCCCGCGAGGTCGGCCTCGGTGAGGACGGCCAGGCGCAGCGGCTCGCTGAC
>JBHJOJ010000278.1:0-3239 GCA_050329835.1 Kineosporiaceae bacterium | reverse complement strand
GGTGATCCCCCCATCCCCCGTCCCCGCTCGGCCGCCACTCCCGCGGTCGACGTCGACCTGCGCGGCGGGCTGCTCCTGGTCGCCGAGCCGGTGCTCGCCACGGCCTGGCAGGCGGCCCGCGACGGCGACCTCGACCTCGCGCACCGGCGGCTGGCTGCCGGGCACCGGACCGCCACCGGGCGCGGCGCGCTGTCGGACGCGGCCTGGATCGGCTACGCCTACGTCCGGCTCGGCCGGGCCGACCTCGCCGTGGCCTGCCTGGAACCGCTGCGGGACCGGGTCGACGGCTCGCTGCTGCACGCCTGGCTGGACCACGCCACCGCCGCGGCCTCCGGTGACGCCGCGGCGCTGGCGGTGGTGGGCGACCGCCTCGCGGTCTGCGGGGCGTGCTGGACGCGGCGACGGCGCTGGCGCAGGCCGCGGCGGTCGCTCGCGAACCCGAGCGCGGGGCGGCATGGCGGGCGCAGGCCCGGGACTACCTCGCCCGGTGCGGGGCCTGGCGGGCCGCGCCCGACCCGGCGGCGGTGCTCGTGCGCGAGTGACCGGGCTCGGAGTGCGTCCCGGGCACCCGTGCCCGACGTGGTCGGCGGTGACATGACGGCCGAGAACTTCCGGACCTGGCACGCCACGGTGCTGGCCGCGGTCGCCCTGGCGGCGCCCGGACGCGGAGCAGTGGAGCCGCGCCGCGGCGACCCGGGAGGCGATCGAGCGGGCCGTCCTGGACCTGCTGACGCTGCCGCCGGAGCGGGCGCGGGAGATGCTGCGGCGCCGCGGGCGGCGGCGCGGCGGCCGCGGGCTGGCCGCCGCCTGAGGGGACCTCAGAAGCCGACGGCGACCTCGGGAGCGGTGAGGTCCCGGGACCGGGTGCGGTTCCGGCCGGTCGCCTTGGCGTCGTACAGCGCCTCGTCGGCCGCGGTGACCAGCCGCTCGGGCGACGACGACAGGTCGGGCACGGCGGTCGCGGTCCCGACGCTGGCGGTCACGACGTCCGCCACCGTCGACGCGGCGTGCGGCACCGCGCGCTGCTCGAGGTGGGCGGCGAAGCGGCGGGCGATGGCCCGGGCGGTCTCGGGGCCGGCGTCCGGCAGGATCGCGGCGAACTCCTCGCCGCCGTAGCGGGCGGCCAGGTCGTCCACCCCCCGCAGGGACTCCACGAGGCACCGGGCGATGACGCGGAGCGCCTCGTCGCCGGCCACGTGGCCGTAGTGGTCGTTGAAGGCCTTGAACAGGTCGACGTCCACCATGAGGAGCGACAGCTCCCCCCCGGTGTGGGCCAGCCGGGCCCAGTGCGACTCGAGGTGGCGCTGGAAGGCCCGGCGGTTGGCGATCCGCGTGAGGCCGTCGAGCATGAGCGAGCGCTGCAGGCCCAGGTTCATCTCGCGCAGCCCGGCGTTCGCCTGCTGGAGCTCGTGCGTCCGGCGGGCGACGAGCTGCTCCAGGGTGGCGGCGTGCTCGGCGATCCGGGTGCGCGAGAGCACCCCGGCCAGGCTCCGTCCGAGGTCGAGCGACAGCAGTTCGACGAGCACGGAGTCGCCCCGGCGGGGCAGCTCCGACAGCACGTACCCGATCTCGTGCCCCGGCACCTCCAGCGGGTGCATGACCGTCAGCCGGGTGCCGAGCATCGGCGCCAGGTCGTCGGGGAGGATCCGGTGCGGCGGGAAGCCGCCCGGCGGCGGCGGCTCGGGCCGGCCGTCGCGGACGAGGAGGGCCACCCGGGCGTCGGACGGGACCTCGGAGGCGTGGCGGGCCCCGGTGTCGGGCGGGGTCCCCCGGTGGTCCCGGACGACCAGGGCGAGGTTGCGCACCTCGAGGCGGTCCGCGCCGGCCGCCAGCACGCCCACCACCTCGTCCACGGTCTCGCACCGCATGAGGGCCCGGTTGACGCCCAGGATCGTCCCCCGGGCGCCCAGGCCCTGGTGCACCAGCCGGGAGGCGGTCGCCGACGTCACCGTGTCCGGGCGGGAGGTGGTGCCCCGCCGGACGAGCCGGGCGGGGACCACGACGTGCCGCGCGTGGGCGCGCCGCTCGACCGCCGCCAGCAGGATCCGGCCGGCCTCCTCGCCCTGGCGGGCGAAGTCGGGGTCCACGGTGGTCAGCGTCGGCAGCGTGCGGGCGCCGAAGGCGAAGGCGTCGAAGCCCGTCACGAGCAGGTCCTCGGGGACCCGCAGGTCGCAGTCGAGGGCCGCCGCGACCACCGCCGAGGCGGAGGCGTCGCTGGAGGCCACCACCGCGTCGATGTCGGGCCGGAAGGCCAGCAGGCCCCGCATCCGGCGGTAGGTCGGGTCGTAGGCGTAGTCCCCGTCGACGACCAGGCCCTCGTCCACGGGCAGGCGGTGGGCGGCGAGCTGGCGCCGGAACGCCTCCTCGCGCGCCTGGGCGTCGGCGTCGTGCCGGGACCCGCGGACGAAGGCGAGCCGTCGGGCGCCGCACTCGAGGACCAGGTGGGACACGACGTCGCGCAGCGCAGCCGCGTTGTCGACGCGGACCGACGGCAGCTCGGGCGCGTCGGTGGCCACCCCGACACAGGGGATTCCGAGGCCGCGCAGCAGGGACAGCAGCGACCGTCGCTCGACCGGACCGAACCCGCCGCCGATCACGGCCCCGGCAGGCTCCGAGCCCCGTAGCAGCCGCGCCACCTGCGGGGACAGTCCACGGCCCGGCTCGCTCACTGCCACCAGGGGGTGCAGGCCCGCTCCCGCCAGGACGCGACGCAGCCCCGACACCAAGCGCAACTCGTTGTCCGAGAGCGCCGGCGCGACGATGACGACCGTCCGTGACGAGCGGCTGGCCACATTGCCCCCTTCCCGGTCGTGGGCGGCCGGCGGTCGCGGCGCCCGGTTGGTCCGTTGCCCCCTCATGATGCTCTGTTGCCCCCTGATGATGCACCGTGAAACCGGGTGTGCTCCAGGGCCGGGAGGCCCGTCGTGGACGACGGCCCGGGTGCCGGGCGGCGTGGCCCCGCGATCCGCCCGAGAAGGCAGCGAAGACCGCCCGGTCGGCGGGACCTGCGACCCCTACGGTCCGGCCCGGAGGTCCCGGGCCCGACGTCGGCGTACCGGGACCGGGCGGCGGGGCGGACCGGCGCGGGAGCGGGGCCTAGAAGTCGAACTAGAAGTCGAACTAGATGAGTGAGTCCGAATGGATCGCTTCGGTGTGCCTGCGCTGGGGCGTGGCGAAGGGCGCCGAGGGTGATCTTGTGGAGAACAACCTGGACGCCCTTCTGACCGCACTGTACGTAG
>JBHJOJ010000277.1:0-26786 GCA_050329835.1 Kineosporiaceae bacterium | reverse complement strand
CGCCCCCCGCCCGGCCGGTGCCGCGGGCCCCGGCGCGGCCGAGGTGCGCGCGGCGCGCAAGGAGGCGGCCCGCGTGGAGCGGCGGCTGGAGCGCGCCGAGGCCGAGATCGCCCGGCTGCACGGGGAGCTGGCGGCGAACGCCACCGACGCCGAGGCGGTGCTCCGCCTGGACGGCGAGCTCCGCCGGGCGGATGCCGAGAAGGACGAGCTGGAGGAGCGCTGGCTGGAGGTCATGGCCGTCGTCGAGACGGCCTGACCGCCGGAGGATCTCTGTGGACGCCGCCGTCCGGCCGGGTCACACTCGCCGGGTGAGGCCTCGACGGGGAGCCGAGCGCTCGGTCGCGCGCCGCGTGCTGCTGCTGCAGGCGCTCGTCGTCGTGGTGCTCGTCGTCACCGCGGTCGGGCTCGCGGTCCTGGACGCCCGTCGCGACGTCCGCGACGACGCCCGCGACCGGGCCGTCGCCGTGGCCCTGTCCGTCGCCCGGACGACGCTGGTGCGGGACGTCCTCGGGACCGAGGACGCGTCCCAGACCCTGCGCCTGCTCGAGGGCGGGGTCCGCCGCGAGGCGGACGTCGACTTCGTCAGCATCATGGACCTCGACCGGTCCGCCACGGCCGCCCCCGCCGGCGGCGACCCGACCGAGCTGGCCGGCGCGGCGGTGTCGGCGACGCAGGGCGAGGTGACGGTCGAGGACTACGACGGGGCGCTGGGCGCCTCGGTCCGGGCCGTGGCCCCCGTGTACGCGGGCGAGACCGGCGACGTCGTCGCCGTGGTGGCCGTCGGGGTCGCCCTCGACTCCATCGACGCGGCCCTGCTCGACGAGCTGCGCAACGTCCTGCTCGCCGCGCTCGCCGTCCTCGGGGTGGGGCTGGCCGGGGCGTGGCTCATCAACCACCGGCTTCGCCGGCAGACCCACGGCCTGGGCGAGCAGGAGATCACCCGGATGTACGAGTACTACCGGGCCGTGCTGCACGCCGTGCGCGAGGGGCTGTTGCTGGTCGACGGCCACGGCCGGGTCCAGCTGGTCAACGACGAGGCCCGCCGGCTGCTCGACCTGCCGGAGGACGCCGTCGGCCGCTCGGTCGAGGAGCTCGGCCTGCCGCCGGCGCTGGCCGCCACCGCCACGGCGGACGTGCCGGACGCCGACGAGCTGTATGTCACCGGCGACCGGGTGCTGCTGGCCAGCTCGTCGCCGGCCTACTGGGAGGGCCGCGAGGTGGGGGCGGTGCTCACCCTGCGGGACCACACCGAGCTGCAGGCCCTCACCGGGGAGCTCGACGTCGTCCGCGGGCTCACCGAGTCGCTGCGGGCGCAGACCCACGAGGCCGCGAACCGGCTGCACACCGTGGTCTCACTGGTGGAGATGGGTCGCCAGGACGAGGCGGTCGCGTTCGCCACCGAGGAGCTGCAGATCGCCCAGCTGCTCACCGACCGGCTGGTCGAGGCCACCGGGGAGCCCGTGGTCGCCGCCCTGCTGGTCGGCAAGTCGGCCGAGGCCGCCGAGCGCGGCGTCCGGCTGACCGTCACCGGGCGGCTCCCCCCGCTGTCACCGGAGCCCGGCACGGTCACCACCCGGGAGCTCGTCACCGTGGTCGGCAACCTCGTCGACAACGCCCTCGACGCGGTGGCCGGGCGCGACGACCGGCGCGTCGTCGTCCACCTCGACGGCTCGCCGGACCGGCTCGGCGTCGTCGTGTCCGACAGCGGCCCGGGCATGACCCCGGACCAGGCCGCCCGCGTCCTCGAGCGCGGGTGGACGACGAAGGCCGGACCGGACGGGGCCGGGCGCGGCGTCGGACTCGCCCTCGTCGCCCGGATCGCGCGGCGCCGTCACGGCGCCGTCACCATCGGCCGTTCCGGGCTCGGGGGCGCCGAGCTGGCCGTCACCCTGGGCCGGGCGCCCGACGGGTCCCCCGGGCACGCCTCCGAGCCCGCCGCCGAGTCCGCCCCTGGGCGGGCACCGGACCGGGAGCCGGTGCCGTGACGGTCTCGGTCCTGGTGGTCGAGGACGAGCCCCGGGTCGCCCGGGCCCACGCCGAGTACGTCCGTCGGGTCCCCGGCTTCGAGGTTGCCGGCACGGTCGCGTCGGAGCCGGAGGCCGTCCGGCACTTCGCCCGGCACGGCCCGGTCGACCTCGTGCTGCTCGACATGCACCTGGCCGACGGCCACGGCCTGTCCCTGCTCCAGGGGCTGCGCGCGGCGGGCCACCTGTGCGACGTCATCGCCGTGACGGCCGCCCGGGACCTGGCCGTGGTGCGGCGGGCGGCCGCCCACGGGGTCGTCCTCTACCTGCTCAAGCCGTTCACGTTCGCGATGTTCCGGGCCCGCCTCGAGCAGTACGCCGATTACCGCAGGCGCCTCGGCGCGGCTCCCGACCAGGTCGTCCAGACCGAGATCGACGGCCTTCTCGACACGCTGCGCACCTCGGCCGCGGCCTCCGCGCCCCCGAAGGGATTGAGCCGGGAGCGCCTCGAGGCGTGCACGGCGGGGCTGCGGGAGGCGGCGGGGCCGGTGTCGGCGACCGAGGTGGCCGAGCTGCTGGAGACGTCGCGCGTCACTGCGCGCCGGTACCTGGAGCACCTGGCCGACACCGGCCTGGCCGTCCGGTCCCTGCGGGCCGGGGGGACGGGCCGCCCGGAGGTGCAGTACGCCTGGCGGGCGGGGCGGGCGCTCGCCGCCCCGGCGGGCCGGGTCAGTCCTCCTCGCTGAAGACCTCCTGGCGCCGGCGCCGGATCATCGGGAGCACCGACACGGCGAGGATCGCGACCGCCAGCGCCAGCAGGACCGCCGAGATCGGCCGTGTCACGAAGACCGACGGGTCGCCCCGGGAGATGATCATGGCGCGGCGGAGGTTCTCCTCCAGCAGCGGCCCGAGGACGAAGCCCAGCAGCAGGGGCGCCGGCTCGCACCCCCACCGGAACAGCGCGTACCCCAGCAGGCCGACCAGCGCGACGACGAACACGTCCCAGGGGTTGAGGCCGATCGAGTAGGTGCCGAGGCAGGCGACCACGATGACGGCGGGGAAGAGCACGTCGTACGGCACCGTGATCATCCGGACCCAGATCCCGATGAGCGGCAGGTTGAGCAGCACCAGCAGGAGGTTGCCCACCCACATCGAGGCGATGAGGCCCCAGACCAGCTCCGGCTGGTCGTCGATGACGTTGGGGCCCGGGACGATCCCCTGGATGATGAACGCGCCGACCAGGAGCGCCATCACCGGGTGGGCCGGCAGCCCGAGGGTGAGCAGGGGGATGAACGAGGTCTGGGCCGCGGCGTTGTTGGCGGACTCGGGTCCCGCGACGCCCTCGACCGCCCCGCGCCCGAACCGCTCGGGGTGCCGGGAGATGCGCTTCTCCAGCGAGTACGACGTGAACGAGGCCAGGACGTGCCCGCCGCCCGGGAGCACCCCGAGGGCCGAGCCGAGGGCGGTGCCGCGCAGCACCGGGGGCGTGATCCGACGCAGCTCGGCCCAGCTCGGCCAGAGGTTCGACACCTTCCGGGTGACGAGGCTGCCCGCGCCGTCCCGGCGCTCGAGATTCCGGATGATCTCGGCGAGCCCGAACAGGCCGACGGCGAGGGACACGAAGTCCAGGCCGCCGTAGAGCTCCCGCACCCCGAAGGTGAAGCGCGGCGTCCCGGTGGCCAGGTCCTGCCCGATGGTGCCCAGCAGCAGCCCGAGCACGATCATGGCCAGCGCCTTGACGACGGACCCCCGGGCGAGCGCGACCGAGGCGATGAGGCCGAGGACCACGAGCCCGACGTACTCGGCCGGCCCGAACCGCAGCGCGAGGTCCGCCAGCGGCGGCGCGAACAGGGCGAGCACGGCGGTCGCCAGGGTGCCGGCCACGAAGGACCCGAGCGCGGCCGTCGCCAGCGCGAACCCGGCCCTGCCCTGCCGTGCCATCTGGTGGCCGTCCAGCGCGGTCACCGCCGCGGACGACTCGCCGGGCAGGTTGAGCAGGATCGCCGTCGTCGACCCGCCGTACTGGGCCCCGTAGTAGACGCCGGCCAGCATGATGAGCGAGGCGACCGGGTCGAAGCTGAAGGTGACGGGCAGCAGGAGCGCCACGGTGGCGGTGGGCCCGATCCCGGGGAGCACGCCGACGGCGGTGCCCAGGGTGACCCCGAGCAGGCAGACGAGGACGTTCTCCCACTGCAGCGCGGTCTCCAGACCGAGCGCGAGCTGGCCGAGGTCCATCGCTCAGCCCCCCAGCCAGGGGCCCACGAGCGGCAGGCGCAGCTGCAGCGCCCCGACGAAGACCACGAGGCACAGCACCGTGACCGTGGTCCCGATCACCAGGGCCCGCAGCAGCGACGGGCGGCGCCCGGCCAGTGCCGCGAGGACCCCGCAGACGACGAGCGTCCCCACCAGCCCCAGCCCGTCGACGACCAGCCCGAACAGCGCGACCACGCCCGCCAACAGGGCCAGCCGCCACCACGGGACGGGACCGTGCTCGTCCCCCGGCAGCGGCTCCCCGGCGTGCGCCGCGTCGTCCGGGGCGGCCGTCGCGCCGTCCCCGGGGGGCCGCGCGCCCCCCGGGGACGACGCCCCGCCCCTGCGGGCCGCGAGCACCCCCTGGCCGAGGACCAGCAGCCCGAGGACCGCCAGCGTGCCGCCGAGCACGGTCGGGATGTAGCCGGGTCCCATCTGCAGGGCGGACCCCAGGTCGTAGCGCTGGGCGCCCGCGGCGAAGCCGACGCCCAGCACCACGAACACGCCGCCGGCGGCGAGATCCGCCCCGGTCTCGCGACGCCGGGCCTGCTCCGCCGCCGGCCCCGGGGGCGGCACCGCCGCCGGATCGGTCCCGGTCACGGGTCAGCCGACCGAGACGCCGGCGTCGTCGATGATCGGCGCCCAGAGGTCGATCTGCTCCTCCAGGCGGGCCGTGTGCGCCTCCGGGGTGACCTGGTCGGCCGCGACCGGCGCGGTGCCCAGCTCCGCCATCTGCTCGACGACGGTCTCGTCCTCCAGGGCGGCGGCGAGGGCCCCGGTGAGGCGCTCCACGACGTCGTCGGGCGTGTCGGCGGGGACGTACAGCCCGTGCCACACCGTGACCTCGACGCCTTCCAGTCCGGCCTCCGCCGTGGTCGGCAGGTCCGGCAGCGCGTCCACCCGCTCGGGCGTGGTCACGGCGTAGCCCTTGATGTCGCCGGCCTGGATCTGGCCCACGGTGTTGGTGGACTGGTCGCACATGACGTCCACCTGGCCGCCGACGAGGTCCGTGAGGGCCGGGCCGGTGCCGTCGTAGGGCACCTCGGTGAGGTCGATGCCGAGCGCGCTCTCCAGGAGCAGCCCGCACAGCTGCGAGGCCGCGCCCGGCCCGGCGTTGGCCAGCGTCACCTCGTCGGCGTTGGCCGTCAGGTAGTCCGAGAGCTCGTCCAGGGTGTCCGGCTCGAGGTCCCCCCGCGCCACGACGGTCATCGGCACGTCGGTGACCAGGCCGACGGTCCGGAAGTCCGTCAGCGGGTCGTAGCCGAGGTCGGGGTACAGGGCCGGGGCCGTCGACATCCCGATGTGGTGGATGAGGACCTCGTAGCCGTCCGGGTCGGCCTGGGCCACCTCGCCGGCGGCGACGGTGCCGCCGGCCCCCTCGACGTTGCGGACGATGATCGATGCCCCGAGCTCCTCGGCCATCGGCTCGGCGATGAGCCGGGTCACGGTGTCGGTGGGGCCGCCCGCCGCGAACGGCACGACGATCGTGATGTCCTCGGTCGGGTAGTCGGCCGCGGCCTCGGCCCCGGCGTCGCCGGTGTCCTCGGCGCACGCGGCGACCATCAGCAGGGCGGCGGTGGCCGGCACCAGGGCGGTGAGCCGGCGGGGAGTGCGCTCCATCGTGCCTCCGTTCCACGGCGCGACGCGCCGTTGAGATCCGCGTCACACAGTGGTGAGGGGTCGGTTCCCCGGTCCACGTTCTGGTCGTTGAGTTCACGGCGCAGTGGTCGGCGCAGTGGTCGGCGCGGTGGTCGGCACGGTGGTCGGCGCAGTGGTCGCCGCGGTGGTCGGCGCCGGTGTCGCGGGTGGTCAGCGCCGGGCCCGCCCGTGCAGCCTCGGCTCCTGCTCCAGCCCCGACAGGCCGTTCCACGCCAGGTTGACGATGTGGGCCGCCACCTCGGCCTTGCGGGGGCGCCGGGTGTCCAGCCACCACTGGCCGGTCATCGCCACCATCCCGACGAGCATCTGGGCGTACATCGGCGCGGCCTTGCGCGGCAGCCCGTGCTCCGCGAAGGCGTCGGCCAGCAGGTGCTCGACCTGGCCCGCGACGTCCCCCAGGACGCTCGAGAAGGTGCCCGTGGTGGCCGTGACCGGGGAATCGCGGACCAGGATCCGGAAGCCGTCGGCGGAGGACTCGACGTAGTCCAGCAGCGCCCACGCCGCCCGCTCGACGAGGATCCGGGCCGGCGCCGGGCCCGCGAGGGCGTCGGTGATGGCGGCGAGCAGGACATGGACCTCGCGGTCGACCACGACGGCGTACAGCCCCTCCTTGCCGCCGAAGTGCTCGTACACCACCGGCTTCGAGACCTTGGCCTTGGCGGCCAGGTCCTCGACCGTGGTGCCGTCGAAGCCCCGCTCGGCGAACACCCGTCGGCCCACCTCGATGAGCTGGCGGCGGCGCTCGCCCGCGGTCATCCGCCGTCCCCGGGCGCCGCCGCCGGCCGCGGGCGCGTTCCCCGCCGCTCCCTCCGACGCCGTCACGGCCCCATCGTGCCCGCATCCCGGGCGGCGTCGGGGACACTGGGCCCCCGGTCGCGGGGCCCGTCGTCGCGCGACCTCGCGGTCCGCCCTGGTGTAACGGCAGCACGCAGGCCTTTGGAGCCTTGAGGTCCCTGTTCGAATCGGGGGGGCGGAGCCACCGGGGACGACCCGCGGCCGGGCCCGGCGGGCGCCGGGCGCCGATACAGTGGCGCGCACACCACCGGGCTGCCACCCGCCCGGGCGTCCCAGCCGCCCCGTCCCCGGAGGACTGCCGACCGTGCCCGACGCCTCCTGCGCCGCCGCTGTCGTGCTCGCGGCCGGCCAGGGCACCCGCATGCGGTCCGTGACGCCCAAGGTCCTGCACCGGCTGGCGGGCCGCAGCATGCTCCACCACGCCCTGGTCGCGGCGTCGGCGATCGGTGCCGCCCGGGTCTGCGTCGTCGTGCGCCACGACCGCGACCGGGTGGCCGCCCACGTGCGCGAGGTCGCGCCCGGGACGGTCGTCGCCGACCAGGACGAGGTGCCGGGCACCGGGCGGGCGTTCGCCTGCGCCCTGGCGGCGCTCGACGCCGCGGGCGGGACGGGTGGCGGGGCGGGCGGCGCGCCGCCCGGGGGACGGGTGGTCGTCACCTACGGGGACGTCCCGCTGCTGCGCCCCGCGACCCTGGCCGCCCTGCTGGCCGCCGACCCCGGGGCGGCCGTCACCGTGCTGACGGCGGTCGTCGACGACCCGGCCGGGTACGGGCGGGTGGTGCGCGACCCGGCCGGTGAGGTCACCGGCATCGTCGAGCACCGCGACGCCGACCAGGCCACCCGGCGGCTGCGCGAGGTCAACTCCGGCGTGTACGCCCTCGACCTCGCCTTCGTGCGCGACGCCGTGGCCCGCCTGCGGCCGTCGAACGCCCAGGGCGAGCTCTACCTGACAGACGTCGTGGCGCTGGCCCGGGCGGACGGCCGGCGGGTGGCCGCCGTCGTGGCCGACGACCCCCGCGAGCTGGAGGGCGTCAACGACCGCGCCCAGCTCGCCGCCGCCCGCCGCCGCCTCAACGACCGGCTGCTGGCCGACCTCATGACCGCCGGGGTGGACGTCGAGGACCCGGCGACGACGTGGGTGGACGCCGGCGTGGCGGTGGCGCCCGACGCCGTGATCCGCCCGGGCAGCCACCTCGAGGGCGCCACCGTCGTGGAGTCCGGCGCCGTGGTCGGCCCGGCCACGACCCTCGCCGATGCCCGGGTCCGGGCCGGGGCGCGGGTGCTCCGCAGCCACGTGCTCGGCGCCGACGTCGGCCCGGGGGCCACGGTGGGGCCCTTCGCGTACCTCCGCCCGGGCACCGTCCTCGGGGCCGGCGCCAAGGTCGGCGCCTACGTCGAGACGAAGAACGCGGTGCTGGGCGACGGGGCCAAGGTGCCCCACCTGTCGTACGTGGGAGACATCACCGTGGGCCGCGGCGCCAACATCGGGGCCGGCACGATCGTGGCGAACTACGACGGCGTGGCCAAGCACGCGACCGCCGTGGGCGAGGAGGCCCGGGTGGGCAGCAACACGGTGCTGGTCGCCCCGGTCGCGATCGGGGCGGGGGCGTACACCGCGGCCGGCTCGGTCGTCGACGCCGACGTCCCGGCGGGGGCGCTGGCGGTCGCCCGCGGGCGGTTGCACGTGAGCGAGGGCTGGGTGGCGCGGCGCCGGCCGGGCACCCCGGCGGACGAGGCGGCGAGGTCGGCGGCCGCCGACCCGCCCGAACCGGGCCCGCAGGGGCAGAATGGTGCGGACCGGGCACCTCACGGCTCCACCGACCGGCCGGCGGCATCAGGGACGACACGGCATCGGGACGACAGCATCGAGGGCGAGGGCGCATGAGCACGGGGATCACGGCGGGGGCCGAGCGGAGGCTGGTCCTGGTCAGCGGACGGGCGCACGAGCAGTTGGCGCACGAGGTGGGGCGGCACCTGGGGGTGGAGGTGCTGCCGACACGGTCCTACGACTTCGCCAACGGCGAGATCTACGTCCGCTACGGCGAGAGCGTGCGCGGCGCCGACGTCTTCGTCCTGCAGAGCCACTGCAAGCCGATCAACGACTGGCTCATGGAGCACCTGCTCATGGTCGACGCGCTCAAGCGGGCGTCCGCCAAGCGGATCACGGTCGTCGCCCCCTTCTACGGCTACTCCCGGCAGGACAAGAAGCACCGCGGCCGGGAGCCGATCTCCGCCCGGCTGGTCGCCGACCTGTTCAAGACCGCCGGCGCCCACCGGCTGATGAGCGTCGACCTCCACGCGGCCCAGATCCAGGGGTTCTTCGACGGACCGGTCGACCACCTGTGGGCGATGCCGCTGCTGGCCGACCACATCGCCAAGCAGGTCGGGGACCGGGCCGAGCTGACCGTCGTCAGCCCGGACATGGGGCGGGTGCGCGTCGCCGACCTCTGGGCCGACCGCCTGGGGGCCCCGTTGGCGATCATCCACAAGCGCCGGGACCCGCGCGTGCCCAACAAGGTCCAGGTCCACGAGCTGGTCGGGGACGTCACGGGCCGGACCTGCGTCCTCGTCGACGACATCATCGACACCGCCGGCACCATCGCGGCCGCGGCGGAGGCGCTGAAGGCACACGGCGCGGCCCGGATCCTGGTGGCGGCGACCCACCCGGTGCTGTCCGGGCCGGCGGTGGACCGGCTGAAGAACGGCCCGATCGACGAGGTGGTCGTGACGGACACCCTGCCGATCGAGGAGGAGAAGCGGTTCCCGGCCCTCACCGTGCTGCCGATCGCCGAGCTGCTCTCCCGGGCGATCCGCGAGGTGTTCGAGGACGGCTCCGTCACCAGCCTGTTCGACGGCCACGCCTGACCCGGCCGCCGCAGCCCTGCATGATCCAACTCATGTGACGGCAGGTTCGACACGTCCTGGATGATCCAACTCATGCGACGACGGGTTCGACACGCCTCGGACCTGCCGTCGCATGAGTTCGATCATCTGAGTTCGTCACGACCGGCGGGGAGCGGTACCCTCGCCGCCACGCCACGGCGAGGGTCCGGGGCCCGCTCAGGCGGTGCCGGGCCGTGATCGACGGGGTGCCCTCGGGGCGCCGCGCCCGCCGCGGCCCCGAGAACCGCACCCCGAGGAGCCAGCCGTGACCACCACCGAGACCCGCCTCGCCGCCGAGCCCCGCACCGAGTTCGGCAAGGGTGCCGCCCGCCGGGTCCGCCGCGCGTCCCGCGTTCCCGCCGTGATCTACGGCCACGGGATGGACCCCCTCCACGTCACCCTGCCGGGCCACGACACGATGATGGCGCTCAAGCACCGCAACGCCGTCATCGAGGTCGCCCTCGACGGCGCCACCCACGTCACTCTCGCCAAGCACGTCCAGCGGGACGCCGTACGGGGAGTGATCGAGCACCTCGACCTCATCGTCGTCACCCGGGACGAGAGGGTCCGCGTCGAGATCCCGGTGACGACGACCGGGGCGGGCACGGCCGACGCCGTGGTCACCGTCGAGCAGCCCACGATCACCGTCGAGGCGCCCGCGACCCAGCTGCCGGACAGCGTCGAGGTCGACGTCACCGGCTTCGCACCGGGCACCCAGGTCCTGGCCCGCGACCTCCCCCTGCCCGCCGGCGTGGCCCTGGTCGTGGACCCGGACTCGGTCGTCGTCCACGCCGTGCTGTCGCGCGCCGCGGTCGGCGAGGAGGGCGAGGCCGAGGCGGGCGACGCCGTCGAGTGACCGGGCCGACGGCGCCGGGGCTGCCCGGCGGGACCACGGGGGAGAGGACCCGGCGGTGACGCAGTCGCAGGCGTGGCTGGTGGCCGGGCTTGGGAACCCCGGGGACCGGTACGCGGGCACCCGGCACAACGCCGGGGCCATGGTGGTGGACCACCTGGCGCGCGAGCTCACCGGCGGCGCCGCGTTCAAGGCCCACCGCGGTCAGGCCGTGGTGCTCGAGACCCGGCTGCCGCCCGAGGGCGGCGTCCCCGGGCCCCGGGTCGTGCTCATGAAACCCACGACGTACATGAACGTCTCGGGCGGGCCGGTCACCGGCGTCGCGCGGTACTTCGGTGTCGAGCCCGACCGGCTGGTCGTCGTCCACGACGAGCTCGACATCGACCTCGGCGCGGTCAAGGTCAAGCGCGGCGGGGGCGACGGGGGCCACAACGGGCTGCGCTCGGTCACCGCCTCGCTCGGCACTCCCGACTACGTCCGGGTGCGGGCGGGGATCGGTCGTCCCCCGGGGCGGACGGATCCGGCCGACTACGTGCTGCGGCCCTTTCCGGCGGCGGCGCGCACGGACGTCGAGTTCCTCGTGCAGGACGGCGCCGACGCCGTGCTGACCGTGATCCGGGAGGGCGTCGCCGCGGCGCAGCAGCGGTATCACTCGCGCGCCTGACGCGCGGGCCCCGACCCGGACGACACGCGCGAGAGTCCAGGTGTCACCTGACGTGTCCGATCTGAACGGATGAGTGACATATCACTGATTCGTAACTACCGGGCGCCGTTCGGGCGTTTCGCCCCTTCCGACCGCTAATCTTCGGCCGATTCCCGACCACGGGTGGCCACCGCTGCGGCCCGACCCGGTGGTCCCGACACCGGAGCAGCCGAGAGGTCCGTCACTGTGCGCAAGGCATTCACCACCGTCCTGTTGAGCGCGGCCGCGCTCGCCGCCGGCTTCGCCGGCGCCGTCGCCCCCGCCGCCGCCACCCCGCCGTCCCCCACCGAGGGGTCGCCGTCCGGCGACTGCATCCCCGCCGCCGAGGCGACGTTCAGCGCCACGTGGGGAGGCGCGGAGTCGCCGGGCGACTTCACCGTGACGCTCCGGGGCGAGGCCCCCCTCTGCGAGGACGTCGTCCTCAACCTCAGCTGGTACTCGGTGCCCGAGACCTGGGACGGGAACGGGTGGAACGCCAGTGCCGCCCCCCAGGACCTCATCGGCCACCAGGACGTCACGGTGGTCGCCGGCACCGAACCCGGTGCTGCCGGGGCGCTCGCCGTGACGGCCGGCCCGCTCCCGGACTGCGAGGACTTCCAGATCGACCTCTACACGCCCGGTGAGCGGATCACTCGCGTCACGTACCCCGCAGGACACGGCACCCGCTTCCTGGCGGGCGGGCTGGTGAACGTCGACGAGGACGCGGCCGAGTGCCACGAGCCGACCCCCAGCACCACCACAGAGCCCCCGACGTCGACCGAGCCCGGCACGACGGAGCCGACCGAGCCCACGGAGCCGACCGAGCCCACGGAGCCGGAGCCGACGGAGCCGACGGAGACCGAGCCGGCCACGACGGCCACGACGCCCAGCACGACCGAGGTGGCCGTCACCACCACCCCCCCGAGCACCAGCCAGGGCCCGGAGCTCGCCCTCACGGGCGCGTCCGGCACCGGTGTCCTCGCCGGTGTGGCCGGTCTTCTCGTGGTGGGCGGCGCGGCCGCACTGATCCTCGTCAAGCGCCACGGGCGGGGTGCGACTCACCAGGGCTGAGCCGCCAGTCCGTCCAGTGAGACGGAGACGCCGGGCCGGGTCCCTTCGGGGGTCCCGGCCCGGCCTCGTCGTCGGAGGGGACGAATCGGGCAACTCGCCCATGCGGCGAGGACCTGTGTCCCGTCGGTCGGGACTTTGGTTACAAGCGTGAAGCTTCGGAGGTTTCGCCCGGACTGTAAATCTTCCGGCGATTTCGGGCGGACCCGACCAGGGCGTGGATAGCGTCGGCCCGCGTCCCGGCCGGGGCGTTCGTCGGCCGCACAGTCACGAGAGGACGTCGGTCATGATCGCTGCCGCTCGGCGCACGTCGGCGTACCGCAGCCGCCACACCGTGGCGCCGGTGACGGCGGCGGCGGCCGACCTCAGGAACCGCGCGGGATCGCGGTGATGGTTGAAGCCGAGCGTCAGCAGCGCGGCCAGACCGTCGCGCCGGGACACCGCGTCCAGGGTCACCTCGCCCGCCCCGGGGTCGCGTCGGGCGAGGACCACGTGCCGGACCGGCCGTGGGTCGCCGACCACTCGACCCACCGCCGCTGCGGGCAGCAGGTGCTCGCCGCCCGCCGCGCCACCGGCGGGAGGCGCCGACCCGAGCGCCGCGAGGCTCTCCGCGGACAGGGCCACCGGCTTGGGGTACGGCAGGGCGGTCCCATCCGGGGCCAGCACCAGCGCCTCGTCCGACAGGTACCCGGCCCCGGCCCGGCAGAGGGCGGTGACCAGTGTCGACTTGCCCGCCCCTGACGTCGCCGGCAGCGCGACCGCGCCCCCGCCCAGAGCCACCACCCCGCTGTGCACGGCCGGGTGCGGGCACCTCGCCACGACCGTCCGGTTCAGCTCCGCCGACGCCGTCGCCTGGTCGTCCGCCCGCACCCGTGGCAGGTCCGCGGCCGGGCCGGCTCCGTCGGCCGTCACGAACGGCGCCCACAGCTCCGCCAGCGCCCGCACCGCCCCGGGCTCCCCGGTCAGGGACACCGTCAGCGTCCCGAAGAAGCGCAGGGCGGTCATGCCGGGGGACCCGGCACCTCGGCCGCGTCGCCGCCGGCCTGCTCGGCCGGCACCCGCTGGACGAGGTCCTCGGCGGTCAGCAGGGTCACCGCGGAGCGGACCCCGGCGGCCACCTCGGCGAGGTCCGCCCGGTAGGCGCCCGCCAGCAGCTCGGTGATGCCGTCCTCGTCCAGGGTGCCGTCGCACAGGGCGAACACGTCGCTGGCCGTGACGTTGAGCAGGACCACGCGGTCCGTCCCGGGGTGGTACGTGCTGATCTCGCCGTCGATCTCGACCGTCGTGAGGTCCGCGGCGGTCCGGCGCAGGACGTACGGCACCGGGGGATCGTAGGAGCCGTCACCTGCTCGGGTCCGGCGATTCGTCACCCTGCGTCGCGATCCTTCACGGCCTCACCCGGGCGCGTGACCGTCCCGTGTGACGTGTCACGGAAACGACGGATGTCCGCTCCGGACGGTGCCTACCGTCTCGTCCCAGGTGCCGGCCGTCCGACCGGGACCGCCCAGTACCACCCTCGCCGGTCCTCCGGATGCAGGGAGCACCGAGAGAGGGGATGCCGATGACCGAGCCCCGCCTCGCCCTCGGGCGCGCGGCCCTCGGTGCCGCGGACCTCACGGCCGTGGACATCCGGGACCCGTTCCTCGCGACCGCGGTGCCGATGACGGTCCCCCGGGTCGAGCCGGCCGGCGCCGCCACCGCCGGGGTCGCCGCGGCGTCGGTGTCCCGGGTCCTCGCGGCCCTGCGGGCGAGCGACGCGGCGGCGTTCGCGCTCGCGGCCGCCGGTGCCGGGCTCGTCGCCGGCGGCCTGCGCGGGCACTCCCTCGGCGTCGACGTCCTGCTGGGCCTGCTGGCCGTGGTGGTCGCGGTCCCCGGCTGGCTGTTCGGGCTCCGCCTGGCCCGGGCCTATGAGCCGCGCTACCTGTTCGCGGGATCGGCCGAGGTGCAGCGGGTGGCCATCGCGGGCGCGGGCGCGGCCCTCGTCGTGACGACGCTGGGCTGGCTGGTCCTGGACCGCCGGGAGGCGCCGGTCGTGCTGGCCGCCCTCGCGACGGGGATCGGGCTCACCGTGGCCGGGCGGTGGGTGGTCCGGATGCGGGTGCAGCGCGCGAACCGGGCCGGGGAGGTCCGGATCCCGGTGCTCGTCGTCGGCGGTCCCGACGAGGCGACCGCCCTCACCGACCGGGTCGAGCGCAACCGATACCACGGCTGGCGGGTGACGGCCGCCTGCGACGTCTCCGGGCCGGGGTCGCCGGAGCAGGTCGTCGAGTCGGTGGTGCGGGCCGCGGACCGGGGGGGCGCGTCGCTGGTCCTGCTGACCCCCGGGGCGGCGGCGTCGCTGGCCTCGGTGACGGAGCTGCAGCGCGCGCTGCACGCGGCGGGTCGCGATCTCGCCCTGGCGCCGCCCATGGTCGAGGCGATCGGCCCGCGGGTGTCGGTGGACTCGGTGTGCGGGCTCCCGGTGATGCGGCTGTCGGCGCCGGAGCTCTCGGGGCCCCGCCGGGTACTGAAGGACGTCGCCGACCGGGTGGTGGCCGGCGCCGCGGTCCTGACGCTGCTGCCCGTCCTCGCGGGCATCGCCGTCGCGATCCGCCTCACCAGCACCGGGCCCGCCCTCTACCGGCAGCGCCGGGTGGGCCGGGACGGCCGGCTGTTCACCGTGCTCAAGTTCCGCAGCATGCACGTCGACGCCGACGCCCGCCAGGCCGCCGTGGACGTGCACAACGAGGGCGCCGGGCCGCTGTTCAAGATGAGGCGGGACCCGCGGATCACGTGGGTCGGCCGCTGGCTGCGGCGGACCTCACTGGACGAGCTGCCGCAGCTGGTCAACGTCGTGCTCGGCGACATGTCGCTGGTCGGCCCGCGTCCCGCGCTGCCGCGCGAGGTCGCCGCCTACGACGACGTCACGCGCCGCCGCCTGCTGGTCCGGCCCGGCATCACCGGGTTGTGGCAGATCCACGGCAGGTCCGACCTGTCGTGGGAGGAGACCCGTCGCCTCGACGTCCGCTACGTCGAGAACTGGTCGCTCGGCTTCGATCTGTCGATCCTCGTCCGCACGGTGGACGCGGTGCTGCGCGGCCGGGGGGCGTACTGATGGCGCCCGGCGGCCTGCCCGGCGCGGTCCCCCCGCCCGGGGTGTTCGTCCACCCGGCGGGTCTGTGCGAGAGCGACGAGGTGGGCGAGGGGACCCGGGTCTGGGCGTTCGCCCACGTCCTCAAGGGCGCCGTCGTCGGCCGGGACTGCAATGTCTGCGACGGCGCCTTCGTCGAGGGGGGCGCCCGGCTCGGCGACCGGGTGACGGTCAAGAACGGGGTCCTGATCTGGGACCGGGTCGCCGTCGGGGACGACGTCTTCCTGGGCCCCGGCGTCGTGTTCACTAACGACCTGCGGCCCCGCGCCCACGTCACGCGGTCCGGGGACGCCCTCGTGCCGACGACCGTCCGCCGCGGCGCCACGCTCGGCGCCGGGACCGTCGTGGTGTGCGGGGTCGAGATCGGCGAGCACGCGTTCGTCGCGGCCGGGGCCGTGGTCACCCGCGACGTCCCGGCGCACGCCTTCGTCGCCGGCAACCCGGCCCGCGTCAGGGGATGGGTGTGCCGGTGCGGGGAGCGGTTGGGGGACTCATCGGCCTGCCCGGCGTGCGGGCGGGAGCATCGGCGCGACGGCGACGGGTCCGTCCTTCCGGAGAGCGAGGACTGACATGGGACCTGGACGCCCCTCGGCCGTGGTGCTCCGGCGGTTCGCGGCCCTGCGCCGCGCCGCCCTCCTGCTGGTCGCCGCGCTCGCGGCCGGCACCGTCGTGTCGGTCGCGGCCCCGGCCTCGGCGGTCACCGTGTTCGGCCAGGCGTGCCCGGCCGGCCAGTCGGCCGTCGTGTGCGAGAACGCCCGGCCCGGCACCCCGGCGTCGACCTGGGACATCAACGGGATCGGGGACGCCTCGATCCAGGGGTTCGCCACGAGCATGAGCGTGAACCTGGGCCAGCGGGTCGACTTCAAGATCAAGACCGACGCGACGGCCTACCGCGCCGAGATCTACCGCCTCGGGTGGTACGGCGGCTCCGGCGCCCGGCTGGTCGGCACGGTGAACCCGTCCGTCCCCCTGCCGCAGAACCAGCCGGCCTGCCTCACCGAGGCCGCCACCCGCCTCGTCGACTGCGGCAACTGGGGCGTGTCGGCCTCGTGGCAGGTGCCCTCCGACGCGCTGTCGGGCGTCTACCTCGCCCGGCTGGTCCGCACCGACACCGGCGGCGACAGCCACGTCGTGTTCGTCGTCCGCGACGACGCCTCCACCTCCGACCTGGTCTTCCAGACGTCGGACACCACCTGGCAGGCCTACAACCGCTACGGCGGGTCGAACTTCTACCCCGGCGGCGAGGGCCGCGCGCTCAAGCTGAGCTACAACCGCCCGTTCACGACGCGCGCCGACGTCCCGGACGGGCGCGACTGGCTGTTCGCCAACGAGTACCCCATGATCCGTTTCCTCGAGCGCAACGGGTACGACGTCAGCTACCTCAGCGGCGTCGACACCCACCGCGACGGGTCCCTGCTGCGGCGGCACAAGACCTTCCTGTCGGTCGGCCACGACGAGTACTGGTCGGGCCAGCAGCGGGCCAACGTCGAGGCGGCCCGGGACGCCGGGGTCCACCTCGCCTTCTTCTCGGGCAACGAGGTGTACTGGCGGACCCGCTACGAGCCGAGCATCGACGGCTCGGCCACCGCGCTGCGGACCCTCGTCTGCTACAAGGAGACCTGGGACAACGCCAAGACCGACCCGTCGTCGGAGTGGACGGGCACCTGGCGGGACCCGCGCTTCGCGACCCCCGACCAGGGGGCCGGCCGGCCGGAGAACGCGCTGACCGGCACGGCGTACATGTCGAACTCCATCTCGTTCCCGCTGCAGGTGGCCGCCGAGGACGGCCGGATGCGGTTCTGGCGGAACACCTCCGTGGCGACGCAGTCCCCGGGGGGCGTCGCCTCCATCGGCTCCGCGATCATCGGGTACGAGTCCAACGAGGACCTCGACAACGGGTTCCGCCCGGCCGGGCTGTTCCGGGTGTCGACGACCGTCGCCGACACCCCCGAGCTGCTGCAGGACTTCGGCACGGTGGTGGCGCCGGGCCGCACCACCCACAGCGCGACGATGTACCGGGCCCCCAGCGGGGCGCTCGTCTTCTCCGCCGGGACCATCCAGTGGTCGTGGGGCCTCGACAACTACCACGACGGCCCCGGATGGGCGTCGGCGGGCCGAGCCACCGACGCCGACGTCCGCATCCAGCAGGCCACCGTCAACCTGTTCGCCGACATGGGCGCCCAGCCCGCCACCCTGATGACCGGACTGGTGCCGGCGACCGCGACGACGGACACCCAGCCGCCGACCGTCACCGTGACCGCCCCTGCGGCGCCCGCCACGCTGCAGAACGGCACCCGCGTCACCGTGACGGGGACCGCCGCCGACAGCGCCGGCGCCGTCGCCGGGGTCGAGGTGTCGCTGGACGCCGGACGCACGTGGCACCCCGCCACCGGGCGCCAGAACTGGTCCTACCAGGGCGTCCTCGGAGGCCTCGGCGCCGACGGGATCAAGGTCCGGGCCGTCGACGACAGCGGCAACCTGTCGGCGCCGACCACCCGGGCGATCACCGTCCGCTGCCCGTGCTCGCTGCTCGGCGACGCCCAGCCCGCGCGTCCGCCGGCCGACGACCGGTCCGCCCTGGAGCTCGGCGTCCGGTTCACGCCCACCACCGACGGGCTCGTCCAGGGGATCCGGTTCTACAAGGGCACCGGGAACACCGGCACGCACGTCGGCACCCTGTGGAGCACCACCGGCCAGGTCCTCGCCCGCGGCACCTTCACCGCCGAGACCGCCAGCGGCTGGCAGGAGATGCGGTTCGCCTCCCCCGTCGCGGTGTCGGCGGGCACCCGGTACGTGGCCTCGTACCAGGCGCCGAACGGCGGGTACCACGGCGACCCCGCCACGCTGTACCAGGGGCTGGCGAGGACCCCGCTGGCGGTCCCGACGCCCACGGCGTCCGAGCCGGCGAGCGTCTACGGCGCGCCGAACACCTTCCCGACCCAGACCTTCCAGGCGACGAACTACTACGTCGACGTCGTCTTCACCGACTCCGCGTCGATCCCGCTGCTGGTGACGTCGCGGGCGCCGGTCCCCGACACCTCGAGCGTCCCGGTGGACTCCGCGGTCGTGGTCGGCTTCAGCCGCGCAGTCACGGCGTCGAGCGTCCAGGTCCGCCTCACCCCCGAGGGCGGGACCGCCACCTCGCTCCCGGTGACCCTGACGACGGGGGCGGACGGCCGGCCGGTCGCCACCGCCCGACCGGCCGCGGGCCTGCAGCCCGGGACCCGCTACACCGTCGCCGTCGACGCCCGGGACACCTCCGGCGCCGCCCTGACGCCGACCGACACCTGGAGCTTCGTCACCTCGTACGGGAGCCTGACCGGCACCTGCCCGTGCGGCCTGTTCGCCGACGTGGTGCCACCGGGCGGGGTCCCCGCGCAGAACGACGCGTCACCCGTCGAGCTCGGGGTGCGCTTCACCCCGACCGAGGACGGCACGGTCGACGGCGTCCGCTTCCTCAAGGTCCCCGGGGTGTCCGGCAGCCACGTCGGGACGCTGTGGTCCGCGGGCGGCCAGCGCCTGGCCGAGGCCACCTTCGCCGGCGAGACCACCACCGGCTGGCAGCTCGTCCGGTTCGCCACGCCCGTCCCGGTCACGGCCGGGACGGAGTACGTGGTGTCGTACCGCAGCCCGGGCGGGGTGTACCCGGCGACTCCGAACGGCTTCGGCGGGTCGGGCATCGACCGGCCGCCCCTGCGCGCGGCGGCGGACTCCGGCATGTACACCTACGCCGCCGGTGCCTTCCCGGGGAACCGGTCCACCGCCAACTACTGGGTGGACGCGCTGTTCCGGCCGCGGCCGCCCGACACGACGCCGCCCGCGGTGACGGCCCGCACCCCCGACGCGGGCGCCACCGGGATCGCCACCGACGTCGTCGTCGACGCGACCTTCGCGTCACCCGTCCAGCCCGGGACGGCGCGGGTGAGCGTGGTCGACGTCGCCACGGGCGCCGCGGTCGCCGGCTCGCTCCAGGAGTCCGCGGCCGACCGGCGGGTCAGCCTCACGCCGTCGGCGCCGCTCGCCGTCGCCACCACGTACGAGGTCACGGTCTCGGGCGCCCGCAGCCTGGGCGGGACTCTCATGACCCCGCTGACGTGGCGGTTCACCACGCTCGCGGGGGACCGCTGCCCGTGCACCATCTTCACGGGCTCCGAGCAGCCGGCCGTGGCCTCGACCTCGGACACCGCGGCCGTCGAACTGGGGACCCGGTTCACGCCGCTGGTGGACGGCCGGGTCACCGGGATCCGCTTCTTCAAGGGCACCCGGAACACCGGGACCCACGTCGGCTCCCTGTGGTCGGCGGGCGGGACCCGCCTGGCCCAGGTCACCTTCACGAACGAGACGGCGAGCGGCTGGCAGACGGCGGTGCTGTCCTCACCGGTCACCGTCCAGGCCGGCACCACCTACGTCGTGTCCTACCTGGCGCCGAACGGCGGGTACGCCCAGACCACGGGCTACTTCACCGCCGACCGCACCCGGGGCCCGCTGCTGGCGCCCGGCGCGTCCAACGGCGTCTTCCGCTACGGCGCCGGCGGCGGGTTCCCCTCGTCCTCGTGGCAGGGGTCCAACTACTTCGTCGATGTCGTGTTCGACGTGTCGACGGCCGCGCCGACCGTCACCGCGCGGACCCCGGCCGCGGGTGCCACCGGCGTCGGCACCGGGACGGCCGTGACCGCGACCTTCTCGGCGCCGCTCAGCCCGTCCACGGTGGCGATGACCGTCACCGCCGGCGGCACCCCGGTGCGCGGGACCACGGTCTACCCCGCCGGCTCCCTGGCGGCCACCTTCCAGCCGGCCGACCCCCTGCCGGCGGGCGCGACCCTCGGCGTCACGGTGGCCGGCGTCTCCTATGCGGGGGTCGCGCTCGGCGGCACCCGCACCTGGAGCTTCACCACCGGAACCAGCCCGGACGGGTGCCCGTGCTCGGTGTTCCCGTCGACCGCCACCCCGGCGGTGGCCGCGGCCGCCGACACCGCGTCGGTGGAGCTGGGCCTGCGGTTCACGCCGTCCGCGACGGGGTTCGTCACGGGGGTCCGGTTCTTCAAGGGCAGCGGCAACACCGGGACGCACGTCGGGTCGATCTGGACGGCGGGCGGCACCCGCCTGGCCCAGGTCACGTTCACCGGGGAGACGGCGAGCGGCTGGCAGACGGCGTACTTCTCGTCGCCGGTCGCCGTGACCGCGGGCACCACGTACGTGGTGTCCTACACCGCGCCCAACGGGCGGTACTCGGTGACGTACGACGCGTTCACGTCGCCACGGACCGCGGGACCGCTCACCGTCCCCTCGGGCGCCAACGGGGTCTACCGCTACGGCGGGGGCTTCCCGTCCGACTCCTACCGGTCGAGCAACTACTGGGTGGACGTGGTGTACCGGACGGCCTGACCTGCTGCGCCGACCGGGGGACGGTGCGGGCAGCGGCTCGACGCCCGGCCCGCCCGGGTCGATCCTCCGGGGGGCGCGGCAACGGCATCGATGCGAGCAGTCGCCGTGCGCGGCAGGAGGAGGAGGACATGGCACTGACGGTCGCCGTGGTGGGAGCCGGGTACTGGGGGCCCAAGCTGGTCCGCAACTTCGACGCGAGCCCGCACTGGGACCTCGTGGCGGTCTGCGACCTCGACGAGGCGCGGGCGCGGTCGGTGGTCGGCCGCCGCTCCGACGTCGAGGTGGTGACCTCGGTGGAGGAGCTGCTGGCCGGCGACGTCGACGCCGTGGCCGTCGCCACCCCGGCCCGCACCCACGCGCCGCTGGCGATCCGGGCGCTCGAGGCCGGCAAGCACGTGCTGGTCGAGAAGCCGGTCGCGGACGACCTCGCCCAGGCCCGGCGGATGGTCGCCGCCGCCCGCGAGCACGACCGCGTCCTCATGTGCGACCACACCTACTGCTACACCCCGGCGGTGCAGCGGATCGGCGAGATCGTGGCGGACGGCACGCTCGGCGAGATCCTGTTCGTCGACTCCGTCCGGATCAACCTCGGTCTGGTGCAGCCGGACGTCGACGTGTTCTGGGACCTCGCCCCCCACGACCTGTCGATCCTCGACTACGTGCTGCCGGGGGGACTCACCCCGCTCGCGGTGTCGGCCCACGGCGCCGACCCGCTGGGGGCCGGCCGGGCGTGTGTCGGCTACCTCACCATGCCGCTGCCCGGCGGGGCGATCGCCCACGTCCACGTCAACTGGCTGAGCCCGACCAAGATCCGCCAGATGGTGGTCGCAGGCACCCGGCGGACCCTGGTGTGGGACGACCTCAACCCTCAGCAGCGGCTGTCGGTCTACGACCGCGGGGTCGACCTCGCCACCCAGAGCGCCGCCGGCGTCGACCGGACCGCCGCGACGGTGAGCTACCGGCTGGGCGACATGCACGCGCCGTCCCTGCCGGAACGGGAGGCGCTGAGCGCCATGGTCGAGGAGTTCGCGGCCGCCGTGACCGAGCGCCGCCGGCCCCGGACCCCCGGCGAGGCCGGGGTCCGCGTCCTCCAGGTGCTCGACACGGCGAGCCGGAGCCTCGCCGCCTACGGTGCCACCGTGCCGCTCTCGCTGGCCGACCCGACCGCCGCCGCGATGCCGGACGCCCGCCCGCGCCAGCCCGTGGGCGCCCGGTGACCGGGTCCGGCGTCGGCGACCTGACGGGTGTCACCGCCCTGGTCACCGGGGGAGCCGGCACCATCGGGTCGACCCTCGTCGACCAGCTGGTCGACGCCGGCGCGGGCCGCGTCGTCGTCCTCGACAACTTCGTCCGCGGCCGGCGGGAGAACCTCGCGGGCGCGGTGGCGTCCGGGCGGGTGGAGGTGGTCGACGGCGACCTTCGGGACCGGGACCTCGTGCACGACGTGGTGCGGGGCTGCGACGTGGTGTTCCACCAGGGCGCGCTGCGGATCACCCAGTGCGCCGAGGAGCCGCGGCTGGCCCTCGACGTCCTCGTCGGGGGCACGTTCACCGTGCTGGAGGCGGTGGCCGAGCACCGGGTGCCCCGGGTGGTCGCGGCGTCGTCGGCGTCCGTGTACGGCCTGGCGGAGGAGTTCCCCACCCCGGAGAGCCATCACCACCACCACAACGACACGTTCTACGGCGCCGCGAAGTCGTTCAACGAGGGCATGCTCCGCAGCTTCGCGGCGATGTACGGCACCAGCTGGGTGGCTCTGCGGTACTTCAACGTCTACGGCCCCCGGATGGACGTCCACGGCGTCTACACCGAGGTCCTGGTCCGGTGGATGGAGCGGATCGCCTCCGGCCGCCCGCCCCTGGTCTTCGGCGACGGCCGCCAGACCATGGACTTCGTCTACTCGGACGACATCGCCCGGGCGAACCTGCTGGCCGCCACCGCCCCCGTGACCGGCCGCACCTACAACATCGCGTCCGGGACCGAGACCAGCCTGCTGGGACTCGCCGAGGTCCTGCTGCGGGCGATGGACAGCGACTTGGCCGTCGAGTTCGGGCCCGAGCGGGCGGTCAACGGGGTGACCCGCCGGCTGGCGGACGTCCGGGCCGCCGCCGCGGACCTCGGCTTCCGGGCCGAGGTGGGCCTCGAGGACGGCCTGCGTCGCCTCGTCGCCTGGTGGCGGGCCGAGCAGGCGGCCCCGGTGGGCGCGCCGTGACGGCCCCGGTGGCCGGGGCCTCCCGGGTGAACGTCATGCGCCCGTGGCTGGGCGCGGACGAGGCGGCCGCCGTCGCCGAGGTGCTGGAGTCCGGCTGGGTCGCCCAGGGCCCGCGGGTGGCCGCCTTCGAGGCCGCCTTCGCCGGGCGGGCGGCCGCCGGGCACGCCGTCGCCGTCTCCAGCTGCACCACCGCCCTGCACCTCGCGCTCGTCGTCGCGGGGGTCCGGGCGGGGGACGACGTGGTGGTCCCGTCGTTCTCGTTCGTCGCCACCGCCAACGCGGCGGTGTACTGCGGGGCGCGCCCGGTCTTCGCCGACGTCGAACCCGCCACCGGCAACGTCACCGCGGGCACGGTCGCCGCGGCCCTGACGCCCGCGACCCGCGCCGTCGTCGTCGTCGACCAGGGCGGCGTGCCCGCCGACCTCGACCCCGTCCGCGCCGTCTGCGACCCCCGCGGGATCGCGGTCGTCGAGGACGCCGCCTGCGCCGCCGGGTCGGAGTACCGGGGGCGGCCGGTGGGCGCGGGCGCCGACGTCACGGCCTGGTCGTTCCACCCTCGCAAGATCATCACCACTGGCGAGGGCGGCATGCTGACCACCGACCGCGAGGACTGGGCGGCCCGGGCCCGCCGGTTGCGGGAGCACGCGATGGACGTCAGTGCGGCCGACCGGCACCGCTCGGTGCTGGCCCCCGCGGAGCGGTACGTCGAGGTCGGCTTCAACTACCGCATGACCGACCTCCAGGCCGCGGTGGGCCTGGTCCAGCTCGGCCGGCTGGACGAGGTGGTGGCCCGCCGCCGCGAGATCGCCGCCCGCTACCACGCGGCGTTCGCCGGAGTCCCGGGGCTGCGGGCGGTCACCGACCCGCCGCACGGCCGGACCAACTACCAGTCGTTCTGGGTCGAGGTGACCCCGCCCTACCCGCTGGACCGCGAGGGCCTGCTCGCCCGCCTGGCCGGGCACGGCGTCTCGGCCCGCCGCGGGATCATGGCCACCCACCGCCAGCCGGCGTACGCCGGGCGAGAGCACCCGCCGCTGCCCGTCACCGAGCGGCTGACCGACACCACCCTGATCCTCCCGGTCTTCCACCAGCTCACCGACGCCGAGCAGGACCGGGTCGCCGACGCCGTGCTGTCCGCCGTCCCGGGGTCCGCCTGATGGGCCTGGTCCTGGTCGCCGCCGGGGGGCTGGCGCGGGAGGCGCTGGAGGCGGTCCGCGCCGCCGGACGGGACGACGTGGTGGGGGTCCTCGACGACGCCCCCGCGCTGGCCGGCGGTGCCGTCGGCTCGGTCGACCCCGTCCCGGTGCTGGGCCCCGTCGACGCGGTCGCGGACCACCCGGGCGCGGAGCTCCTGCTGTGCGCCGGCCGGGGCGCCGACCGGGCGCGGCTGGCCGGCCGGCTGACCGCGCTCGGCGTCGGGCCGGGCCGCTACGCCACGGTCGTGCACCCGACCGCCGTGGTCCCGCCGTCGTGCGCGGTGGGCCCCGGGAGCATCGTCCTCGCCGGGGTGACGATGACCGGCGACGTCCGGCTCGGGTCGCACGTCGTCGTCATGCCCCACGCGGTCCTCACCCACGACGTCGTCCTCGAGGACTTCGCCACCCTCGCGGCGGGGGTGCTGCTCGGCGGCTGGGCCCGGGTGGCCTCCCGGGCCTACGTCGGGATGGGCGCGGCGGTGCGGGAGCGCCGCGTCGTCGGCGAGGACGCCCTCGTCGGGATGGGGGCCGCCGTCGTGCGCGACGTCCCCGCCGGCCAGGTGTGGGCGGGGGTCCCGGCCCGGCCGCTGGAGTCCCCGCCCGCCGTGGCGGTCACCGGAACGGCTCCCCCCAGCAACGGAGGACGGACATGATCGACGCCATGGACACCGCCGTGAGGAGCCGCCCGGACGCTCCGGCCGGGTCGGCCCCGGTGCCCTTCGTCGACCTCGGGCTGCAGCACCGGCGGGTCGCCGCCGAGGTGGCGCGGCGCCTGGACGAGGTGATGTCGGCGACGTCCTTCGTGCTCGGGCCGCAGGTGACGGAGTTCGAGGAGCGGTTCGCGGCCTACTGCGGGGTCCGGCACTGCGTCGGCGTCGGCAACGGCACGGACGCCCTCGAGCTGGCCCTGCGGGCCGCCGGCGTCGGGCCCGGTGACGAGGTGATCGTGCCGGCGAACCCCTTCGTCGCGACCGCCGAGTCCGTCGTCCGCGCCGGGGCCCGCCTCGTCCTCGCCGACTGCGACGCCGACGGCCTGCTCGATCCCGCCGCCGCGGCGGACCGGGTCACCCCCTGTACCCGGGCCGTGGTGCCGGTCCACCTGTACGGGCAGGTCGCCCCGGTCGAGCGGGTCCGGGAGGCCGTCGGACCCGGGATCCTCGTGGTGGAGGACGCCGCGCAGTCCCAGGGCGCCCGCCGGCACGGCGCCGCCGCCGGGTCCTTCGGCGTGGCGGCGGCCACCAGCTTCTACCCCGGGAAGAACCTCGGCGCCTACGGCGACGCGGGCGCCGTCGTGACCGACGAGGACGAGGTCGCCGACCGCGTCCGTGCCCTGCGCAACCACGGCGGCCTGCGCAAGTACGAGCACGACGTGCTGGGCACGAACTCCCGCCTCGACAGCATGCAGGCGGTCGTCCTCACCGCGAAGCTGCCCCACCTCGACGCCTGGAACGCCGAGCGCGACGCCGCGGCGGCCCGCTACCACGAGCTGCTGGCCGGGGTCGCGGCCACCGCCGGGCTCCTCCGCCCGCGCGCCCTGCCCGGCAACGACCACGTGTGGCACCTCTACGTCGTCCGGGTGCCGCGCCGCGACGAGGTGCTCGCCGCGCTCACCGCCGCGGGCATCGGCGCCGGGATCCACTACCCGCTGCCGGTCCACCTGCTCCCGGCCTTCCGCGACCTCGGCGCCGGGCCCGGGTCCCATCCGGTGGCCGAGCGGCTGGCCGGCGAGATCCTCTCGCTGCCGATGTTCCCCGGGATCACGCCCGACCAGCAGGAGCGCGTCGCCGCCGCGGTGGTGGCCGCCCTGGGCCCGTGAGGGTGGCCGCGAGCCCCGCGACGGGGGCGCCCGGCCGGGTGAGCGTCGTGGTGCCCTGCTACAACTACGGCCGCTACGTGGGCGCGGCGGTGGACAGCGCGCTGACCCAGGAAGGGGTCGACGTCGAGGTGATCGTCGTGGACGACGCCTCCCCCGACGGCAGCGGCGCGGTGGTGCGGGCGCTGGCCGAGCGCGACCCCCGGGTGGCCGCGGTCGTCCACGGGGTCAACCGGCGCCACATCGCCACGTACAACGACGGCCTGGCCCGGGCGGGCGGCGACTACGTCGTCCTGCTGTCGGCGGACGACCTGCTGGCCCCAGGCGCCCTGGCCCGGGCCGTCGGGGTGATGCGGGCGGCGCCGGACGTCGGCCTGGTCTACGGCTTCTCGCCGTCCTTCGCGCAGCGGCCGCCGGCGAGCCGGCCGTTCCTCCCGCGCGTCGTCCTCCGCCGCGGCGAGCGGTGGATCGAGCGGGTGTGCGCCACGGGGCAGAACCCGGTGTGCACCCCGACCGCCGTCATGCGCCGCGACGTGCTGCAGCGCACCGGCGGGTACGACGCCCGGCTGCCGCACACCGCGGACCTCCTGATGTGGCTGCGCGCCGCGGCGGTCGCCGACGTCGCCTACGTCGCCGGCGTCGACCAGGCCTACTACCGGGTCCACGGCGCCAACATGCACGCCACCGACTTCGCCCACCTCGCCGACGACCTCGAGCAGCGCCGCGAGGCCTTCCGGGTCTTCGCCGAGGAGTCGCTCGGGGGGGACACCCGGGCGGGCCGGCAGTGCCTGGCCGCGGCCACCCGGGCCCTGGTCCGCGAGGCGGGACGGGCCCGGCGGCGGCTCGACCCGGCCGAGGAGGCGTCGGCCGCGTCGGCCGCGGCGCTGGTCGCCTTCGCG
>JBHJOJ010000276.1:0-2951 GCA_050329835.1 Kineosporiaceae bacterium | reverse complement strand
AGGGATAACCGCTGAAAGCATCTAAGCGGGAAGCCTGCTTCAAGATGAGGTCTCCATGGGGAAACCCGAGAGGCACCCAGCTAGACTACTGGGTTGATAGGCCGGAAGTGGAAGCGTGGCAACACGTGGAGCTGACCGGTACTAATATGCCGACAACTTGTTCACATCGTTCGCGTCCACTGTGCGGTTCCCGAGATGCGGGAGCGCTCTCGACAGAGTTACGGCGGTCATGGCGGAGGGGAAACGCCCGGTCCCATTCCGAACCCGGAAGCTAAGCCCTCCAGCGCCGATGGTACTGCGCGGGACACTGCGTGGGAGAGTAGGTCACCGCCGGACATCTTCTCAGGTCAGGGCCATCCGTTCTGCGGGTGGCCCTGACCTGTTGTCGTGCCCGAGCCGGTGACGACGGCCACGGGCGGATGAGGCGGTGGAGATGTCGGTCGACGGTCCAGGACGTCGCGGCGCGCGTACCGGTGGGATGGGGGACCGTCGGCGGGTCGGGCGTCCCGCGTCCCACGATGGCAGGCCTCGGCGTCCCGAGGGGTGCCTCGGAGAAGACGCCGACAACCCCCGCCGAGGTCCGGATCCGGCCGGGCCGGCGGTGCCGGCCCACATCTCGGGCCGGGAGCTCGACCCGCGGCTGCGTCGTGAGGTGACCGAGTCCCTCGGTGAGTGGGGAGAGGAAGTCTGCCGCCGGCTGGTGGCCGCGGGTGCCGCTCTGGAGGCGGGGGACGCGGTGGCAGCGGCCGCCCATGCGGAGATCGCCCGACGGCGCGGCTCACGGCTGGCGGTCGTGCGCGAGGCGGTCGGGGTGGTCGCCTACCGTCTCGGCGACTACCAGCGGGCCCTGCGCGATCTCCAGGCGGCGCGCCGGATCGGCGGCACCACGGCGTCGGTGGCTCTCCTGGCGGATTGCGAACGTGCCGTGGGCAGGCCGGAACGGGCCCTGGAGCTGGTCGCGGAGACGTCGTCGGCCGAGCTGGACGCGGCCGAACTGGCCGAGCTGCTGATCGTGGCGGCCGGGGCCCGGCGGGACCTGGGGCAGGCGGACGCCGCTGTCGCGACCCTGCGGACCCCGCTGCTGGAGCGGGCGAGCAGCGAGGCGTGGCAGGAGCGGTTGTGGTTCGCCTACGGCGAGGCGCTGGCGGCGGCGGGGCGGGAGGCGGAGGGGAGGCGTTGGTTGCGCCGGGCGGCAGCACATCCGGCGGCGGCGACGGCTGCGGACGAACGGCTGGGCCTGCCGCCGAGGGCGGCCGCCGGAGCGGGCCACGTCGCACCCGAGGACGTCTCGGGCGTCGGTTTGTTCATCGATCTGGACGACGCGGCCGAGAACGGCCGTGATGACCGGTCCCGCGGGGACGGCGGGCCCTCGCCTGCGGTCTCACCAGTGCGACGTCAGAGGACGCACGAGAACCCCCGCCGGCAGCTTGGGCCGGAACGACGTGGCCTTGACCGGCATGAGCAGCCCGGCGTCGACGGTTCCGAGGACGTCCGCGAGTGAGACCGGCGGCATGAGGATCCCCACCGCGCCGCGTCGGGCGGCGGCCGAGGCGACCCGGGCCGCGTCCGGCACGCGGCGGACCGTGGTCCCGCCCAGCGTCGCGATGACGCGCTCGACGACGTGGGCGGTCGTCGGGAGCGCCTCGCGGGGACGCGGGGGACACGGCACGGACAGCTCGCCCGACCGGTCGACCAGGGTCACCCGATGAGCGGCGTCCGCCGACGGCGGGTCGTCGGCGTGACCGCCGCCCGCCCGCAGCCCGGCCGGCACCGGTTCGGTCAGTCCCGGCAGCGCCGCCAGCAGGTCGCCGGCCCGCAGGGCACCGGGGGAGCGCCGCTGCAGCAGGCGATGGATCGGTTCCAGCGACAGGGGGGTGTCGTCGCCATCCACGATCAGGGCGGTGACGTGGGCGCAGTCCGCGGGTTCCGTGCCGTCCCCGGCCTCACCGCCGCCGGCGGTCGCGAGGTCGCACGAGCGGGCGTGGGCGACGGCCGCCGCGAGCCGGTGGTGGCCGTCCGCCACCAGCACCGCCCGGCGGCCCAGATCGGCCAGCGCCACCTCGGCGTCCGCCGGGAGCACCCGGTCGACGGACACCGAGACGCCGCCGTGGTCGACGGCGACGAGGCGACGCGCGGAGCGGGCGGCGGCCGACACGGCCACGCCGCCGCCGGCGTGGGTGAGCAGCACCGGTTCCCGGTCCACGCGGGCCCGGCGCAGCGCCCGGGTGCGACGCGCCACCGCCCGCGGGTCCACGGCCTCGTGCGGCAGCAGCCCGGAGTCCGGCAACGACCCCCTGACGGCGACCCCCACGGCCAGGGCCCGCACGGACGGCCCGGCCGACTCGATCGTCACCAGATAGACGCCCGGGTCGCTCACGAGGTCGCGACCCCTGCGGGTCCAGCCGTCGTCCGGTCGGACGGCCCTCTCGGGCCGGGGGTGCAGGAGCCGGAACGGCCGCACCCCCAGTGTCCCGCGGCCCACGGCCGGATCGTACGGTCGACGGCCGAGGGTGCGGTCACCCGTGCTCTGAGAACGGAGGACGCGCAGTGACGGACCATGTGCCGCCGCCCGGCCCGGGCGGGCCCGCGGGCGGGCCCTACGAGTGGCTGCGCCGCGGCCTGGAACTGCTCGAGCGCGGCGACGCCGCGGCGGCCGCCACCCTGCTCGACCGCGCGCATGCCGAGGAGCCGGGCTCCGCCTCGGTGCTCGAGGCCCTGGCCCGCGCCCGCTACGACTCGGGGCAGTACGAGACCGCCGCCCAGGCCTTCGCCTCGCTCGTCGCCGCAGAACCGTCGTCCGACTACGCCCACTTCGGGCTCGGCCTGTCGCTGTTCCGCCTGGGCCGGGTGTCGGACGCCGAACCCCACCTCGCCATGGCCGACGCCATGCGCCCCGGACGTCCCGAGTACGGCCGGCGCCTGCGGGAGGTGCGGGCGACCCGCGCCGCCCG
>JBHJOJ010000275.1:0-3956 GCA_050329835.1 Kineosporiaceae bacterium | reverse complement strand
GTGCGCGCGGCGAGCGCGGCCATGGCGTCCCGCACGGCGCCCGGGACCGCGTCGTAGAACGGGTTGGCGGCCTCGCGGGCCTGGAAGAACACGTCGGGGTTCTGGGCGGTGCCGCGCAGCGTCGGGCGGTCGGGCGACAACCGGCGGGCGCGGTGGGCGCGGACGTCGGCGTCGGGGATCAGGGCCCGGAGGTCGGCGTCGGTGAGCGGGGTGATCGAGGAGATCTCGTGCGAGGTCCGGAACCCGTCGAAGAAGTGGAGGAACGGCACCCGGGTCCGCAGGCTCGCGGCGTGGGCGACCAGGGCGAGGTCGTGCGCCTCCTGCACCGACGACGACGCCAGCATGGCGAACCCCGTGGTGCGCGCCGCCATGACGTCGCTGTGATCACCGAAGATCGACAACGCGTGGGTGGCGACCGCCCGCGCGGCGACGTGGATGACGGTCGGGGTGAGCTCACCGGCGATCTTGAACATGTCGGGGAGCATGAGGAGCAGCCCCTGGGAGGCCGTGAACGTGGTGCCGAGCGCCCCCGTGAGCAGGGCCCCGTGCAGGACGCCGGCGGCGCCCGCCTCGCTCTGCATCTCGATCACCTCGGGGACCTCGCCCCAGAGGTTCGTCCGCCCGGCCGCGCTCCACGCGTCGGCGAGCTCGCCCATCGCCGAGGCGGGGGTGATCGGGTAGATCGCGCAGACCTCGCTGAGCCGGTGGGCGACCCGGGCCACCGCCTCGTTGCCGTCCAGGCAGACCCGCGGTGCCGCGTCGAGCGCCGGTGCCGGGGCGGGTGCCGTCATGGGCCCACTCTGCTGGGGACGGGTCCGGTGGACGGGGGACCTTCGTCGCGTCATGCGTGCCAGGAAGTCCGCGATCTGCCCAACAGAGACTCCGCGATCTGCTCATCGAGCACTCCGCGATCTGCCTCACAGCACTGCCGCGTTCTGCCTGCTGGCTGGCATGGCTACGCGACAACCACGGCGACCGGTTCGCGCACGGTCTCGTCGTGCATACCGGGGCCGCGACGTTTGCCCCTGGGCGATCGGCTCTGGGCGGTCCCGGTCGCGGGCGTGCTCTCAGGATGACGTGGTCACACGAGTGCTCCGGTGCGCGGCGGTCCCGCCGCCCGTACCGTGAGCGTCGTGGTCGGGACGGTGGCCGTGTTGTCCGACGTCCCCGGTCCGGAGCTGACGAGCATACTGTTGCACAAGTGCTACCCTCGAGGCGTGACCGAGATCGGGCTGCGGCAGCTCCGCCAGAACGCGAGCGAGTTCGTGCGACGGGCGGAGGCCGGCGAATCGATCGTCATCAGCGTCTCGGGCCGGGCGGCCGCCCGGCTGGTCCCCGTCGAGGACCGCCGCTGGCGGACGTACGACCAGATCGCTGACGTCTTCCGGGGGCCCCGCCGACGCGCCTGGGCCGAGGAGGTCCGCGCCTGGCGGCAGGACGACGTCGACGAACCGCGCGACCCCTTCGAGCACGCCGCGACACACCGGCCGTGAGGACCGTCCTCGACACCGGCGTCCTCATCGCGGGTGACAGCGACGCCTCCTTCGGGGAGCAGGCGATCTCCACGATCACCCTGGCCGAACTCCACTTCGGGGTCCTGCGGGCCCGCACACCGGACGAGCGTGCCGAACGCCTCGCCCTCGCGAGCCGGGCCGAGCGGCGATTCGACGCCCTGCCCGTGGACGACGCCGTGGCGGAGTCGTACGCGCGCCTCGCCGACGCCGTCACGCGCATGGGGAGGAACCCGCGACGCCGGTCGTTCGACCTCCTCATCGCCGCGACGGCGCTCGCCCATGACGCCCGGCTGCTCACCCTCAACCCGGACGACTTCCGAGGACTCGAGGATCTCGTCGACGTGACGTCACCCCCGTGAGGCGGCCGCCATGGCGCCCTGTGGTGACTGCGCGCTCGCCGGCGGGTCTTCGAGGACCGGGTATGTCGACGCGTGTCAGGTCGTCGGTGGCAGACGTGTGAAACCGTCAGTCGTTCGCGTGTAGGATGTCGTCCATGCAGGCGGACGCGCCGTCGACCTACGTCCGGCGTCACGTCGACAGTCGACTCGATGCCCTCCTCGACGAGGCGCCCGCCATCCTCCTGACCGGGGCACGGGGCGTGGGCAAGACCACGACGGCTCTGCGGCGGGTGGCCGAGGTGGCGCGGCTCGACGTTCCCGCCACCGCGATCGCCTGGCGCAGCGACCCCGACGCGATGCTCGCGTCGGCCGCGACACCCCTGCTCATCGACGAGTGGCAGTTCGTCCCCGAGGTGCTCGGAGCCGTCAAGCGCAGCGTCGACGCCGCCTCCTCGCCCGGCCGGTTCATCGTCGCGGGCTCGGCCGGGAGCGACCGGGCACCGACGACCTGGCCCGGCACCGGTCGCCTGGTCCGCCTCCAGATGCGTGGCCTCACCCAGGCGGAGGTGTCCGGCACCACCGCGACCGACCTCGTCGCGCGACTGACCGATCCGGCAGCAATGGCGAGTGCCGTCAGCGACTGGTCGGTCGTCGACTACGCACGGAGTGCCCTGGCCGGTGGATTCCCTGCCACGGCCGCCAGCTCGGCCGAGTTCCGCCAGGCATGGCTCGATTCGTACATCGAGCAGATCGCGGCACGGGACATCCCGTCGCTGGGCGGTGGGGTCAGCCCGGCCGGACTGACGCGGTTCCTGGAGGCCCAGGCCGCCGTCGCGCCCGCGGTGGTCACGACCGAGAGCCTGCGGACCGCGTCGGGTGTCAGCCGGAACACGGCGGACACCTACGAGCGCCGCCTGACCGATATCGGCATCATCACCGCCCTGCCGCCCTGGTGGTCCAACCGTCTCAAGCGCCTGACGAAGAGCCCGAAGCGGACCCTGACGGACACGGGCCTGCTCGCGGCGTTGCTTCGTGTCGACCTGCCCGCTGTGCTGAACGACGGGCTCCTGCTCGGGAGACTGTTCGAGGCCTTCGTCATCGCCCAGATCGAGCCCCAGGTGGCCCTCTCGCCGAGGTCCCGACTGCATCATGTCCGCACCCAGGAGGGACGGCACGAGATCGACCTGCTCGTCGAGTTCCCTGATGGCCGTCTGTTCGGCATCGAGGTCAAGGCGACAGCGGCCCCGACCCCTTCCGATGCACGGCACCTCGACTGGCTGGCCGCGGAGGTCGGGGACCGGTGGGCGGGCGGGGCGGTGCTGTGCGCCGGCCCGCGGTCGTACCGGTTGACCGGGGACCACTGGGCCGTTCCCGCCTCCTACCTCTGGCGGTGACGGACCCCCGCTGATGCACGGTGGCGTCACGGTGGCCCCGTGTCGGCTCGGCGAGCGGCCGCGCGGGACCTTGGTCAGTGGGACCGTCGCGGCCGGGGTGGTTGCCTGGCCCCGTGCCCACCGCCGCCGCCGACGTCCGACACCCCACCGACGACCAGCGGTGGCGCATCGTCGACACCCGGATGCGCAAGCTCGGCGGCGGGCCGGACGCCCTCATCGAGGTGCTGCACGCCGTCCAGGAGGCGTTCGGCTACCTCGACGATCCGGCGCTGGCCTACGTCGCGGAGTCGCTCGAGGTCCCGCTCAGCCGGGTGTACGGGGTGGCGACGTTCTACTCGTACTTCACCCTGAAGCCGCAGGGGCTGCACACCTGCGTGGTGTGCACCGGGACCGCCTGCTACATCGGGGGTTCGCCGCGGCTGCTGGACGCGGTCCGGGAGCGACTCGGCGTCGAGCCCGGCGCGACCACCGCGGACCGCCGGGTGTCGCTGCTGACGGCCCGGTGCATCGGCTCGTGCAGCCTCGCCCCGACCGCCACCGTGGACGGCGAGCTCACCGGGACGCTGACGCCGGACCGTCTCGTCGCCCTGCTCGAGGCGCTGCCCGGGGAGCAGGCGTGACGGCCACCGCCGAGGAGGCCCCCCGCCGCCCGGGCCGGACCGCTCCCCCGCACCGCCGCCGCGGCGCCCGCGCCACCGGGCCGGTGCGCG
>JBHJOJ010000274.1:0-4709 GCA_050329835.1 Kineosporiaceae bacterium | reverse complement strand
GCGGGACCCCCGCGGCCCCCGCCGCCACTCCCACCGCGACGCCCGCCGCGACCCCGACCACCGCCGACCCGGCCGCCGTGGCCCGGGCCCGCGCCGGCCTGACGGGGATCGGCCCGATCACGTTCGAACCCAACTCCGTCGTGCTGACCGACGACGGGCTCGCCTCGGTGGCCGAGGTGGCCCGGATCATCGCGGCGACCGGGTCGGACGTCAGGTTCCGGGTCGAGGCCCACACCGACTCCGGCGGGCCCCCCGACGCCAACAAGGCGCTCTCGCTGCGCCGCGCGACCGCCGTCCGAGCGGCCCTGCTCGAACTCGGCGTGGCCCGCACCCGGGTGCAGGCGGTCGGGTTCGGCGAGACCCGGCCGCTGGTGACGCCCGAGGTCACCGACGCCGACCGGCAGGCCAACCGGCGGGTCGAGGTCGTCGCGGAGGCCGTCCCCGGCCTGTGAGCCCATCGGTGCGCCCCGGCGCCCGGCACGGGGCTCGGGCCCGACACCCTCGAGGTGACCGCGAGCGGGACCGTCCCCCCGGGATACTGGGACCGATGCCGTCCTCCACCGACTTCGCCGGCCTCGAGGCCGAGATCCTGGCCCGGGCGCCCGAGCACACCCCGCACCCCTCCCTCGACCGGGTCCGGTGGGTCTGCGAGTACCTGGGCGACCCGCAGGCCGCCTACCCCGTGGTCCACCTCACCGGCACCAACGGCAAGACCTCGACCGCCCGCATGGTGGACCGGCTGCTGCGCGAGCACGGGCTGCGGACCGGGCGGTTCACCTCGCCGCACCTGGCCCACGTGGGGGAGCGGATCGTCGTCGACGGGGTCCGCCTGGACGAGGAGGCCTTCGTCGCCGCCTGGCGGGACATCGCCCCCTACGTCGCGCTCGCCGACGAGCGGTCGCGGAACGCGGGCGGACCGCGGCTGTCCTTCTTCGAGGTGCTGACGTGCCTGGCGTTCGCGGTCTTCGCCGACGCGCCCGTCGACGTCGCGGTGCTCGAGGTCGGCCTCGGCGGGCTGTGGGACTCGACCAACGTGGCCGACGGCGCGGTCGCCGTGGTGACCGGGGTCGACCTCGATCACGAGCGCTGGCTGGGCCGCACGATCGCCGAGATCGCCGAGCAGAAGGCCGGCATCGTCAAGCCCGGCGCGACGGCGGTCCTGGCCCGCCAGCCGCCCGACGCCGCCGGCGTGCTGCGGCGCCGGTGCGAGGAGGTCGGCGCCGGGGTCCTGGTCGAGGGCGAGGACTTCGGGGTCGCCGAGCGGCTGCTCGCCGTCGGCGGCCAGCGACTGGCGCTGCGCGCCCGCCACGGCTCCGTCGACGACGTGTACCTGCCGCTGCACGGCGCCCACCAGGCGGCCAACGCCGCCTGCGCCCTCACCGCCGCCGAGGCGTTCCTCGTGGGGGACCGGGGCGGGTCGCTGGACCCCGACGTGGTGCGGGACGCCTTCGCCCACGTCGACAGCCCCGGCCGGCTCGAGGTGGTCGGACGGCGGCCGCTCGCCGTGGTCGACGCCGCCCACAACCCGGCGGGCGCCCGGGCCGTCGCGGCCGCCCTTCCCGAGGCGTTCCCGGGCGCGCGGTTCACCGCCGTGCTCGGCGTGATGGCCGACAAGGACGCCGCCGGCATCGCCGCCGGCCTCGGCCCGGCCGTTGACGCCGTCGTGGTCACGGAGTCCACCTCGGCGCGGGCGCTGCCGGCGGACGACCTGGCCGACGCGGTCGAGCGGGCCCGCCCGGGCGGGCGGGTCGTCGTCGAGCCGGACCTCGAGGCCGCGCTCCACACCGCCCGGGCGCTGGCGGCCGAGGTGGACGAGGCCGCGCCCGCCGACGCCGCCCGTGCCGGCGCGGTCCTGGGCGGTGTCGTCGTGGCGGGGGCGATCTACCTGGCCGCCGAGGCCCGCCGGCTGCTGGGCGCCGCCGACCCGGACACGGTGGCGGTCGACACCACCCGCCGGGCGCTCGGCGACCCGGACGACCCGGACGACCCCGGCGACGGCGAGGACGACCCGGACGACCTCGACGGGGAGGACGACGCGTGAGCGACCCCACCCCGCGCCTCGCCCGCACGATCCTGATCTTCGAGGCCCTGGTCGTCATGTTCGGGGCGCTCGTCGCCCGGGCGCTCACCGATCTGGGCACGGCCGCCACGCTGGGCGGGGGCGGTGCGCTGGCGCTCGCCCTGCTCCTCGCCACCGGCCTGCTGCGGCGCCGGACCGGGATCGTCGCCGGCTCCGTCCTGCAGGTGGCCCTGCTCGGCACCGCGCTCGTCGTGCCGGAGATGCTCGTGCTCGCGGTGGTCTTCGTGGCGCTCTGGGTGGCTGCCCTGGTCCTCGGCCACCGCGCGGCCGCGGCGGCCGGGTCCCAGGGCGGATCCGGCCGCCCGGGAGGCCACTAGGCTGGCGGCTCGTGACCGCGCAGGCCAGCCAGCACCCCGACCAGCAGCGCACCCTGGTCCTCGTCAAGCCGGACGGGGTGGCGCGCGGCCTCACCGGGGAGGTGCTGCGGCGGATCGAGGCCAAGGGGTACCTGCTCCGCGACCTCCGGATGCTGGTGCCCGGGCGTGACCTGCTCGCCGAGCACTACGCCGAGCACGCCGGCAAGCCGTTCTTCGAGCCGCTGCTGGCGTTCATGTCCTCCGGCCCCGTGGTCGCGGCCATGGTCGAGGGACACCGCGTGATCGAGGGGTTCCGGTCCCTGGCCGGGGCCACCGAGCCCACCGCCGCCGCGCCCGGGACGATCCGCGGCGACCTGGGACGGGACTGGGGGCTGTCGGTCGTCCAGAACCTCGTCCACGGGTCGGACTCCCCGCAGTCGGCGGAGCGCGAGATCGCGCTCTGGTTCGCCGCGCCGACACCGGCCTGAACGCGCCCCGCGGCGCCGATCGGCCACCGCCCCGGCCGTCGCCGGGCGCGAAACGCGGACGGTGCTGGCGGGGGCCGGGCGTTGCTACCGTGTGCCGCTGACGAGGAGCGGAGGTCACGCCCCCATGCCGGTCGACAGCGCGTACAGCGTGTTCGGTCTGCGCGAGCCGCTGCTGCCGCAGGTGGTCGAGCCGGTGCAGGACATCGGGGGCGAACTCGACGGCACCGCCTCCGCAGCCGGCCGGCTGACCGGGTCCGGGCTGGTGCCACCGCCGTGACGGTCCGTCCCTTCCCGCGCCCTCCGCTCGCGGCGGCCCTGACGCCGTACTCCGCCCGGCCCGTGGACCCGAACGCGGCCCACGACGTCGCCACCCTCGCACTGCTGCGGTGGTGGTCGGTCTCGGTGGCCGACCCCGGCCGGGTCGACCCGCACTCGCTGCCGGCGTTCCACCGCGACTTCGTCACCTGGTGGTGGTCGGACCCGGACAACCGGCTGGCGGTCCTCGTCGACGAGGTGGGCGGGTCGGCGGACGTCCCCATCGCCATGGGGTGGGTGGTGCCGATGGCGGCGGTGCCCAGCCCGGACGGCAGCGCCCGGCGCCCGGCCCGGGTGGACGGCGTCTACGTGGTCCCCGGCGTCGTCGTCCCGGTCGTCCTCGATGAGCTGCATCGCGCCCTGGTCCGGCTCGCCGACCAGCACGGCCTCGTCATCGTCGACGGCCGCCGCGGCCCGTGACCCGCGCGGCGCGCACCGTGCCCGGCCCGCCCCCGGTCGCCACCCGTCGTCGCCCGCGGGACCTGGGACGGTCGCGTCGTGACGCCGATGCTCTGACGCGGCGTGCCATACTCCCCGCAGTGGGTCGGTGACCACCGTCGCCGACCATGTTCCGCCGCCCCGTCCCGGGTGTCGCCGGACCTGGCGCCCAGCGCCGTCCGCCGCCCGGAGCGGGACAGGCGGCGACGAATGGCTTCGGGTGTCCTCGGGCGCCCTGGAATGCGCGCGTACCGCATCGGTGCGGGCGCCGAAGAGGAGAGCGTGTGGCTGACGACACCACACCGGACGACCAGACCACCCCCACCCCCCGCTCGCGCCGCCGGCGTGCCGTGGCGCCCGCCGGGACCCCGGTGAACCCTGTCGCGACGGAGCCGGCAGCGGACGGTGCCGCCGGCACGGAGCCGGCGACCGACGCCGCCGCGGATCCGGGGCCGGTCGCCGTGCCGGATCCCGCCGACGTGGTCCGGGAGGCCATGGCGGAACTCCGCCCGGAGGCGGAGCCCGAGGAGGACGCGACCGCCGCGGGCGACGGCGCGTCCCGCCCGATGACCGTGCTGTTCCAGGCGCCCGCCGAGACCGCCTCGACGCGCAGTCGCCGGGCGGTGGCCTCTGCCGGGCCCGCGCAGCCGGCGTTGTTCGCGCCGCCTGCGGCGCGCGGATCCGGCGAGTCCGACGAGGAGCCCGGGACCGACCCGGCGAGTGCGGGCGCCGATCCGGACCAGGAGCCACGCTCACGGCCGACCCGGCGCCGGCGGCGCGCGGCAGCCACGACCGCGCCCGAGGGCGACGAGGCGCTCGCGGGCCCGGTGACGGACGAGGGCGACGCGGCTCGCGGGGGCGGCGACGCGCCGGACGTCGACGAGGCGGACGTTCCGGACGTCGACGGGGTCGGCGAGGAGGTCGGCGACGTCGCGGACGACACCGTGGAGGACGACGACGACGACGAGGACGAGGACGACGACGCGGGCGAGGACGACGACGAGGACGACAACGCGGGCGAGGACGATGCCGCGGACGACGCCGAGGGCGGGTCCACCACGCGCCGCCGTCGCCGCCGGGTCGGCCGGGGCC
>JBHJOJ010000273.1:0-8392 GCA_050329835.1 Kineosporiaceae bacterium | reverse complement strand
GGCGCCGGCGGCGGGCCCGGGCGGTCGGGGCCGCCGTCCTGGCGGTGCTGGCCGCCGGCGTGGCCGCCGGCGGCTGGTGGGCCTGGCGCGACGGCGCGGTCGACGTCCGCTCGGTCGAGGTCCGGGGTGCGCAGCGGTCCGGGGCGGAGGCGGTGGCGACCCGTGCGGGGGACGTCGTGGGCCGCCCGCTCCCCGCCGTCGACACCGCCGCCGTCGAGGAGCGAGTGCGCGAGCTGCCCCTGGTCCTCGACGCGACCGTGACCCGGCGCTGGCCCGGCACGCTGGTCGTGACGGTCCGGGAGCGCGAGCCCGTGGCGGCCGTCCCGGTCGCCGGGGGTCTCGCCCTCGTCGACGCGGAGGCCGTCGTCGTCGAGACCGTGCCGCAGGCCCCCGCGGGCCTGCCGGTGGTGCGGGTCGACCTGGCCGCCGGCCCGGGCCCGCTCACCGCGGCCCGCACCGTCGCCGACGGCCTGCCCGACGACCTCGCCGCCCGGACCACCGAGGTCTCCGCGACGACCCTCGCGGACGTCCGCCTGGTCCTCGACGGGCGGGAGGTGCGCTGGGGGACGGCGAGCGACCCGGCCGCCAAGGCCGACGTCCTGCGCCTGCTCCTCGACACGGTGGACGCCCGGGTCTACGACGTCAGCGCCCCCGGCGCCCCGGCCACCCTGCCCTGACGGCCGGGACCGGAGGCGGTGCGGCGTCATTCCGCTCGGTCACCCGGATTCCGGCGTCGCCCGGCGAATACTCGTGCGGGCACACCGACACGCGCCCCGGTTCGTTGCCGGGGTCAGGACTGGGACCTAACGTCGGGGGTGGTCCGGAACGGATGACAGTAACGGTAAACCCGAGGTTGAGCGTTTGGGGCGTCCCGCGACGGGTGTGTCGCACCCCCGGCGACGGACGCGAGGAGAGGCGGCCAACAGTGGCGGCACCGCAGAACTACCTGGCGGTCATCAAGGTCGTCGGCATCGGCGGAGGAGGCGTCAACGCCGTCAACCGGATGATCGAGGTCGGGTTGCGCGGCGTCGAGTTCATCGCCATCAACACCGACGCCCAGGCGCTGCTCATGAGCGACGCCGACATCAAGCTGGACGTCGGGCGCGAGCTCACTCGCGGCCTCGGCGCCGGAGCGGACCCCGACGTCGGCCGCAAGGCCGCCGAGGACCACGCCGAGGAGATCGAGGAGGTCCTCCGCGGAGCGGACATGGTGTTCGTCACCGCAGGCGAGGGCGGCGGCACCGGCACCGGCGGGGCGCCGGTCGTGGCCCGGATGGCCCGAGCCCTGGGGGCCCTGACGATCGGCGTCGTCACCCGGCCCTTCACGTTCGAGGGACGGCGGCGCGCCGCCTCGGCCGAGACCGGGATCTCGGCCCTGCGGGACGAGGTCGACACCCTCATCGTCATCCCGAACGACCGGCTGCTCTCCATCAGCGACCGGGGGATCAGCGTCCTCGACGCCTTCCGCACGGCGGACCAGGTCCTCCTCTCCGGCGTCCAGGGGATCACCGACCTCATCACCACCCCGGGGCTCATCAACCTCGACTTCGCCGACGTGAAGAGCGTCATGCAGGGGGCGGGATCCGCCCTCATGGGCATCGGCTCCGCCCGGGGCGAGGACCGATCGGTCTGCGCGGCCGAGATGGCGATCTCCTCCCCCCTGCTCGAGGCCAGCGTCGACGGCGCCCACGGCGTCCTGCTGTCCATCCAGGGCGGGTCCGACCTCGGCCTTTTCGAGATCAACGAGGCCGCGCGGCTGGTGCAGGAGGCCGCCCATCCCGAGGCGAACATCATCTTCGGGGCCGTCATCGACGACGCCCTCGGCGACGAGGTCCGCGTGACCGTCATCGCCGCCGGATTCGACGTCCCGGTGGGTGAGGCGAAGCGGCCGGTGACGGCGCGGGCCGGTCACTCCCTCGGCTCCGCGCACGGCCCGGACCACGGGGCGGCGGCAGCGGCCGCCGACGCCGCCGGGAGCGGGGTCGCCGACGGGCCGGACCTCGACGCCGGCGGCCCGGGCCCGGACCCCGTCGACGACCCGGACGACGGGCCGGGCCGGCCCCGTCGGCCCGGCTTCCTCGACGACGACGACCTCGACGTCCCGGACTTCGTCAAGCCGCGATGACCGGCCCGCGGTCCGCCCACGCGGCCGCCGGCCTCGTCACCGACCTCACCTGGGGGCGGGTCCGCCTGGTCGTCACCGGCCGGGGGCTGGGCGGCGGTGTCCCGCCGCTGGGTCCCGGCAACCTCGGCAGCGGCGTCGGGGACGATCCGGCGACGGTCGCGGCCAACCGGGGCTTGCTCGCCGGGTCGCTCGGCGTGCGACCCGGCGCCCTCCACTTCCTCCGCCAGGTCCACGGGGCCCGGGTGCTCGTCGTGCCGCCCGGGGCGCCGGCGCCCGATCCCGGCGCGGAGCCCGAGGCCGACGGGGCTGTCGTGACCGCCCCGGGGCAGGCGGTGGCCGTGACCGCGGCCGACTGCCTGCCGCTGCTGCTCGCCGACCCGGACGCCGGGGTGGCCGCGGCCGTCCACGTCGGGCGCCGTGGCCTGGTGGCCGGGATCGCGCCGGAGGCGGTGCGCTCGCTCGCCGGTCGCGGGGCCCGCCGGGTGCGCGCGCTGCTCGGCCCCGCCGTGTGCGGGGCGTGCTACGAGGTGCCCGCCGCGATGCGGGACGAGGTCGCGGCCGCCGCCCCCGGCAGCGCGGCGGTGACCCGGTCCGGCACCCCGGCGGTCGACATCGCGGCCGGGGTCCGCCGCCAGCTGGCCGACGCCGGGGTCGACGACGTCGTCGCCACCGGCCGCTGCACGGTCGAGGACCCCGCCCTGTTCAGTCACCGCCGGGACCGCCCGACCGGGCGGATGGCCGGTGTCGTGGCGGTGCTGGCATGACCGGGGCGCCGCCGGACGAGGGACGCCGGCGGGAGATCGCAGCCGGGCTCGCTCGCACCCGGGAGCGGATCGCCGCGGCGGCGGCCGCCGCCGGGCGTGACCCGGCCGGGGTGCACCTGGTCGTCGTGACGAAGGACCACCCCGCCGAGGATCTGCGCCGGCTCGCCGGCCTCGGGGTCGCCGACGTCGGGGAGTCCCGCCAGCAGCAGCTGCGGGACAAGCACGCCGAGCTCGGGGAGCTGGCGTCGAGCCTGCGCTGGCACGCGATCGGCCGGCTGCAGCGCAACAAGGCCCGGGCCGTCGGTCGGCTGGCCGACGTCGTGCACAGCGTCGACGACGTCCGACTGCCGCCCCTGCTGGCCGCCGGGGCGCTGGAGACCGGGCGCCGGCTGGACTGCCTGGTCCAGGTCAGCCTCGACGGGGCACCGGGCCGGGGCGGGGTCGCCGTCCCCGACGTCCTCCCGCTGGCCGCCGCGGTCGCCGCGACCGAGGGCCTGACGCTGCGCGGCGTCATGGCGGTGGCCCCGCCGGACGCCGACCCCGCGGCCGCCTTCGCCCGTCTCGCCGAGGTGGCCGCCGCGCTGCGGCGGGAGCATCCGCAGGCGCGGTGGCTGTCCGCGGGGATGAGCGGCGACCTCGAGGCCGCGGTGGCCCACGGCGCGACACACGTGCGTGTCGGCACCGCGATCCTCGGATCCCGGCAGGTCACCCGCTAGCGTCGAGACCACGACGTCCTGCGTCGTGCGTCGTCCGGGCCCTCCGGACGGCGTCCCGGGCCCACGGAGGGAGGTCGCGGTGGGAGCGCTGCGCAAGACCCTGGTGTACCTCGGTTTCGCCGACGAGGCCTACGACGACGACCTGGTCGACGAGGTCGGGGACGAGGCCGGTGGCCCGGCACGGCCGGCGGAGCGCTATGCCGACCGGCCCGACCGGGCCGACCGGGCCGCCGCCCGAGGATTGGACCGGCACGTGGACCGTCATGTCGACCGTCACGCGGACCGTCACGCGGACCGCTTCGGCGAGGGCCGCACGACCGAGCGCCGGGCGACCGTCACGGCACTGCCGCACATCGTGGGGGCCCAGGGACCCATGCACCGGATCACCGCCGTCCACCCCCGGTCCTACAACGACGCCCGCGTCATCGGCGAGCACTTCCGCGAGGGCGTGCCGGTCATCATGAACCTGTCCGAGATGGAGGACGTCGACGCCAAGCGGCTCGTCGACTTCGCCGCCGGGCTGGTCTACGGCCTGCAGGGCGTCGTGGAGCGGGTCACCACCAAGGTCTTCCTGCTGTCGCCGGCCACCGTCGAGGTGACGAACGAGGTCCAGGAGTCCTCCGCGTCGCCGTCACCGGGCTTCTTCAACCAGTCCTAGCCCGTAACCTGCCGTGGTGTCGCTCGTCTTCCAGGTGATCGCGGGACTGCTGTTCGTCTTCCTCGTCCTGCTGTTCGCTCGCGTCGTCGTCAGCCTGATCACCGTCCTGGCGCGGGACTGGCGGCCCAGCGGGCCCCTGGTCGTCGTGCTGGAGGGGGTGTTCAGCCTCACGGACCCCCCGGTACGGGCGGTCCGACGGGTGATCCCGCCCCTCACGCTCGGGTCCATCCGGCTCGACCTGGGTTTCATGGTGGTCTTCTTCGTGACCTACATCGCCTACAACTTCTTCCGGGCCCTGGCATGACGCCGGGACGAGGCCGCGGCGGCGCCGGGGCGGGCCGCCCCTGGTGCTCGCAACCGGTAGCCCGACGTGAGAGGGTGTCGACTGTGCGTGACCGACGGTGCGCGGGCGCTCCGGGGGGGTACTCTTCCGCGAGGTCCATACGAGCAACGGGCAGCGGACGTGACGGATCGGGGCTCGCCCCGGTCCCCGCTCCCGTGGGAGGGTCTAACGGACCCCGATCCACTGGCGAGGTGACGAGATGCCGTTGACACCGGACGACGTGGTCAACAAGCGGTTCAACCAGACGAAGTTCCGGGAGGGCTACGACCAGGACGAGGTCGACGACTTCCTCGACGAGGTCGTGGCCGAGCTGCGGCGTCTCAACGACGAGAACGAGCAGCTGCGCAGCCAGCTGTCGCAGTGCGAGGGCCGGGTGGCCGAGCTGTCGCGCGGCGGCGGCGCGACCGAGATCTCGCGTCCGGTGGCGCCGGTCCCGGCGCCGCCCCAGCCGATCGAGCCGATGCCGTCGATGATCCCGGCGGCGGTGGCCGCCGAGGCGGCGTCGACATCCGACGTGGCGGGCATGCTCGCGCTGGCGCAGCGACTGCACGACGAGCACGTGCGCAACGGCCAGGAGCAGCGCGACAAGATCGTCAACGAGGCACAGGCCACGGCCGACCGCCTGGTGCGCGAGGCCGAGGACAAGCAGCGCCAGACCCTCGGCTCGCTGGAGCAGGAGCGCTCGCTCCTCGAGCGGAAGATCGACGAGCTGAAGTCGTTCGAGCGCGAGTACCGCAGTCGGCTCAAGAGCTACCTCGAGAACCAGCTCCGCGAGCTCGACAACAAGGGACAGGTCATGCCGAACCGCACCCCCGTGGCGGCGGCGGCCGGCGGCCCGCAGCCCCTGCGCAACGCCTTCCAGCCGGACGACGCGCCCAACGTGTCGAGCGGTGGCTTCCCCTTCGGTCAGGGCTGAGCCGTCGCACGAACACTCCCGGGGCGGGCCTCCACCCGCCCCCCGCGGGGCATCGCACCGGTGCTCGTGGGTTATGCGCTCGCGGCGGCCTGGGTGGTCGCCGACCAGGTGACGAAGCGCTGGGCGCTGAGCACCCTCCAGGAGGGCCCGATCGTCGCGATCGAGGGGTTCCTGAGGTTCCGGCTGACGTTCAACACCGGGGCGGCCTTCAGCACCGGCGAGACGATGACCGAGGTGCTGACGGTGATCTCCACCACCGTGTCCGTGGTCCTGCTCGTCGCCATCGCCCGTGCCTGGTCCGTGCGCTGGGGCCTGGCGCTCGGGCTGCTGCTCGGCGGGGCGGCGGGCAACCTCGTCGATCGCCTCACCCGCCCGCCGGGCTTCGGCCAGGGCGCGGTGGTCGACTTCCTCGAGCTGCTGCGCTTCCCGGGGATGGACTTCCCGGTGTTCAACCTCGCCGATGTCGGGATCACGACCGCCGCACTGTCGATCGTCCTGCTCACCATGGCCCGGGTCCCGTACCGCGAGCGGGCGGACGCCGGGGACCGGCCGCCGCGCCGGTGACTCCGGGACGGGGCACGGCGTGAGGCTCCTCCCCGTGCCGGACGGCCTGGACGGCGAGCGGGTGGACGCCGGCCTCGCCCGGCTGCTCGGCCTGTCCCGCACCCGTGCCGCGGACCTCGTGGCCGCGGGCGGGGTCGCGGTGGACGGCCGTGCCGCGGGCAAGTCCGACCGGCTCGTCGCCGGCACCCTGCTCGAGGTCGACCTCCCCGGCGGGCCCGGCGACGACGAGCCCGGGCACGCGGTGCCCGTCGTGGCCGTCCCGGGCATGACCGTGCTGCTGGAGGACGACGACGTGGTCGTCGTCGACAAGCCCGTGGGCGTGGCGGCCCACCCGAGCCCGGGCTGGACGGGGCCCACCGTCGTCGGCGGGCTGGCGGCCGCGGGGCGGCGGATCTCGACCAGCGGCGCGGCGGAGCGCCAGGGGGTCGTGCACCGCCTGGACGTCGGGACGACCGGGGTGATGGCGGTCGCCAAGAGCGAGCGGGCCTACACCGACCTCAAGGACCAGTTCCGCCGCCGCACCGTCGAGAAGCGGTACCACGCCCTGGTCCAGGGCCACCCCGACCCCACCCGCGGGACGATCGACGCGCCCGTCGGCCGGCACCCGACGCAGCCGCACCGGTGGGCGGTCGTCGCCGACGGCCGGCCGTCCGTCACCCACTACGCGACGCTCGAGGCCCACCCGGCGGCCAGCCTCCTCGACATCCGGCTCGAGACCGGCCGCACCCACCAGATCCGGGTCCACATGGCGGCCGTCCGGCACCCGTGCGCCGGCGACCTGACGTACGGCGCCGACCCGGTGCTGGCCCGGTCGCTCGGGCTGACCCGGCAGTGGCTGCACGCGGTCGAGCTGGCCTTCGACCACCCGGCGGACGGGCGGCGCACGGTGGTCCGCGCCCCGTACCCGGACGACTTGCGGGAGGCGTTGGCCCGGTTGTGACCGGGGGGCGACCTACACTCGCGAGCACCATGGCCGACCCCTCCGCCGCGACGACGGGCGACTCCTTCGTCCACCTCCACTGCCACACCGAGTACTCCATGCTCGACGGGGCGGCGCGGATCGGTGAGCTCGTGACGGCGGCGGCCGAGCAGGGGATGCCGGCCATCGCGATGACCGACCACGGCAACGTGTTCGGCGCCTACGAGTTCTGGTCCACGGCCCGCGCGGCCGGCGTCAACCCGATCGTCGGGACCGAGGCGTACGTCACCCCGGGCACCAGCCGGTTCGACAAGGCACGGGTCCGGTGGGGCGACGACCAGTCCAGCCGGGGCGACGACGTCTCGGGGGCGGGCGCCTACACCCACCTCACGCTGCTGGCCGAGACCACCGAGGGGATGCGGAACCTCTTCCGGCTGTCCTCCCTCGCCAGCCTCGAGGGGTTCTTCTACAAGCCCCGGATGGACCGCGAGCTGCTCGAGCGGCACCACCGCGGGATCATCGCGACCACGGGCTGCCCGTCGGGCGAGGTGCAGACCCGGCTGCGGCTCGGCCAGTACGACGAGGCCCGGCGGGCGGCGGGCGAGCTGCGGGACGTCTTCGGCGCGGGCAACCTCTACTGCGAGCTCATGGACCACGGGCTCGACATCGAGCGCCGGGTCCGCGAGGACCTGCTGCGGATCGCCCGGGACCTGGACCTGCCGCTCGTCGCGACGAACGACCTCCACTACACCCGCCAGGACGACGCCGCCGCGCACGAGGTGCTGCTGTGCGTCCAGTCGGGGTCCCGCCTCGACGACCCCAAGCGGTTCAAGTTCGACGGCGACGGCTACTACCTCAAGACCCCGGCCGAGATGCGCCGGCTGTTCGCCGAGCTGCCCGAGGCCTGCGACAACACCCTCGCCATCGCCGAGCGCTGCCACGTGGAGTTCGCCGAGGGCGCCGACCTCATGCCCCGGTTCCCCGTGCCCGAGGGCGAGACCGAGGCGTCCTGGTTCGCCCGGGAGGTCGACCGGGGCCTGCACCGCCGCTACGGCGGGGAGGTCCCGGCCGAGGTCCGCAAGCAGGCCGAGTACGAGGTCGACGTCATCACCCAGAAGGGCTATCCCTCGTACTTCCTCGTCGTCGCCGACCTCATCGGCTGGGCCAAGGACCAGGGGATCCGGGTGGGCCCCGGCCGCGGCTCGGCCGCCGGGTCGCTGGTCGCCTACGCCATGGGCATCACCGACCTGGACCCGCTGCGGCACGGCCTGATCTTCGAGCGGTTCCTCAACCCCGAGCGCGCGTCGATGCCGGACATCGACATCGACTTCGACGAGCGCCGCCGCGGCGAGGTCATCGAGTACTGCGTCCGCCGCTACGGCGACGA
>JBHJOJ010000272.1:0-5945 GCA_050329835.1 Kineosporiaceae bacterium | reverse complement strand
CCCGGGGAGGACCCGGGCACCGGCGAGGGAACCGGCGACCCGCCGGCCGCCGGCGCCGGGCCGGCACCGGACGCCGACCCGCCACCGGCGGCCCCCGGGCCGTCGTCGTTCCCGGGAGCGGCCTCGACGGGGCCGAGCGGGGAGCTCACCCCGTACCGCGGCCCGTGCACGATCACGAGGGCCGGCACCGTCGTCGAGAACCACGACGTCACGTGCGACCTGCTGATCCAGGCCGCCGACGTCGTCGTCCGCAACAGCCGGGTCACCGGGGTCGTCGACGTCGACTCGAACTCCCCGGGGGCGTCGGCGACCATCGAGGACACCGAGATCGACGCCGGCACCGCCTACCGCGCGGCGGTCAGCTCCCACGACGTCACCGTGCGCCGCTCGGAGATCCGGGGCGGGCAGCACGGGGTCCAGTGCTATGAGCGGTGCCGTGTCGAGCGGTCGTGGATCCACGACCAGTACGTGCCGCCGGACGGGGACTGGCACCTCAACGGCTTCCTGTCGAACGGCGGCACCGACATGGTGCTGGTGGGCAACCGCCTGGAGTGCGACACGCCGATCACCCGGAACGACGGCGGCTGCACCGCGGCCGCCGCCATCTTCGGCGACTTCGAGCCGGTCGCGCGGTTCACCTTCGACGGCAACCTCTTCGTCGCCTCGACCACGCAGCCCTACTGCGCGTACGGGGGCTCCGACCCCGGGAAGCCCTACGCCTCGCAGACCCGGGACATCGTCTTCGTCAACAACGTCTTCCAGCGCGGCAGCAACGGCAGGTGCGGCCTCTACGGCCCGGTCACCTCCTTCGACCCGAGCCTGCCCGGGAACGTGTGGCGCAACAACACGTGGGACGACGGCACCCAGGTGAATCCGGGCTGATCCGCCGCCGCGCCGACCCGCCCGCCCCTACCGTGGTCGCCGTGGCGGCACGGGTCCCGGTCTCGCTGGTCTGCGTGTTCAACGACCCCGCGGTCCGGGAGCACTGCCTCGACCGGTCCGTCGAGCGGCTCCGGGCCGAGGCGCCCGACATCGAGTACCTGCCCGTCGACAACGTCGGCCAGCGGTTCCCGACCGCCGGGGCCGCGCTCAACCACGGCGTCCGGCGGGCCACCCGCGACGTCGTCGCGTTCGTCCACCAGGACGTGTACCTGCACTCCCTCGCGGCGCTGGAGCGGGCCGCCGCCCGGCTGGTGTCGGGGGAGCGCTTCGGCGTCCTCGGCCCGTTCGGCTTCGACCGGCGCGGCCGGACGGCCGGCTTCATCCGCGACCGGGTGGTCCTGCTCGGTGCCCCGCCCGCCGACCCGGTCGAGGTGGACAGCCTCGACGAGGTGCTCTTCCTGGCGTCGCGCCGGCTCCTGCTCGCCGAGCCCCTGACGGAGCACCCGGACCTGGCCTGGCACGCCTACGCCGTGGAGTACGGGCTGCGGGTGCGCCGCCACGGCCTGGTGCCGGCGGCCGCCGAGATCCCCGTGACCCACAACAGCCTCACCGTCAACCTCGCCCGCCTCGACGCCGCCCACCGGGCGGTGGCGGCCCTGCACCCCGACCTCGTCCCGGTCCGGACCACCTGCGGGACCGTGACGTCCGCGGGCGTCCCCCGGCGGGGCCCGCTGCTGCCCGCCCACCGGTGGCGCTACCGCTGGGCGCGCCGGTCGTGGGCCGCGCACGCCGCCCGCCGGGCCGTGGGCGGCGGCCCGGTCGTGCTCGCCGACATCCGCCTCGACGTCGACGACCTCGTCGCCGGCTCGCCCGGGCCGCTGCGGGTGTTCAACCTCGACCGGAGCGGACGCTTCCCCGGCGACGGCCCGGCCGAGCTGCTCCGCCGCGGCCACCCGGTGTCGCTGGCCGGCGGCGACGGCACCGCACTGGCCGCGTTCCTCGACGGCGTGGAGGGTTCGGCCGGGGGCCCGCTCGGCTCGCCGGTCCTCCTCACCAACCTCGACACCGCCGCGCTGGCGTACCTGGCGGGGCGGTTGCCCGGCCGGCGCGACGACCGCCTGGTCGGGGTGCACGACGACACCGGGCACTGGCTGCTGCTGGGGGCGGGCCTCGTGACACCGCCACCGCACTGGCGGGACCGGGCCGCGGTGCCCCTGGGCATGCCGGCGGCGGTCGGGTCAGCGTCCCCCTGAGCCGGCGGGCGTGCCGGGTCGACGTCCCGGGGCACCCAGCCGGCGGACCAGTGCGGGACCGGGTGGCTCGCGCAGCGCGGCCGGGCTCAGCAGCGCCCGCACCGCGGCCCGGCTGGTGTCCCGGCCCAGGACGGCCCGGCCCGCCTCGCGGGCGACGAGGGCGAGCCAGTACGCGGCCGTCGCCGCCCGCCCGCGACGCCGGGCGAACAGCCGGACCTTGTTGAGGGTGAGCAGGGCCCACAGCCCCGGCGCGGTCCGGGAGTCCCCCTCGAGGTGGACCGCCCGGGCGGTCGGGACGTACCGGGCGGCGAGGCCGGCGTCGCCGGCCCGCAGGGCGAAGTCGGTCTCCTCCGAGTAGAGGAAGAACGACTCGTCCCACGGCCCGCAGCGGTCCCAGCACTCGCGGGAGACCAGGACGGTGGACCCCTCGGCCCAGTCGACGACCGCGGGGCGGTCGTAGCAGGAGGCCGCGGTCACCACCTCGCCCAGCCCCGGCACCCGCCCCGCCCGCCGGGCCCCGAGGACGGCGTCGGCGACGGCGCGGAGCACCGTCGGCTCCCGGCGGATGGTCTCGATCAGCCGGCCCCGCCCGTCCACCAGCCGGGGCACCGCGATCCCGGTGCCGGACGCCGCCAGCGCCCGGCACAGCTCACGCGCGCACCCGGGACCCAGCCGCACGTCCGGGTTGAGGACGAGCACGGCCCCGGACCCCGGGCCCGCGGCCACCGCCGCGTTGACGCCGGCGGCGTACCCCCCGTTGCGCCCCGTCCGCACGACCGTCGCCTGCGGGGCGAGCCGGGCGGCAAGGTCGGCGGAGCCGTCGGAGGAGTCGTTGTCGGCGACCACGAGATGCCACGTCAGGCCCTCCAGGCCGGCCGGCAGCGACTCCAGCAGGCCGGGCAGCAGGCCCGCGCTGTCGTAGGTGACCACCGCCACCAGCACGTCGACCGCGGCCCCGTCGCGGGCCGTCACCGGCGGCCCACCCAGGAGCGCGGCTCCAGGGCCGCCAGCAGGGTGGCCCGGAAGGCGGCCGGCGAGAACCGGTCGACCGCCCGCTCCCGGGCCCGGCGGCCCAGCTCCGCCCGGCGCCCCGGGTCGTCGGCGAGGTCGCGGACGGCGGCGGCGAAGGCCTCGACGTCCCCGGGCGGGACCAGGACGCCGGTGTCGCCGACCTGTTCCGGGACCCCGCCGACGGCAAAGGCGACGACCGGCACCCCGAGGAGCATGGCCTCGAGGACGACGAGGGGGAAGGGGTCGTCCCGGGACGGCAGCGTCGCGATGTCGAAGCGCCGCATCACCGGGTAGGGGTTCGGCCGGGGGCCGAGGAACTCCCCCGGCGCCGGGGCGCCGACCAGTGCCGGGTCGGCGTCCCCGCCGACCCACACGAACCGCAGCGGCATCCCGGGCCGGTCCGCGCGGACCCGGCGGGCGGCGGCCGCCCACAGGTCGGTGCCCTTGCGCGCCTCCACGCTGCCGACGGCCCCGACCACCACCTCGCCGGCGCCGAACCCCGGGTCCGGACCGGCGGCGGCCCGGCGGTGGACGAGCTCGGCGTCGGGCACCGACGGCAGCAGGACCACCTCGGCGGCCGGGACCCCGGCGAGGGCGGCCAGGTCCTCCCGGGCCGGCGGGGAGCAGCCGACGAGCAGCGCCCGCGACAGCCGCGGCAGCGCGCCCCGGGGCGCCAGGAACCGGCGGGCCACCTCGGCGGACTCGTGCGAGTGCAGGACGACGCGGCACCGCAGCCGCAGGGCGGCGGCCAGGTACGGCGCCGACGCGGTCGAGTTGAGGTAGACGAGGTCGGGGCGGTGGCGCAGCAGGGTCCACGTGGTGAGGACGGCGTCGAGCACCCGCTCGGCCCGCAGAGCCCCGGTCCGCCACAGCCGCCGGCGGACCCGGGACAGGGGCTCCACCGAGCACGGGGCGACCTCCCGGAATCCCGCGAGCAGCGGCCCGGGGCGGCGCGAGACCACGCGGACGTCGTGGCCCCGGCCGGCCAGGCAGGCGGCGACCAGCACCGCGACCCGCGGGGCGCCGGACAGCGACGCCTCGTGGGTGACGAGCAGGACGCGCACGGGGGCTCCTTCGGTGGCGGACGGCTCAGGCGTGGTGGATCGGGCGCGGCGCGCGGGCCCGCGTCCCGTGCCGGCCCGGCGGCGGGGCGGTGACCCAGTAGTACGCCCGGTCCAGCCCGCGCATCAGGGGGGCGGCGACCACCTGAGGGCCGCGGGGCGGCGGCAGGACGGCTGCCGCGGGCCGCGGGGCAGCGGCCCCGGGCGGGGGCGAGCCGGCCGCGCGCAGCCGCCGCACCGTCCGCCGCAGCCACGGGGCGGCCAGGGCCAGGTAGGCCAGGCCGGCGACGGCACCCCCCGTCAGCAGGGCGGCGACGTCGGTCACGGGCAGACGGGTGGCGCCCACCGCGACCGCCAGCGGGAGCAGCGCCAGGGCGGTGGGTGCCGCCAGCCGGGCGAGCACCGCGCCCGGGGGCACCCCGACCCGGGACAGCGCGACCAGGTAGGCGGGCAGCACCACGGCCAGTCCGACGGCCAGGTGCGCCAGCCCGGCGCCGGCGAGCCCCCACCGGTCGATCCCCACCAGCAGGGCGGGCACCAGGGCGACGGCCCACAGCAGCTGCACCGCGAGCACTGACCGGGTCGCCCCCCGCGCGGTGAGGTACGTGGCGAGGACGTCGAAGACGGGCCGCACGGCCCCGAAGGCCGCCAGCGCCGCCAGCGGGAGCGCGGCGGCCGCCCACCGCTCCCCGTACACGACGACCACCAGCGGGCCGGCGAGCCCGGCGAGCACCGCCGCCACCGGGGCGGCCCCGGCCATGGCCAGCGCCGCCGCCGCGCCCACCTGCTCGGTCCCGGGGACCGAGCCGTCGCGTCCCCGGGTGAAGGCGGGCAGCGACACCGCGCGGACCGCCTGGGAGATGGCGGACGTCGGCCAGGAGGAGATGTTGAAGGCCAGGACGTAGAACCCGAGGGCGGTCGCGCCGGCGGCCCGCGCGATGAGGACGTAGTCCATGTTGAGCAGCACCCACGACAGGACGTTGGCGCCCACCAGCGGCATCCCGAACCGGTACCCGTCGCGCAGCACCGCCCGGTCGAGCCCGAGCCCGCCGCGGTAGCCGCTGAACCGGAACAGCAGGGCCACCGCCACGACCTGGCCGACGAGGCGCGACCAGGCGAGGGCGACCGCACCCGCGCCCGCGCCGATGAGGGCGAGCGCGACGACGGCGCCGACGAGGAACGACGTGGCGTCCGCGGTGAGCTGGCGGGACTGCTGGAACCGCCGCTGGAGGAGGGCGGCCGGCACCGAGCCGGCCCCGCTCAGCACGAGGGTGAGGGCCAGGACGCGCAGCAGCGGCGCGGCGTCGGCGCTGCCGAGCAGCGAGGCCAGCGGGCCGGCCAGGGCGGCCATCGCCGCCGCCAGCAGCGCACCGACCGCCAGGCCGACGCTCAGCACCGTGGGGGCGCGTCGCTCCGGGTCGTCGCTGCGGACCAGGTACGCGGTGAGCCCGAGGTCGGTGAGGTTGGCGAGGATGGCCTGGACGGTGAGTGCGATCGCGTAGACCCCGAAGTCCTCCGGCGCGAGCAGACGGGCCAGCAGGACGCCCAGCAGCAGGTTGCCCAGGCGCAGCGACAGGTTGTTGACCAGGCCGTACGCCAGGTTGCTGGAGACGTCCCGGGTCAGCGACCCGCCGCGGCCCCTCACAGCCGCAGTCCCGAGCGCCGCCAGTGCCGCCACCCGGCCGCGTCGCCCACCCGGTCCGCCGCGGCCCGCGCCCGCGACCGGGGCCGCAGCGGC
>JBHJOJ010000271.1:0-9441 GCA_050329835.1 Kineosporiaceae bacterium | reverse complement strand
CCGCGCCGCCGCTCACCCGCAACCACTCCCCCGGGTCCGCGTCCGGGTCGCCGTGGTCCGCCGCCGGCGCTGCGAGGTCCCCGGCCGATGCCGCCCGAGGGGGCGGCTCGTCGAGGAGTGCCCGCTCGGCCCGGGCATGCCGCGGCGGGACGGCCGTCCGCAGCACGTCCGCGAGGGATCCCCCGAACCGGTCGGCCGCCGCGCGGGCGACCCGCGCGACGGCCGGGTCCAGCACCGGCAGCGGAGAGACCACCCGGCGCACCGCACGCAATCGTCCCGCGGCGGCCCGGGCGGTCCCGCCGGTGTCCGCGGTGCCACCGCCGACCTGGAGGACCCAACCCGCGCTGTCCCGGCCGCCGAACGGCACGGCCACCCGGAGTCCGGGGCGGACCGCGTCGCGCAGACGCTCCGGCACCGCGTAGGTGAAGGGCCGGTCGAGGTGGGGGGGCGCGTCGTCGACGCACACCTCGCAGGTGGTCCCGGCGGCGGCCGGCGGATCGTCCGGACCGGCGGCCGAGCCGGCGGCGGGTCCGACCGAGGGACCGGCGGCGCCGGCCGGGCCGGGGCCCGCGGTGACTCCCCGGCGCCGGCGGGGAGGCCGGCGCCCGAAGAGGACCGGGCCGCTCAGGTGCGTCGCGCCGCGGCCCGGGTCACAGCCCCGCGGCGGTGCGCAGGGCGTCGACCCGGTCCAGGCGCTCCCACGTGAACTGGGGCTCCTCCCGCCCGAAGTGGCCGTACGCCGCGGTCCGGGAGTAGATCGGCCGCAGCAGGTCCAGGTCCGCCGCGAGCGCCGCCGGCCGCAGGTCGAACACGTCGTCCACCGCCTTGGCGATGACGTCGACGTCCACGGTGTTGGTGCCGTAGCAGTCGACGTACAGCCCGACGGGGCGGGCCTTGCCGATGGCGTAGGCGACCTGGACCTCACACCGGCGTGCCAGGCCGGCGGCCACGACGTTCTTCGCCACCCAGCGCAGCGCGTAGGCCGCCGAACGGTCGACCTTCGACGGGTCCTTCCCGCTGAAGGCGCCGCCGCCGTGGCGGGCCATCCCGCCGTAGGTGTCGACGATGATCTTGCGTCCGGTGAGTCCGGCGTCTCCCATCGGGCCGCCGATCTCGAACCGGCCCGTCGGGTTGACGAGCATCCGCACCGACGAGGTGTCGAGCTCGAGGGAGTCGAGGACGGGGCGGACGACGTGCTCCGCGACGTCCGGGGCGAGCATCCCCTCGAGCGAGACGTCCGAGGCGTGCTGGGTGGAGACCACGACGGTGTCCACGGTGACCGGCCGGCCCTGGTCGTAGCCGATGGTGACCTGGGTCTTCCCGTCGGGGCGCAGGTAGGGCAGCGTCCCGTCGTGGCGGACCTGCGACAGCCGCCGCGAGAGCCGGTGCGCGACGGAGATCGGCAACGGCATGAGCTCGGGGGTCTCGTCGCAGGCGAAGCCGAACATCAGCCCCTGGTCGCCGGCGCCCTGGACGTCGAAGCCGTCCTCGGCGGCGCTGCCGCTGCGGTGCTCGTGCGCGACGTCGACGCCGGCCGCGATGTCCGCCGACTGGGACCCGATCGACACGGTGACCCCGCACGAGTGGCCGTCGAAGCCCTTGGTCGAGGAGTCGTAGCCGATGTCGACGATCGTCTTGCGGACGAGCTGGGGGATCTCGACGTAGGCCGACGTGGTGACCTCCCCCGCCACCAGCACATAGCCGGTCGTGACGAGCGTCTCGACCGCGACCCGGGCCCGGGGGTCCTGGCCCAGCATGGCGTCGAGCACGGCGTCGCTGATCTGGTCGCAGATCTTGTCGGGGTGACCCTCGGTCACGGACTCCGACGTGAACAGTTGCATCTCTTCCCCTTGCCGGTCCGGAGCGGTGCCGGGGCGAGCCCGGACCGCGATCAGTCGGGTGGTGCGGCGGCCAGTCTGCCCGCGACAGCGTCCCAGACCGCGTCGGCGACCCTACGCTTCGACGACTCCGGGACGTGCGCGACCTCGTCCACCTCCTCGCCGTCGCGGGCAATGACGGTCACGGCGTTGGTGGCGGCGCCGAAGACCGCCCCCCCGCCGACGTCGTTGACGACGAGCAGGTCGCACCCCTTGGCCAGCAGCTTGGCGCGGGCGTGGTCGAGGGGGGATCCGCCGGCGTCGCCGGTCTCGGCGGCGAAGCCGACGACGACCTGGCCCGGCCGGCGGCGGTGGCCTGCGAGGTCGGCGAGGACGTCCACGGTGCGGACCAGGGTGATCCGCAGCTCCGGCGCGCCGCCCTTCTTGATCTTGTGGGGGGCGGGTTGCGCCGGGGTGAAGTCCGCCACGGCGGCCGCCATGACGACGGCGTCGGCCTCGGCAGCCGCCGCCACCGCCGCGACGTGCAGCTCCGCGGCGGTCCCCACCCGCCGCACCTCGACCCCGTCGGGGACGGCGACCTCGAGGTGCGCGGCGACGAGGACGACGGCCGCCCCGCGGTCGCGCGCCGCCTCGGCCAGCGCCACCCCCTGGCGCCCGGAACTGGCGTTGCCGAGGAACCGGACCGGGTCGAGCGGCTCGCGGGTCCCTCCGGCCGTCACGAGGACCCGCCGGCCCCGCAGGTCGCCCGGTGCGTCGGGGCGCTGCCCGCCGGTCCGGGCGCCGGGGCCGGCCACCAGGCCCAGGGCCGCCGCGACGATGCGCTCCGGCTCCGGCAGCCGGCCGGGGCCGGTGTCGCTGCCCGCGAGCCGGCCGTCGTCGGGGTCGAGGACCTCCAGGCCGCGGGACCGCAGCCGGGACACGTTCTCGCGGGTCGCCGGGTGCTCCCACATCTCGGTGTGCATGGCGGGCGCCAGCAGCACCGGGCAGCGTGCGGTGAGCAGCACGTTGGTCAGCAGGTCGTCGGCGAGGCCGTGGGCGGCCCGGGCCAGGAGGTCCGCGGTGGCGGGAGCGACGACGAGCAGCTCGGCCCGGCGCCCGAGCCGGACGTGCGGCACCTCGTGGGCGTCGGCCCACACGTCGGTGGCCACCGGCCGGCCGGACAGAGACGACCACGTCGGCTGCCCGACGAAGCGCAGCGCCGCCGCCGTCGGGACCACGGTGACCTCGTGCCCGGCCTCGGACAGCAGGCGCAGGACCTGGACGGCCTTGTACGCGGCGATGCCGCCGGCCACGCCGAGGACTACTCGCACGGATCGGGTGACGGCGCCAGGACGGGCGGGCGTTCGGGCGGCGGCTCAGGCGGGTCCGGCGTCGCGGCCGGCGTCACCGTCGACCGCGACCTCGGGGTCACCGTCGGCCGCGGCGCCGACGGGGAACTCCCCGGCGCCGGGCACCGGGTCGGTGCCGAACATCTCGGCCGCCGACAGGTCGACGGAGCGCTCGCTCGTCCCGTCGGTGTAGGTGGACCGGCCGTCGTCCGGCTCGATGGTCAGCAGCCCGGCGTCGATCTCGCGCAGCGCCACCGACAGGGGCTTCTCCTGGACGTGGGTCTCGACGAGCGGGCCGACGTACTCCAGCAGGCCCTCGCCCAGCTGGGAGTAGTAGGCGTTGATCTGGCGAGCCCGCTTGGCGGCGTAGATGACCAGGGCGTACTTGGAGTCGACGACCGAGAGCAGGTCGTCGATCGGGGGGTTCGTGATGCCCTCGGGGAGCACGGGCATGCTGGACATGGATCTCCGTTCGCGTGGGTCGCGGCTGCCGGCGGGAGACGGGCCGGAGCCGGGGGCGCGCCGCCCCTAGGCGTCGACGGGCGCCCGCTGGTCCATGAAGTGTACGAGCTCGTCGGCGGCCTGCTCGACACGATGGTTGACGACGGTGACGTCGAACTCGGCGGCGGCGGCCAGCTCGACGCGCGCGGTCTCGAGCCGGCGCTCCACCTCGTCGGCCGCCTCCGTCCCGCGGATCTCCAGCCGGCGCAGCAGCTCGTCCCAGGACGGGGGGGCGAGGAACACGAACGCCGCGTCCGGATAGGAGGACCGGACCTGCCGGGCACCCTGGATGTCGATCTCCAGGAGCACCGGGTGGCCGGCCGCGACCGCGTCCGTCACACCGCGGCGCGGCGTCCCGGAGCGCTGCTGGGAGTGGATGACGGCCCACTCGAGGAACTCGCCGCCCGCGATCATGCGGTCGAACTCGGCGTCGTCGACGAAGTGGTAGTGCACGCCGTCGACCTCGCCGGGTCGCGGCCGCCGGGTCGTCGCGGAGACCGAGATCCAGACGTGCGGGTGGCGGCGGCGGACGTCGGCCGACACCGCACCCTTGCCGACACCGCTGGGGCCGGCCAGCACGGTCACCGGGTGCAGCAGGCGGGTCGCGCTCAGCCGGTGCCTCCGGAGGTCGTGACGGGTCGGAAGGGGGGGCGGGGCCGCCGCCCGGGTCCGGCGGGATCATCCGCGCTCGACCCGGGGCGGCGCCCATCGGCCGCTACTTCGCGGCGAAACGGGCCACCAGCGCCTCGCGCTGGTTCGCCCCGAGACCCCGGACGCGGCGCGTCTCGGAGATCCCGATCTCCTCCATGATCTGTCGGGCCCGGACCTTGCCGACTCCGGGCATGGCCTCCAGCAGCGCCGACACCTTCATCTTGCCGATGACGTCGTTGCTCTGGCCCTCCTGGATGACCTCTCCGAGGGAGCCGCTGGCGTTCTTGAGTCGGTTCTTGATCTCGGCACGCTCCCGGCGGGCGGCGGCGGCCTTCTCGAGGGCAGCGGCCCGCTGCTCGGGGGTGAGGTTGGGAAGTGGCACCTGTCACCTCGTGCTGGAAGGGGACCGGCCGGCGGTCGCCGACCGGGCTCGGGGAGGCCTGCGTGGGCCTCCGGCAGGTGGTGAACCTAACCGCGTCCGGGACGCAGGTCCACCCGCGGACGTCGCGATTCCACCACAGCGCCGCAGGTCATGCGCGCAGCGCCGGCAGCGTGTCCGACCTGTGCCGAAGGATCCGGTCGCGCATGGCCGACACGCCGGGCCCGGCGGCCAGCACGTCCCGTCCCACGGCCACGACGACCCGCTCGCCGGCCCCGGCGAACAGCCGGGCGAGGTCGCCGGCCCCACCGCCCTGGGCACCGAGGCCGGGGGCCAGCAGGCAGCCGCCCGTGGCGACGACGTCGACACCGGCCCCCGCCGGGTCCACCGCGGCGGTGGCTCCGACCACCAGGCCGACCGGCCCGACGCCCTCGCCCGTGGTGCGGGCGTGGGCGGCGTTGTCCGCCGCGGCGGCGGCCGCGACCTCGCCGGCCACGCTGCCGCCGCGGGGGGACCTCGCCCACTGCACCGGGCGGCCCTCCGGGTTGGACGTCAGGCACAGCACGAACACCCCGCGCCCGGTCGCGGCGGCGGCCGACACCAGGGGTGCCAGCGCCCCGTACCCGAGGTACGGCGACGCCGTGACGGCGTCCGCCGCCAGCGGGGAGTCCGGGTCGAGCCAGGCGTCGGCGTACCCGGTCGCGCTGGAGCCGATGTCGGACCGCTTGGCGTCGGCGATGACGAGCAGGCCGGCCTCGCGGCAGCGGGCGAGGACGGCCTCGAGGGCTGCGAACCCGGCCGAGCCGTACCGCTCGAAGAAGGCCACCTGCGGCTTCACGACCGCCGCGATCCCGACGGCCGCCTCGACCACCCGGAACCCGAGCTCGCGCGCCCCGGCGGCGTCCTCGCCCAGGCGCCAGTCCCGCAGCACCGCCGGGTGGGGATCGATCCCCGGGCACACCGGCCCGGCCGCAGCCAGCGCCCCCACCAGCCGCACCCCGAAGCCGGGCGGGGCGCTCACGCCGGGGCCGCCTCGTGGGCGAGGCCGACGAGGTCGGCGAGGCGGCGCCGTCCCGTGTCGGCCACCCAGGCGGCCAGCTCGTCCGCCACCCGGGCGGGGGCGGTGGGGTCGGCGAAGGTCGCGGTGCCGACCTGGACCGCCGAGGCGCCGGCGAGGACGAACTCGGCGGCGTCCCGGCCGCTGCGGATGCCGCCCACCCCGACGACGGGCGCCGGCCGCAGGTCCCCGGCCCGCATCGCGGCCGTCACCTGCCAGACGCAGCGCACCGCCACCGGCCGGACCGCAGGCCCCGACAGCCCGCCGGTGACGTGCGGCAGCGCCGGCGCCAGCCGGTCGACGTCGATGGCCACGCCCAGCAGGGTGTTGATCATCGTGAGGCCGTCCGCCCCCGCGTCGAGGCACGCCCGCGCGATCGCGACCACGTCGGTGACGTCGGGCGAGAGCTTGGCCAGCACCGGCACCCGCGGGTCGGTGACCTCCCGCACGGCGGTGACGACCGCAGCCGACGAGCCGGGGTCGCAGGCGAAGACCAGGCCGCGGTTGGCGACGTTGGGGCAGGAGATGTTGACCTCGACCGCGGCCAGCACGCCGGGGACGGCCAGGGTGCGCGCCGCCTCGCCGACCGTGCGCGCCACCGCGGCGAACTCCTCGACGTGGTGGCCCGCGACGCTGACGACGGCCCGGGCGCCGCGCGAGGCCAGCCAGGGCAGGTCGTGCGTGACGAAGCCGGTCACCCCCGGCCCCTGCAGCCCGATGGAGTTGAGCATCCCCGACGGCGTCTCGGCCATCCGGGGGGTCCGCCGCCCGCTGCGCGGCTCGGCCAGGACGGTCTTGGTGACGACGGCGCCGAGGCCCGACACGTCGAGGAAGGGGTCCAGCTCGCGGCCGGCCGCGGCACAGCCGCTGGCGGTCAGCACCGCCGGGTCCAGCCGCACCCGGCCCGCCGGCGCGGGGAGGTCCGCCGACAGGTCGACCCGGCCTCCGCCGGCCCCGCCCCCGGGGTCGCGGACCGCGTCGTCGTGGGCCAGGGCCGCGGTCACCGGGCCGCTCCCGGCGAACCGGCGGCGGCCGGCGCGCCCTCGGCGTCGGCGGGCACCGCCGACCCCAGCCGGTCGACGGCGTCCCAGCGCACCGCGGCAGCCGGCAGGACCGGGCCGTCGGTGCAGGTCCGGGTCATCCGGGTCACCCCGTCCGGCCCGGTCACCGGCAGGACGCACGTCATGCACACCCCCACTCCGCACGCCATCCGCTCTTCGACGGCGACCTCGGCGACCACCCGGTCGGAGTCGGGCCGCGCGGCGACGGCCGTGGCGACCGCCGCGAGCATGGCCATCGGGCCGCAGGCGCTGACGGCCGCCCGCCGGTCCCGGTCGGCCAGCTCCGAGTCCAGGACCTGGTCCAGGGCGGGCAGGACCGAGCCCCGGCGGCCCGCCGTGCCGTCGTCGGTGGCCACGTGGAGGTCCGCGCCGAGCGCGGCGCGCAGGGCCGGGGTGTCGCACAACCGGTCGCGGGTGGCCGCCCCCGTCACCACGACGGCTCGGGCGCCGCGAGCCAGGGCGGTGCGGGCCGCCCAGGCCAGCGCCGCGCTGCCGTACCCGCCACCCACCCCGACCCAGGTGGCGCCGGGACCCGGCAGGGTGAACGGCCGGCCCAGGGGTCCGGTGACCGGCACCCGGTCACCGGACCGGCGCCCGGCCAGCCACCGGCTGCCCGGACCGACCGGCGACACGACGAGGGACGCGGTCCCGGCGAGGGGGTCCGCCTCGTGCACCGCGAAGGCCCGGGCGGCCACCATCGCGGAGTCGGCCCCGCCGGTGGCGACGGCGACGAACTGGCCCGGCAGGGAACGGCCGAGGGGCTCGCCGGCGAGGAGGACCCGGACGTAGCCTCCCCACAGCTCGACGCGGACCACCGCGGCGCCCGTCCGCCGGGGCGGCACGCCCGCCCGGACGCCGGCCACGGCGCTCACCGGCCGGCCCGCAGCCGTGCGCCGTGGTCCTGCAGGCTTCGCACCGCGAAGCCGTCCCCGCCCATCGCGTCGATCGCGACCACCGCCGCCGCCAGCTGGGCGACGGTCGTGACCAGCGGGGTGTCGGAGGCCGCCGCGGCGGCCCGGATGTCGTAGCCGTCGGCCCTGGCCGCCCGCCCGGAGGGCGTGTTGACGATGAGGGCGATCGCCCGGTCGTGGACGAGGTCGACGACGCTGGGGCCCCCGTCGGGGTCGGGGCCCTCGCTGAGCTTGCGCACCGTCGTCACAGGGACGCCGTAGCGGCGCAGGGCGGACGCGGTGCCGTCGGTGGCGAGGATCCGGAAGCCGCGCGCCGCCAGCCAGGCCACGTGGCCGATCATCGCCCGCTTGTCCCGGTCGGCGGTCGAGACGAAGACGGTGCCCGAGCGCGGCAGGGCGGCTCCCGCCGCCGCCTGGGACTTGGCGAACGCGCGGGGGAAGTCGGCGTCGATGCCCATCACCTCGCCGGTCGAGCGCATCTCCGGACCGAGGACGGTGTCGACGACGCGCCCGTCCGCGGTGCGGAACCGGCGGAAGGGCAGGACCGCCTCCTTGACCGACACGGCGGCCGGGGGGTGGGAGAGCCCGTCCCCGGACGGCGGCAGCAGGCCCTCGCCGCGCAGGTCGGCGACGGTGGCGCCGGCCATGATCCGGGCGGCCGCCTTGGCGAGCGGGGTGGCCGTCGCCTTCGAGACGAAGGGGACCGTCCGGCTGGCCCGGGGGTTGGCCTCCAGGACGTACAGGGCGCTGCCGGCGAGGGCGAGCTGGACGTTGAGCAGGCCCCGGACGCCGACGCCGCGGGCGATGGCCTCGGTGGCGGCGCGCACGGCGTCGAGGACCGGGCGGCCGAGGGTGAGCGGGGGCAGGGCGCACGAGGAGTCGCCGGAGTGGACCCCGGCCTCCTCGACGTGCTCCATGACGCCACCGACGAAGACCTCCTCGCCGTCGCAGAGGGCGTCGACGTCGATCTCGACGGCGTCGTCGAGGAACCGGTCGACGAGCAGCGGGCGCTCGGGACTCACCTCGACGCCGGCGGTCGCGGCCCGCTCGAGGTAGTCCGCCATGGCGACCGGGTCGTCGACGATCCGCATCCCCTGCCCGCCCAGCACGAACGAGGGCCGGACCAGGACGGGGTACCCGACCGCCGCCGCGACGGCCGGAGCCGCCGCCAGGGAGTCCGCGGTGTCCCAGGTGGGGGCCCGCAGCCCGGCGGTGTCCAGGACGCGCCCGAACGCGGCCCGGTCCTCGGCCAGGCGGATGGCCTCGGGCGGGGTGCCGAGGACGGGGACGCCGACGGCCGCCAGCTCCTCGGCCAGGCCCAGCGGAGTCTGGCCGCCGAGCTGCACGACGACGCCGACGACCTCGCCGCTGCGCCGCTCGGCGGCGACCACCTCGAGGACGTCCTCGATGGTGAGCGGCTCGAAGTACAGCCGGTCCGCGGTGTCGTAGTCGGTCGACACCGTCTCCGGGTTGCAGTTGACCATGACCGTCTCGAACCCGGCGTCGGCGAGGGCGAACGCGGCGTGGACGCACGAGTAGTCGAACTCGATGCCCTGGCCGATCCGGTTCGGGCCGCTGCCGAGGATGAGGACCTTGCGGCGGCCGGTGACCGCGACCTCGTCCTCCTCGTCGTAGGAGGAGTAGTGGTAGGGGGTGCGGGCGGCGAACTCGGCGGCGCAGGTGTCGACGGTCTTGAAGACCGGCCGCAGGCCGTG
>JBHJOJ010000270.1:0-31480 GCA_050329835.1 Kineosporiaceae bacterium | reverse complement strand
GGCGGGTGGGGGGTGCCGACCTGGCGGCCATGGCCGCCAGGTCGGCACCCCCCACCCGCCGCACGACCTCCCAGCCGGCCGGACCGTCGGGTGTGGCCTCGCCGAGCCGGGCGAGCCCGTCGGCCACGGCGCGCCGCTTGCGGGCCAGCCCCGCGTCGTCGACCCCCGTGCCCCGCCCGACCACCTCGGCGGCCGGACGGCCGGTGAGGGCGGCGACGACAGCGGCCGCCGGGGTCGTGTTGCCGATGCCCATGTCGCCGGTGAGCACGAGGTCGTGGCCGGCGTCGACGAGGGAATCCGCGAGCCGGGCGCCGAGGGCGACCGCCGCCCGGAGCTCGCCGCCGGTCAGGGCGTCCTCGGCGTCGAGCGGGCGGGAGCCCCGGCGGACCTTGCCGGCGGTGACGGCCGCCGGCAGCGCGACGCCCGCCCAGTCCGTGTCGACGGCGACGTCGACGACGTGCAGCGCCACCCCGGCCTCCCGCGCCAGCACCGCCGCCGCGGCGCCGCCGGACACGAAGGTCCGCACCATGGCGGCGGTGACCGCGGCCGGATAGGCGGACACCCCGCGGTCGGTGACGCCGTGGTCGCCCGCCAGGACGACCAGGGCGGCCCGGCCCGGCGGGGCGGGATCCGCGACCCCCCGGACGCCGGCCCACCAGACGGCGAGGTCCTCGGCCGCGCCGAGGCTGCCGAGCGGCTTGGCCCGGGCGTCGATGCGGGCGCGCGCGGCCCGGGAGGCGGCGTCGTCCGGGGCGGGCACCCGGACCGGGGCGTCGACCAGGGCCGATCCGGTGTGACGGCCGGGTCCGGTCACGCGGCACCTCCGGGGGCGACGGCAGCGGGAGTGCCGGACGGCAGCGGGACGGCGCGGCCGGCGACGACGAGGACCGCCTCGTCGGCGTCGGCGGACAGCATGGCGTTGAGACGGCCCTGCAGGTCCCGGAACACCCGGCCCGCTCCGGTCGCGGGGACGACCCCCGACCCCACCTCGTTGGACACCGCGACCACCGGGCGCCGCGCCCCGCGCCAGGCTGCGGCGAGGCCGGCCAGGGCGGCGTCGACCCGGGCCTGCCAGTCCTGGTCCGGCTCCCAGGCCCCCGCCTCGTCGAGGGTCCGCGAGAGCCAGAGCGTGATGCAGTCGACCAGCACCGGGGGCCCGGGCTCCTGCAGCACGCCCGCCACGTCCAGCGTCTCGACCGTGCGCCACCCCGGGGGCCGGCGGTCGCGGTGGCACGCCACCCGCGCCGCCCACTCGGGGTCGGAGGTCTCCGCGGGGTGCCCGGTGGCCACGTAGACCACGTCCGGGACGTCGGCCAGGAGGCGCTCGGCCAGGGTGCTCTTGCCCGACCTGGCCCCGCCGAGGACGAGCACCCGCCGCGGGCGGCCACCGGTCGGGGACGGGGCCCGGGTCGCACCGGCGCGGGCGGCGGGCGACCCGAGGACGAGGCGCTCGCCGTCGCGGCCCGGCCGCGCCCCGTGCGCGGCCAGCGCCACCGTCAGGTCCGGCTCGGGCGGGTTGTGGTGGGACAGGTGGACGGCGACGACGTCGGTCCCCGGTCCCACGGCACCATGGGCGCGCAGCCGCGCCACCTCGCGCCCCACCCCGGGCAGGTCGAGGTGGTCGCCGCGGGCGGCCAGGTCGGGGCGGGTGCCGAAGGTCGCGTCGAGGAGGACGGCGTCGAGCGGGTCGCGGGGCAGCAGGCCGAGAGCCGCGTCGGGCAGCGGGCCGGTGTCGGTGCCGTAGAGGACCCGGGTGCCTGCGGGATCGGAGACGACGCACAGCAGAGCCTCTCCGGGGGCGTCGTGGGCGGCCGGCAGTGCCGTCACCCGGTAGCCGGCGACCTCGGTCTCGTCGCCGGCGCGGACCGGGTGCAGGGTGACCCGGTCACCGGGGCCCAGCCACGGCCGCCACGGCTCGACGGCCGCGAGGGGTCCGACGACGGTGAGCGGCGCCACGGGGGTGCCGGCGGCCGCCGCCCACCCCCGGACCAGCGCCGCCATCGGGGAGGTGTGGTCAGGGTGGGCGTGGCCCACCCACACCAGGCGCACGCCCGCCAGCGAGTGCCCGGCCCGCAGCGCCTGGCGGGGGGTCTCGGGCCCACAGTCCAGCAGGACCCTGCCGTCGACGAGCGCGGAGGTCGGGGCGCGCGGCGCCGCCCGCTGCGCCCGGCACGAGGCGCAGCCGCAGAACGGGTTCGGCCAGCCGTCCGCCGACCCCGTGCCGAGCAGGGTGAGCTCCACGCCGCCCGGCCCGTCAGCGCAGGCGACGCGCGTCGAGGCGGGTCTCGACGGCGCGCCCGTCCCGGGCCTCGATCCGGTAGGCGGCGGCACCGTCGCGCTCGGTCACCACGTCGGTGGGCTCGGTCCCGCGGTACACGATGCCGGCCCCGTCGTCCGTCGCGTACGACAGCGGGAGCGTGCCGTCGGCCACCAGGCGCTGCAGCAGCGGCCGGCGCCCCGCCTCGCTGTCGTAGTGGACACCGTTGCCGTACGGCAGGAACCCCAGGGCGTCCGTCACGGCGCGCAGGTCCGGACCGAACGAGTCGGTCGTCCCGCCGACGTGCCAGCAGAGGGAGCCCGCGCTCACGCCGCCCAGCACCACGCCGGCCCGCCACGCCTCGTGCAGGATCCGGTCCAGGCCGTGGACCCGCCACACCGCGAGCAGGTTCGCGACCGACCCCCCGTTGACCCACACCACGTCGCTGCCGTGCACCAGCGTGCCCAGGTCATCGACGTTCGGCATCGGGAACAGCGAGAGCACGGCGCCGTCCACGCCGGCCTCCGCAGCGGCCTCGAGCGCCCACGCGGTCCAGTGGGCCTGGTCGCCGCCGGCCGTCCCGACGAAGGTGACCCGTGGCGCCCGGCCGGCGACCCCCGCGAGGTCGACGGCATGGCGGACCAGCGGGCCGAGGGCGAGCCGGGTCCGGCGGCCCGCCACCCACCCGCCCGACGAGGCGAGGATGGTGGGGACGTCAGCGGGCACCGGCGGCCTCCCGGGGAGCGGGGACCAGCGGGGTCCCGGCCAGGTGCCGCAGCGCCGCGAGGGCTCCGCGCCGCCCGGAGGTCAGGGCCCCCTGGATCGAGGGGGTGTCGCGATGGTCGCCGGCCACCACCAGGCCGCCGCCGAGGTCGACCGGGGACCGGACGTCGAGCGCCGGCAGGGCCACGGGGAGGGCACGCGGGATCGCGTGCGTGACCAGCAGCCGCCAACCCCGCGGGTCGCAGCCGAGCGCCCGGCCCGCGGCGAGCCGCGCCTGCGGCTCGGCGCCCGGCCGGTCGCCCAGCACCGTGGTCGCGACCAGTTCGGCCCCGGCAGCGGCCCCCGGCGCCCGGTACGACGGTGCGCTGCGGGAGAGCACCACCGTGTTGACCAGGCCGCCCGGCCGCCGGTGGGCTCCACCACCGTCGACGTGCAGGTAGCGGGAGCGGTCGGGCTCGGTGGGCGGCGCGTCCGTCACGTGCCAGAACGTCGTGAGGCCCCGCATCGCCGGTGCCGGCCGCCCGGTGAGGTCCGCGGCCGCCGGGCCGTCGGTCGCGAGCACCACCGCCCGGGCCGCGACCTCGCCGACCGTGGTGCGCAGCGTCCAGCCCGGGTCGGCCCGGGCGAGCGATCTCACTGCCGCGCCGAGGTGGACGTGGTCCCGGACCGGTGCCGCGAGGGCGTCGGCGAAGGCCTGCATCCCGCCCGTGGGGACGCCGGGCGGCCCGGCGAGGGCGGCGGCCGCGAAGGACCGCAGCACGAGGTCGACGTAGCGGCGCGACGTCGTCCCGTCGGCGTCGGCCAGCGTCCCGGTGAGGAACGGCTCGACGACGCGGCGCCGCAGGCCGCCGCGCAGCCCCGCGGCGTCGAGCGCGTCGTGCCACCCGGTGTCCGGGCCGGACTCCAGGCGGCGGGTGCCGGCCAGGACGCTGCGGGCGACGAGGCGGGCCAGCCCCACGACGTCGGCGAGGGCGCCGTCGCCCAGGGCCGGTATCGCGCGCAGCGCCTGCAGCGGACGGCGCCGCGGGTCCGGGAGGACGACCCGCCGTCCGTCGGGGAGCACGGTGACGACGCCCACGCCGAGGGGTTGCAGCCGCAGGGCCGCGACGTCGACGTAGCGGCCCAGTGCGGGGTAGGTGGGGTTGAGGAGCTGGAATCCGCGGTCCGCGCGCCAGCCGTCGACGACATCGGTGCGGACCCGCCCGCCGACGCCGTCGGAACCCTCGAGCACCGCCACCGCCAGCCCGTTGCCGGCCAGCGTGCGGGCGGCGGCCAGGCCGGCGAGGCCGGCTCCGACGACGGCCACGTCGACCGAGCGGGGCGGGGACGGGGTCGTGGTCACGGCCGCACCGTAGCCGTCCCCCGGCGGCTCCGACCCCGCGGCCGACGACGGCGCCGACCGTTCCGCAGCGGCGTCCGCGAGCATTCCCAGCTAATTCCAAGGTGCAAATGGAGTGGCCGATGCTAACTTGTGATCTGTCCGGGGAGGCAGTTCGTCGATGATCGAACCAGGGGGTCGCAGATGCTGGATTCTCGTCGCGTCGACCGGGCCGGAGGGCTGATATCCGCTGGTCTCGTCCGGCCGCTGGAGGCACTCCGCCATCACGGCGTGGCTCCATTCGTGCGACGTCAGATGGCCGGTGGCGGGCTGCATGACGCGTTCGGGGCCCACGTCGCGGTCCACGAGATCGATCAGGATGTCCCTCGGGAGTCACGACAGTACTGCGATCCCCACACGCACGTCGTGGACGAACTCAACCTCCTGCTCTCCCCGGGTCGATTGTTGTTCGAGATCGAGTTGGGTGACGAGCGGCACGAGGTGGCGGCGCCCGCGTCGGTGCTGGTGCCCGCCGGCCTCCGGCACCGCGCGAACGTCCTGGAGGGGTCGGGCTACTTCATCGTGATCATCGGGGTGCCCGAGTACGACGACAGCTTCGGCCCGAGGGCCCCGCGCTCGTGATCGGGGGGCCCGAGGACTCCGTCGGATCCCCGGCCCCCGCCCGGGACGGCTCGCAGCAAGCCCTCGGCGAGTTCGTCGCCGGGCTGGCCGCGCGCCCGCCCGCGGCGGTCGCGCTGAGAGGAGCCCATGACAGCGTGACCTACGGCGAGCTCGCCGCCGCCCTGGCGTCCGCCCACGGGCGCGCCCCGGCGCGCGGATCGGCACGGCGCGTCACCGTCACCGTGAGGTCCCGGGCGAGCGACGTCCTGGAGATCCTCGCCACCGCCTGTGCCGGTGACTCCCCGCTGGTGCTGGACGCCTCCGCCACCGACTGGGAGGTCGAGCGGGCGGTGGCGGGATTCGCCCCGGGCGATCGGTCGCGGACGCTCGGCATCAGCACGTCGGGGACCACGGGCGCTCCCAAGATCGTCGGCCTGGGCTGGGACGACCTCCTCGTCAACGCGGCTGCGTTCGCGCGGGCGGCCGGGTACGAGGACTCCGACGTCCTGTGGTGCGGGACGCCCCTGCACCACCGGTACTGCCTCGCTGCCGGCGTCCTCGCCGGCCTCGGCGCCGGGGCTCGGGTGGTGCTCTCGCCGGGGTCGGTCGGGCCTGCGGATCTCGCCCCGGTGCTCCTGGACGAGCGCGTGACCGTCATGCTCTCGGTGCCGTACCTCTACGCCTGGTATCAGCGCGAGCCGGCCCGGGACGACTCCTTGGCCCGGAGCTGGTCGTTGCGGCGCTGTGTCGCCGCCGGGGAGCCCGTCCCCGCAGCCCTGGCCGCCCGCTGGCGGGAGACCACGGGACTGCCGCTGCTCGCCCACTACGGATCGACGGAGGACGGTCAGATCAGCATCGGGACCGGTGCCGTCGACGAGGGGGTCGGTCCCGCCATCGACGGCGTGCAGGTGCGCCGGTCCGACTCCGGTGAGCTGCTCGTGCGGCGGACCGACGTCCCGGGCCGGACGTGGCGCGCGACCGGGGACCTCGGTCACGTCGACGATCGTGGAAACGTCCACGTGACCGGCAGATCGGGAGTCACGATCAATGTCGCGGGCCGCAAGGTCGACCCCGTGGAGGTCGAGGGGGTGATATCCGATCAGCCCGGTGTCCATGACGTCGTCGTCGCCGGGGCGGACACCGACAACGGACAGGAGGTCGTGGCCTTCGTGGTCGCCGACGATACGGCGACCGATGCGGTGATCCGGTCACATGTGTCGGGTCTGCTGTCGCCGTACAAGGTGCCGCGTCATATCAGACGCGTCCCCGAGATCCCGCGCACCGCCAGCGGGAAACCCCTCCGGGGACGGCTCCTGGCGGGCGTCCGACTCGGGACCGGTGCGTTATCCGGTCAGGTCATCGGCGTATCGGCCGCTCGTGGCCCCAGGGGCGACGTATGATCGCGGATGTCACGCCGACACTGCCCGGGGATTCGGGACCGGTCCTGGTCTGCCTGCCGAACGCCGGCGCCGGGACCGCCGCCTACCGGGCCTGGGGGCGGCTGCTGCCGGGTGTCGACGTGCTCACCCCGGCGCTGCCCGGGCGGGAGTCGCGGCTGGGGGAACCGCCCCGCATCGACCTCGACGAACTCGAGGACCTGCTGGCCCCGCTCGCCTCTCGGCCATGGGCGGTCTTCGGCCACAGCATGGGGGCGCGACTCGCCTTCGAACTCGTCCGGCGCCTGCAGCGACGGGGAGTCCCCGGGCCACGGCTGTTCGCCGCGGCCGCCTCGCCCGCGCCGCACGTGGCCTCGCGCCAGCGGCCCGCGGCCGAGCTCACCGACGACGAGCTGCTCGGGCGGGTGACCGCGCTCGGGGGGACGCCGTCCGAGCTGCTGGCGGATCCGACGGCGCGGACCCGGCTGGTGGCGACGCTGCGCGCCGACCTGGAGCTGCTCGACGGCCTGCCCTCACCCGCCGGGGCGGTCCTCGAGTGCCCGATCGTGGCGCTGGCCGGCGTGGACGACCCGGCCGTGTCCGTCGGGGACGTCTCGGCATGGCGCGACTGCACGAGGGCCCCGTTCACCCTGCACCGGCTCCCGGGAGGACACTTCGCGGTGCACGAGCACGCCGACGTCGTGGCCCTCGCGGTGCGGGGCGCCCTGGGCGGCGCGGAGTCCCCGGACGCGGCGCCGCGGGTCGAGGCCCCCGGCTCGCCCAGCGGTCCCGACCCGGTGCTCACCGGTCCGTTGTCGTTCGCGCAAGCGCAGCTGTGGTATCTGGAGAAGCTCCGCCCGGGTGAGCCGACGCACAACCTCACCGTCGCGCTGCGCCTGCCCGCCGCCGCCGACCCCGAATTCGTCCGCCGGTCCCTCGACGCGGTCGTCGAGCGGCACGAGGCGCTGCGGACGGTCGTCCGGGAGGAGGCCGGCGAACCGGTCGCCGCGGTGCTGCCGCCGCGGCCCGTGCGACTCCCGGAGACCGATCTCCGGGGCACGCCGCCCGCCGACGAGGCGGAGCTGGCGGAGCGGCTGCTGCGGAGCACGGCCACCGCCGTCTTCGACCTCGAGCGGGGCCCCCTGGTCAGGGCCCACCTGATCCGTCGCCGGACCGGACCGGAGCTCGTGCTGGTCGTCCACCACCTGGTCGCCGACGCCTCGTCCTTCGGCGTGCTCACCGCCGACCTCGACGCGGCGTACCGCGCCCTGGCGGCGGGTGGGCGACCGGCCCTCCCGGAGCTCGTCCACCAGCCCGCGGACGTCACGGCCTGGCAGCGCGAGCGCGTCGCGCGCGGCGAGCTGGACGACCAGCTCGGCTTCTGGCTGGAGCGGCTCCACGACCTCCCCGCCCTCGACCTCGTCCCGGACCGCCCGCACGGCTGGCACACCGGCAGCGCGGGCCTGGTCCGCCGGCTCGCCCGGGAGCCACGTGCGGCGAAGGCCCTGGAGGACCTCGCCCAGGGCGAGGCGGCGAGCCTGTCCATGGTGTTCGTCGCCGCACTCTCCCTGGTGCTGCACCGCCGCGGCGGCCAGGACGAGGTGGTCCTCGGGCTCCCGGTGTCCGGCAGGTCGCGCCCCGAGCTCGACGGCCTGGTCGGGTTCCTGGTGAACCGCGTCGTGCTCCGTGTCGACTGCCGGGGCAACCCCACGCTGCGCGAGCTGCTGCGCCGGGTGCGGGACCGGGCCCGGGAGGCGTACGCCAACGCCGAGGCCCCGTACGACCTGGTCGTCGAGCGGCTCGCCCCGCCCCGCGAGCCCGGGCGGGCCCCGCTGGTCCAGGTGGGCTGCAACCTGCTGCCGCCGGAGACCGCCGGGACGGTGCCCGGGCTCGTGGTGGCGGGCCGACAGGTCCACAACGGACACGTGCGACACGACCTCAACGTGGACGTCCGCACCGAGCCGGGCCCGGCCGGCGACCGTCTGGAGGCCCTCGTCGAGTTCCGGGCGGACCTCTTCGACGACGTCACCGCCGACCTGCTGGTGGACCAGCTCGACCGGGCGCTGCTCGCCCTCGCAAGCTCCCCGGGGAGTCGCCTGGGGGAGGTGGACCTCCTCGGCGAGGAGCGCCGCCGAGTCGTCCTCGACCGGGCCGCCGGTCCCGACCGCACCGGGGACCGGGCCGGCCACGACGAGGCGACCGTCCCCGACCGCGTCCGGCGGCAGGCGGCCGAACGCCCCGACGACGTCGCGGTGGACTGGGACGGCGGCAGCCTCACCTATGCCGAACTCGTCCGCTCGAGCCGGGCGCTGGCCGACTCGCTCGCGCGCCGGGACGTCGGTCGCGGCGACGTGGTCGCGCTGCGGGCGTCGCCGGGCGGCGACCTCGTGGTCGGCCTGCTGGGCGTCATGACGGCCGGGGCGACCTGGCTGCCCCTGGACCCCCGGTGGCCCGGGGAACGGTGCTCGACGGTGATGCGGGACGCCGACGCCTCGTTCCTGCTGGTCGATGACGATCCCGCCGGCGGGGGCGCGCCGCCGCGGCGGGGCACGGTGGCGGGGCTGGTGGCCGACGGGGACCCCTCCCGGCCCGCCCCGCCGGTCCGGCCGGACGACGCCGCGTACCTCATGTACACGTCCGGCTCGACGGGGGCCCCGAAGGGGGTCGTCGTCGAGCACGGTCACCTCGCTCGCTACGTCGACGCCGTCGTCCGGCGGCTGGGCATGTCGGCGGGAGAGGTGTCCGGTCTGGTCCTCCCGGTCGCCTTCGACGCCTCCGGGACGTCGCTGTTCCCGCCGCTGGTGACCGGTGGCACCCTGCGGCTCTTCCCGACGACGGTCGTGGCCGATCCCGACGCCCTCGGCCGGCGGTTCCGCGAGCGCGCCGTGGACCACCTCAAGGTGACGCCGTCGCTGCTGGCCGCCCTCGGGTCCGGCGCCGAACCCGCTGCCGTGGCGCCCCGGGCGTCGCTGGTGCTCGGTGGGGAGGCGGCCCCGGCGCCGTGGCTGCGGGAACTGCTGGCGGAGGCCGACTGCACCGTGGTGAACCACTACGGGCCCACCGAGACCACCGTGGGCGTGCTCGCCGGCGCGGTCACCGCCGACGATCTCGACGGCGTGGCGTCGGCGCCGCTGGGGACCCCGCTGGGCGAGGCCCGCGTGTACGTGCTGGACCGGTACCTTCAGCCGGTCCCCGACGGGGTGCCCGGCGAGCTGGTCATCGGCGGCCCCACCGTCGCGCGGGGCTACCACGGCCGGCCCGCGGAGACGGCCGGGCGGTTCGTCCCCGACCCTTGGTCGGCCCGCCCCGGGGCGCGCATGTACCGGACGGGTGACCGGGGCCGCCGGCTGCCCGACGGCCGGCTGGAGTTCCTCGGTCGCCTCGACCGCCAGGTGAAGGTGCGGGGCGTCCGCGTCGAGCCGGCGGAGACGGAACGTGCCTTGCAGGCCGCCGTCGGGGTCGCTGCGGCGGTCGTGGTGCCCCGCCCGTCACCGGGATCGGGGTCGAGCCTGGACGCCTACGTCGTGCCGCGGACGGGGGAGCGACTGGATCCAGGTTCCCTCGCGGAGGAGGTGGCGCGGCACCTGCCGGCGGTTCTCGTCCCGGCGACCGTCCAGGTGCTCGACCGGCTCCCGGTGACGGCGCGCGGCAAGCTCGACGTCGAGGCGCTGCCCCGGCCCGGGCGAGCGGACCGGGAGGCCGCGGGCCGCCCTCTCGACGCGAAGGAGCGGGTCCTGGCCGGCGTGTGGCAGGACGTCCTGGGCGGGGTGACGCCCTCGCCGGAGGACACCTTCTTCCGGCTCGGCGGCGACTCGATCGCCAGCATCCGGGTGGTCGCCCGCGCCCGGGCCGCCGGCCTGGAGCTGACGCCGCACGACGTGCTCAGTCACCAGACGCTCCGGGACCAGGCCGCCGTGGCCCGCTCCTCGGCCCCGGTCACCGCCTCCGGTCCGGTGCGGGGGAGGCTCCCGCTGCCCCCGTCGCACGCTCGCGTCCTCTCCGCGGCCGCCGATCCTGACCGGTTCTGGCTCGGCGTCCGCCTCGTGCTGCGGGACGACGTCGACCTCGAGGTCCTGGGCCGGGCCCTCACCGCCGTCCGGGCCCACCACGAGGCGCTCCGAGCCCGTGTCGACGACGAGCCCGGGGGCGGGGGATGGACCCTGGAGGTGCTGCCCGGATCCTCCGACTGGCCGCTGCTGCGCCTGGACGCCGCGGCGGCGGGCGGACCCGGCCCGGACGACGGGGACGACGAGGACGTCATGGCGGAGCAGCTCGCCGGCCGGTTGCGGCTGCGCACCGGCGAGGTCGTGGCGGCGGGGGTCGCGACGAGCGGCGTGGGCGGCGGGGAGACCCGCGAGCTCGTGCTCGTCGCCCACCACCTCGTCGTCGACGTCATGTCCTGGGGTGTCCTCCTCGACGACCTCGACCTCGCCTATCGCCGGCTGGCCGCGGGCGAGCCCCCCCGGCTGCCGCCGGTGCCGGTGGGGCTGACCGCCTGGCTGCAGGGTCTCGACCCGGGCCCGGCGGCCGAGGCGACGGCGGGGACGGAGGACGGGCTCCCGACCGGCGCCCCGGAGCCCGTGGCGACGGACCTGGAGGACGGGCTCGCGACCCGGCGGCACTGGTCCGAACTGTCCGCGGACGTCGGGAGGTCCCTGTCGAACGGCCTGGGCCCGCGGTACGGCGCCACGCTCGAGGACGCTCTGGTCACCGCGCTCGCCGCGGCGGCCGAGGCCGTCGGCTGGCCGGCCGTGCAGGTCGACCTCGAGGCGGCCGGCCGAGAGCCGCCGTGGGTCGAGGTCGACGCCCAGCGCACCGTCGGCTGGCTGACGAGGCGGTACCCGGTGCGCCTGCCCACCCGACGCCCGGGTGACCTCGCCGGCCTCCTCGTCGACGTTAAGGAGGCGGTCCGCCTCGCGGCCCGCGACCACGGCGCCGCCACGGGCGCGCCGGCCCCCGACGGAGGCTCGGGGCTCGGGGTCAACGTGCTCGGCGACGTGTCCCGGCTGCTCGACCGCGCCCCCCGGCTCAGCGCGGCGCCGCCGCGCCTGCTGGCCCGCTCCCGGCGCGGCCTCCCCGTCGACCTCGACGTGATCGTGTCCCCCGACGGCGGGCTCGGCCTGTCGTGGACCTACGACGGCCGGGAGCACGCGCACGCGGACGTGGTCGTTCTCGCCGAGGCCACGGGCGAGGGGCTCGCCGCGCTCGCCCGCGAGGTCGTGGCGACCCGCGAGGTGGTGTACACCCCGTCCGACTTCCCCGACGCCGGACTCGACCCGGAGGGCCTGGCGCTCGTGGTCGCCGAGGTCACGGGCGGTGCGCCGGGCCCATCGGCGGAGGACGGCCCCGGCGGCCCGGCGGGCGGCGGGGGGTGGCGGCCGTGAGCTCGGCTGCCGTCGCCGACCGGGGCCCGGTGGCCGACGTGTTCCCGCTGACACCCGCCCAGGAGGCGATGCTCTTCGAGACGCTCGCCGCTCCCGGCTCGGGCGCCTACGTCCAGCAGTTCGTCTACCGCCTCACCGGCCCGCTCGACGGCGCCGCGCTGCGCGCCGCGTGGCAGTCGGCCGTCGACCGCCACCCGCTGCTGAGGGCCGCCTTCGCCTGGCGGGGCAGGGCGCGGCCGCTGCACGTCGTGCTGCGCCGGGTCGGCGTGCCGTGGCAGGAGCGGGATCTCAGGGGTCTCGGTCACGACGAGGTCCGCCGCCGCCTGGAGTCGCACCTGCACGCCGTCGCGCGGGAGGGCCTCCCCCTGGAGCGGGCGCCGCAGGTCCGACTGGGACTGTGGCGCACCGGTGACCACGACCACCTGCTGCTCGTCGCCAACCACCACCTGGTGCTCGACGCCTGGAGCCGGTCCCGGCTGATGTCCGAGGTCGTCCAGGACTACTCACAGCGGGTGGCCGGCGACGCGACGCCGCGGCCCGGGACCGTTCCGGACGGCGGCTTCCGGAGCTACGTCGCGGCCCTCGCCCGGTGCGACCCGGGAGACGGCCGGGACCATTTCCGGCGCCTCCTGCAGGGGGTGCACGCGGGGTCGCGGGCGTCCGGGATCCTCGACCCTCGTCCCGGCGAGGAGGGGCGGCTGGCCGCCGCGGTGCCTCGTCGTGCGGTCCTGCGGCTGCCGGCCGGACCTCTCGCCGACCGGGCCGCCCAGGACGAGGTGACCCTCGCCAGCGTGTTCACGGCCGGCTGGCTCCTGGCCCTCGCCCGGCTGTCGGGCCGGGCCGACGTCGTCACGGGCACCACGGTGTCCGGCCGGGCACTGCCCGAAGGCCCGCTGCGGCAGCTGCTCGCGACCGGCGTCGACCTCGAGTGCCTGATCGGGCCCACGGTGGGGACGCTGCCAGTGCGCGCCCGCGTCCCGGTGGCCGGCGGTGCCGGCCCGTGGTTGCGGGAGGTGCACCACCAGCTCACGGAGCTGCGCCGCCACGAGCACGTGCCGCTGGCCCGCATCCACGGGTGGAGCGCGGTGCCGCGGACTGCCGCGCTGGTCGAGAGCATCGTGGACTTCCAGCAGTTCTACGCCGTCGACTCCCTCGAGCAGCCCGGCGACGGACTGCGGGTCGAGCTCCTCGAGGGCCGGGAGCGCCTGGCAGTGCCGCTGGCGGTGGCGGGGCACCGGGCCGGCACCGACGTCGTGGTCAGGCTCGACGCCGACCCGGAGCGCGTCCCCCACCATGTGCTCGAGGAGGTGGCGGCCGTGTTCCGCGGTGCGCTCGCGGACGTGGCGCGGGGGGTGCTGCCGCCCCCGGGGGGCCCGGGGGACGGTGCCCGGCGCCGGACGGCGTCCCCCGGTGAGGGCACGGGGGAGCCGGGCCACCGGACCCGACCGCCCGACCCCGTCCTCGCGCCGCTCGCGGCGGAACTGGAGCGGCGGGCCCGCCGGCTCGTCGGCGAGCGCCGCGACGAGGCCGCGGACCGGGCGCTCGAGAGCGAGCACGAGCGCTGGTGGGCCCGACCGCGGGTCGGTCCCCCCGGACCGGCGGCCCCGCCGGCCTGGTGGGTCGGTCCACCGGCCCCCGAACCGGACCAGTCGCTGCACGACCTGGTCCGGAGCCGGGCGGTCGGCTCGCCCCAGGCAGTCGCGGTCCGCTCCGGGGACGCCGAGCTGACCTACGGCGACCTCGTGTCGCGGGCCTCGCGCGTCGCCGCGGCCCTGCGGTCCCGGGGGGTGGCCGGGGAGACGCTGGTCGCGGTGTGCCTGCCTCGGTGCCCGGACCTCGTCGTCGCGCTGCTCGGGGTGCTCGCGGCCGGCGGGGTGTACCTGCCGGTGGATCCGGCGGCGCCGCGAGCCCGGTCGGATCTCGTGCTGGAGGACGCCCGGCCGGCGGTCGTGCTCGCCTCGCGCGAGCATGCCGAGCGGTTCCGGGACCTCGCACCGGTGCTGGTCGTGGAGGACGTCCTCGCCGACGCGGCCCCGGCGGGACCGGCGACCACCGCATGGACCTCGGGCGACTCCTGCGGCCTCGCCTACGTGCTCTTCACCTCCGGGAGCACCGGCCGACCCAAGGGCGTGGCGGTGGAGCACCGGTCGGTGGCGGGCTTCGTGCGCCGGATCGGGGAGGACTACGACATCGGCCCCGGCACCCGGGTCCTCGCGTTCGCCCCGGTCACCTTCGACGTGTCGGTCTTCGACGTGTTCGCGACGCTGGCCAACGGCGGCACCGTCGTCCTGGCCGGCGACCGGGAGCGCCGCTCGGCGACGGCGCTGCAACGGCTGCTGCAGGGCGAGCGGGTAGCCGTCGCCGAGATCCCGCCCGCCGTGCTCCCGCTCCTGGACCCGACGACGCTGCCCCACCTCCGGCTCGTGTCGGTGGGCGGTGAGGCGCCCGCCGGCGCGCTCGTGGAGCGCTGGTCGGGACCCGGGCGGCGGTTCGTCAACGGCTACGGGCCGACGGAGACCACGGTCGCGGTGACCCTCATGGACTGCCGCGGGCGGTGGGGCGTCCCCCCGCCGATCGGCCGTCCGATGGCCAACCACCGGACGTACGTCGTCGCCGAGGGGATGCGTCCGTGCGCCGTCCGGGAGCCCGGCGAGCTCTGCGTCGCCGGCACCGGGGTCGCCCGCGGCTACCTCGGGGATCCGGCCGCGACCGCGGACCGCTTCGTCCCGGACCCGTGGTCCCCGGTCCCCGGGGCCAGGATGTACCGGACGGGGGACCGGGTCCGCTGGCTCCCGGACGGCACGCTGGAGTTCCTCGGCCGTACCGACCGTCAGCTCAGCGTCCGGGGGTTCCGGGTGGAGGCCGGCGAGGTGGAGCACCTGGCCCGCCGGCACCCCGACGTGGACGAGGCCGTCGTGGACGTGGTCGGGGACGGCGCCCACGGCAGGCTGGTGGCCTGGGTCACCGGCCCGGGGGCCGTCGACGAGGGCGCGCTGCGTGCGCACCTCTCGGACGTGCTGCCGTCCTACATGGTGCCGAGCGTCGTCCGCCGGGTGGCCGACCTGCCCCGGACCCCCGAGGGCAAGGTCGACCGCTCCCGGTTGCCGGATCCCGACGAGCACTCGCGGCGGGTCGCCGGCGACGGCCCGGGGCCCGCGGCGGTCGGCGCGCCCGAGGCGGGACCGCCGGTGGGCGCCGCCGCCGGCTCGCCCGTGACGTGGGAGCGCATCGCCCGTGAGGTCCTGGCCCCGTTGCTCGGGTCGCCGGTGGAGGGACCGGACGACGACTTCTTCGCCCTCGGCGGGAACTCGCTCCAGGCGATGCAGGTGACGTCCCGGGTGCGCGACGTCTTCGGGGTGGAGGTGGACCTCGTCGGCTTCTTCGAGTCGCCGACCCCGCGTCACGTCGCCCAGCTCGTCGCCGCCCGGACGGGGGCCGCCCTGCCCCCCGCGGAGGACGCCCCGGCCCCGGAGGCCGGCACCCCGCTGGCACCGGTGCAGGAGCGGCTGTGGCGGACGAGCGTCGAGCACCCGGACACCACCGTCTTCCACGCTCCGCTCGCGCTGCGGATCCGGGGGCCGCTGGAGCCGGCGGCGCTCTCCGACGCCTTCGCCCGGCTCGTGGACCGGCACCTGCCGTTGCGGGCCCGGGTCGAGGTGCGCGACGGCGTCCCGGTGTTCGCCGACGTCGACGGCCCCGTCGTCGACTGGCGGTTCGAGGACTTCGCCGGTCTCGCCCCGCCGGACCGGGTGCCGGCGGCCCAGCGCCTGCTGCGCGAGGCCACGACCGAACCCTTCGACGTCGGGAGGGGTCCGCTGGTCCGGGTGCGGGTCCTGCGGCTGGCGCCGGACGATCACGTCGTCCAGTGGGTCATCCACCACCTCATGACCGACGCGTGGTCCCTCGGCGTGCAGCTGCGGGAGCTCGCCGCCGGCTACCGGCCGGGCGGCACCGCCGGGGAGGACCCGGGGGAGGACCCTGCGGAGGACGCCGGCGAGGACATGCCCCGGGACCGGTCCGCTCCGCCGGTCTCCTATGCGGACTACGTGCGGGAGGAGCGCGCCTGGCTGGCCGGCGCCGACGCCCGGCGGGAGGAGGACTGGTGGCGGTCCCGGCTGCGCGGGGCGCCCGTGCTGACCCCGGTGGCAGCCAGGCGGGACACCGGGGGACCGGCAAGCGTCGACGGGATGAACGTGGCCCTCGGACCGCAGCTGGGGCCGGCGGTCGAGGCGCTCGCCCGCCGGTGCGGCGTCACGCTCTACAGCGTGCTGCTCTCGGCGGTCGCGGCGACGGTCGGGCACCGGGGCGGCACCGACGACGTCCTGGTCCTCACGCCGGTCGCGGGCCGCACCCGCACGCGGTGGGAGGCCCTCGTCGGCTTCTTCGTCAACCGGGTCGTGGTGCGGGTCGACCTGGGCGGCGACCCGCGCGGGGCCGAGCTGGTACGCCGGGTGCACGGGTCGTCCGCGGAGGCGTTCGCCCACCAGCGGCTGCCGTTCGACCACCTCCACGAGCTGCTGCGCTCCGGCGCGGACCGGGGCCCGGCCCTCGGGGTCCTCTTCTCCGTGCAGAACACCCCGCAGGGGTCCAGCGGCTTCTCGGGCATGACGTCCATGGAGCCGATGCCGGACGGCAGCGGGCGCGACTTCAACCCCGTCCTCGAGCTGTACAGCCCGCCCGGGGAGACGCCCGACCTCGGGATCGTGCTGCGGCAGCGACCGGAGGGCATCGCGGGCGGCCTGGAGTTCGACACCCGGGCGCTGGAGCGGTCGGCGGCGGCCGATCTGTGGGCGGCGGTGACCCTGTTCCTCGAGCGACTGACCATCGACCCCGGCGCCCGGCTCTCCGACCTCTCGCGCGAGCCCGCCGCGCGACCGGCCGGCGGGTCCGGAGGACCCCGGTGAGCGGGGGACCGGGTGCCCCCCGGCCGCCGGTCCCGGGCCCCGAGAGCCCGGTCGAGGCCGTCGGGCGGGTGCTCGCCGACGGGGACACGCGGGCCGCGCTCGAGCGGCTGCGGGCCGCCGGTCCGGGCGCGGACCCCCGCGAGGTGTACCGCGTGCTCGGCCGTCACCGGTTGCTCGCCCCCCACTGGTCCGTCGCCGAGGGCGGCCGCGGGGCGGCCTCGGTCGACAGCGCGCTCGTCGTCGACGCCATGGTGCGCGCCGGGGTGCCGGACACCCTCCACACGCTCTCCCTGTCGGTGGTGGGGAACCTGGTCCGGGCGTCGGGGACGCCGCGGCAGCGCGCCGACCTGCTCCCGACACTGGCCGCCGGGGAACGGTTCGCCACGGTCCTGTACAGCGAGCCCTCGGCCGGCTCCGACCTCGCCGCGCTGGAGACGTCGGCGGTCCCGTGCGGCGACGAGTGGTCGCTGCGGGGACGGAAGGTCTACAGCGTGCAGACCCAGTTCGCCGACCTCGCCCTCGTCCTCGCGCGGACGTCGGGCGCCCCGGGCCAGCCGAGCGGCCTCACGCTCTTCCTGGTCCCGCTCGACACGCCCGGCGTCGACGTCCGGGTGTGGCCGGGCATGGCCGACGAGCCGTTCGCGGACGTGCTCCTCGACGACGTCCGGGTGCCGGACTCGACCGTGCTCGGCACCCGGGGAGCCGCGTGGCCGCTGGTCACCGACGCGCTGGTGCTGGAGCGCACCGGCGTCGAGCAGCAGGCTCGCGGCCGGCTGTGGCTGGACCACGGCGCCCGGGTGCTCGCCGGCGCCGGCGCGGCGGCCGAACCCGACCCGCACGACCTGGCGGTGCTGGGCGGGCTCGGGGCGCGGCAGGCTGCCGGGCGGCTGCTGGCCCTGGCGGTCTGCCGCTCGATCGATGCCGGGCGTCCCGACCCGGCCGCGGCGGCCGCCTCGAAATGGTACGCGAGCGAGACGGCCCTGGCCGCGGCGCGATGGCTGGCGGAGCTCGGCGCCACGGCGACCTGGGTCCCCGAGGCGACGAGGACGCTCGCCGACGCCGCGTACCGGGAGGCGCCGGGGCTGACGGTCTCGGCGGGGACCTCGGAGATGATGCTGCACACCATCGCGGGGACGGTTCTCGACGGCGCCGGCACGGGCGACCCGCTCGAGCCGCTGGACGCCGCCGCGAGGTGCGCGGCCACCCGGCCGGAGCTCCAGGGGGTCGCACGGGCCGTGCGCGACGTCGTCGGCGCCCGCTCGGACGACGACGCCGCGATCCGCACGGCCCTGGCGGACCTCGGGGTCCGTGACCTGGTGTCCGGAGCCGGGGACGCCGCGGCCGGCCCGGGCGCGGCCGCAGCCGTCGCCGTGGCCGAGGCGCTGGGGGCGGCCGGTGCCCCGTCGTGCCTGCTCGACGACCTGCTGCCCGACCTGCCGGCGCTCGGCGGCGGGCCGGTCGCGCAGCCAGCCGTCCGACTGTGCCAGGCCGGGTACCTCGTGGGGATGGCCGGCCGGGCCCTCGACCTCGCCGTCGCGCACGCCCGCCGCCGGCGCCAGTTCGGCGGCTCACTGCTCGCGCACCAGGCCGTGGCGTTCCCCCTCGCGGCGGCGCTGGTCGAGGTGGCGGCCGCGGGCCGGCTGGTCGAGGCGACGGCGCGCCGTCCCGGGGCGGTGGCCCCCGAGGGACCCGACCCGGACTCCGGGCCGCCGGAGGGTGACGACGACACGGCGGTCGAGGCGCTCGCCCTCGCGGCCGAGACCGCGACGTCCGTGACCGCCCTGGCGCTTCACGTGCACGGGGCCTTCGGGCTCACCCGTGAGGCGTCGGTCCACGACCTGCACCGGCGGGTGGTGGTGGAGGCGAACCGTCATGACCGGCCCGCCCTGCTGTGGCGCCGGGCGGGCCGCGCCCGGGTGCGGGCGCTGGCGCCGGGAGGGACCCGATGAGGGCCGAGGAGCACCCGTGGGAGGGCTCGGTCGGCTGGACCGCGCGAGGAGAGGACGTCCGATGAATCGTGAGCCGGTGACCGGGCCGCTACCGGAGGAGGACGAGGAGCAGGTCATGGTCGTCGTCAACGAGGAAGGTCAGTACTCGGTCTGGCCGATGGCCGCGGACGCCGGCCCCCCGGCGGGATGGACGGACACCGGAGTCAGCGGCTCGAGACGGGCGTGCCTGGAGCACGTGGCCTCGGTGTGGGAGGGACCGCGGGTGGCCCGCCGGGAGCCCGGGGCCGGCTGAGCGCCGCCACGGCCCCGAGTCCGCCCTGTTCGACGCCCGCCCGTCGATGCCCGCTCAGCCGGACGCCCGTCGCACGAAGCCCCGCGTGCCGAGGGCCGTGAGCGCCAGGGCGAAGCCCGACAGAGCTGCCACGCACAGCCACGGCGGCAGGTGATCCCCCGACGGCAGCATCGCCGCCCGCAGCCCCTCGCTGAGGTAGGTGAGCGGGTTGAACGCGGTGACCACCTGGAACCAGGGGATGACGTCGAGATCCCGCCAGGGGTACTGACTGGACCCGGTGAACAGCAGGGGCGTCACCACGAGCGCCACGACCGAGTTGATCCTGTCGGGCGGCACCGACGTTCCCAGCACCATGCCCAGCCCCGAGCAGGCGACCGCACCGAGGATGGCGGTCACCGTCAGCAGCGGCAGGCCGGGCGGGTTCCACGGCACCGAGCCCAGGACGAGCACGCCGAGCGGAAGCATCGCGGCGCCGGCCACGAGCGCCCGGGCGGCGCCGACGGCGACCTTGCCGATCGCGACGGTCGCGGTCGACACCGGGGACAGGAGCCGGTCCTCGACCTCCCGGGTGTAGGACAGATCGACCACCAGGGGAATGGCCGAGCTCTGCACGGCCGTGAGCGCGATCGTCAGCCCCACCAGTCCGGGGAGCAGGAGCGTGGCGTAGTCGTCCCGGACGAAACCCAGGTCGGTCAGCACCCGTCCGAACACCAGCAGCAGCAGCAGCGGCTGGAGCAGCCCCTGGGCGACCAGCACGAGCACGTCGCGACGGGCGACGAGGACGTCCCGGCGGACCATGGCGAGCAGGGACGCCGCCGAGGGGGCGGGGACACCGGGCCGGGGCCTCACCGGTGGGCCCCCCGCATGCCGTCCGCGGTGGTGAGCCGGGCGACGACGTCCTCCAGATCCGGGTGTCGCGGACCGAGCCGCCGCAGCCGCGCCCCGGCCGCGCCGACCGTCGTGACGACCGCGTCGAGGACCGCAGTCGTGTCCACGGCGGGCATCGCGCCGGGTGCCCCTCGGAGGAGCAGCGCCGCGTCGACCTGCCCGGGGTCGCCCGGGCCCCCGTCGCCGGGCGTCACTCGCACGTCGCACACCCCGGGGATGCCGCGCAGGGAGCGGACCAGGTCCTCGGCCGCCCGCCGGTCGGCGCAGCTCGCCCCGACCTCCACCTCACCGGGTGCGGCGAACCGCCGCACCAGCCCGGCGGGCCGGTCCTCCGCGAGCAGGACGCCGCGGTCGATGATCCCGACCCGGTCGGTCGTGGCCGCCGCCTCGGTCATGTCGTGCGTCGTGAGGACCACGGCCACCCCGTCGGCCGCGAGCTCCCGCACCAGTTCCCGCACGAACCGCCTGCCGTGGGTGTCCAGGCCCGTCCCGGGTTCGTCGAGGAACACCACGCGCGGCGTGTGCATGAGGGACCGGGCGATCTTGACGCGCTGAGCCTGCCCGCCGGAGAGCCGCTCCACCGGTGAGCCGGCGCACTCCAGCAGCTCCAGCCGGGTCAGCAGCTGCATGGCGCGTGCCCGCCGGTGGCGGCGTCCCACCCCGTGGTAGGCGGCGTGGAACTCGAGGTTCTCGCGCACCGTGAGCGAGCGGTCGAGGTTGTTGTGCTGAGTCACCACGGCGAGCACGCGCCGGGCGCCGACGGGATCGTCGGACACCTCGACGCCGTAGAGCCGGGCGGACCCGGAATCCGCCCGGATCCGGGTGGTGAGGACCCCGATGGTCGTCGTCTTGCCCGCGCCGTTCGGTCCGAGCAGCCCGTAGACCTCGCCGGCCGCGACCGTGAAGCTCACCCCGTCGACGGCGTTGCGGGAGGACTCGTGGTAGCGCTTGACGAGTGAGGTCACCGCGACGGCGGTCGCCGCCCGGGGAGCGGACGTCACGCCTGGACACCTCCTGCCGCGACCCGGTCCTCGAGGGCGTCCGCGGCGGCACCGGGCCCGCCGGCCGCGACGGCCTGGAGCCTCATCTCGGCGACCGCCCGCTGGATCGCCTGGTCCTCGACGAGGCAGTCCACGGCGGCCCGCAGCGATTGCGGGGTCAGCGTGGCCGGGTCCGCGGTGAGTCCGACACCGAGGCCGGCGATGGTCGCCGCGTTGACCGCCTGCTCGGGAACGCGGGGCACGACCAGGACGGGGACCCCGTGGACCGCCGCCTCCATAAGGCTGTTCATCCCGCCGTGAGTCACCAGGCCGGCGGCCTGCCGCAGGATCTCGACCTGCGGGAACGTGTCCCTCACGTGCAGAGTGGGCACGTCGACGGGTCGTGCGGGGGGCGGGGCGGCGACCGCGACCTCCCACCGGCCGTCACCGAACGCCTCGGCGCACAGCTCGACCAGGCCCGGCCACTCGGGGTTCCTCGTCCCGCCGGAGACGAACAGCGACCTCGGGTGCCTCCGGGCGGCGTCCAGGGCCCCCGGGAACGGGTTGCCGCCGGGAGGGCCCGCGGCCGCGGGACGCAGGCTCGGTCCGACGAAGCGGTGGCGTTCGCCGAAGGTCGCCACGGCCGGCTGGTAGGACGGCAGGCAGAACACGATCTCGACGGCCTCGCGGGGGCTGAGGAGGTCCTGCACTGTGACCCGCGGGGTGCCGTGCGCCCGTGACAGGGTCGCGATGTCGGCCGAGTAGCCGGCCATCGCGGACGCCAGCCGGTCCCCGAGGCCGCGGTAGTGCAGGGCCGGGTCGACGTAGGAGACGTGCTCGTTGGTGGCGAACGTGGTGTGCAGCACGGCAGCCGGGCTGGGCAGCACGGTCGCCAGCAGCCGGCCCCAGACGCACAGGACGTCGTAGGCGAGCAGGTCGGGCGTCCGGACGGTGACCTGCGACAGGATCTGCGGCAGGACGGAGACCGCGTGTCTCGTCAGACGCGGCGGCGTGAGCGCGAACCGGGTGAGCGCGTCCTCGGCCGGGTCGTCCAGCGAGTCGACGGGCGCGATCGGCAGCAGCGTGGCCCCGACCGCGCGCACGACCGGTCGCCACTGCTCGGGAAGCGCGTACGTCACCCGGTGACCGCGCCGGACGAGTTCCTTCGTGACGGCCAGGGTCGGGTTCACGTGACCCGCCCACGGAACCGGCGTGACGAGGATGTCGAGCCGGCTCGTCACCGCTCGGCCCGCGGCAGCCGTCGGATCTCGGTGCCGGTCCCGGCGCCCGGGGAGGCCTCCTGAGCCCGCCGGACCGCGGCCGCCATCCCCGCGACGGTGGGAGCGTCGAACAGGCTCCGCATCGGCAGCTGGGCCCGGGTGACCTCGCCGGCCCGCCAGACCAGCTGGACCGCCAGCATCGAGTTGCCGCCGAGGGCGAAGAAGTCGTCCTCGGCGCCCACCGGCCCGGCCCCGATCACCTCGGCCCACACGTCGGCGACCGTCCGTTCCAGGCCGTCGGCCGGCGCCACGAACTCGGCCAGGCCGGTCCGGTCGAGTGGCGCGGACGCGGTGGCGACGTCCCCGTCCCGGGACCCGTCGCCCGGGTCCTCGCCGGGGGGACCGTCGAGGCCGTCGCCGGGATCGCCGGGTGCGGCGCCGCCCGGCTCACGCCCGCGCACCTGCTCGGCGCGGCGGCGGACGTCCGCCGCGATGTCGTCCACGGGGACCGCGCTCACCGCCACCACCGGGCCGAGGCCGGCGGCGACCACCCGCTGCATCGCCTCGGCCGCCTCGGCCGGGGCCATCCCGATGGACGTCTCGGCCTCGACGGGACTCTCGGCGGGGCTCTCGACCGGGCTCTCGACGACGGCGCCGCCCACGGCCAGCCGCAGCGTGAACCCGGTGACTTCGACGAGGCACCGCCCGTCGTCGTCCGTCACCGTCACGTCGGCCACCGCCTGCCCCGGTGCGGGGGTGTCCCGCCACGTCAGGTGGCTCCACCCACGGGCGGGCAGCCCGCCGCGGATCGTCACGCGTTCGTACCCCACCGGCAGGGCGTCCCCGTCGAGGCCGGCGGCCGACCCGAAACCGGTGAGCTGGTCGAGCAGGGCCGGGTGCAGCGGCAGGACGTCGAGCTCGCCGGCCACCTGGGCGGTGGCCTCGAAGCGCGCGAGTTCCTCCTGCCCGGACTCGTCACGCCACGTCGCGCGGATCGCCGACCAGCGTTCCCCCAGCGTCAGCCACCTGCCGTCACGGGTCTCGCCCGGGTCCGTGTGGACCGGCGTGTCGACGCGCGAGCGCAGGACCGCGAGGTCCACCCGGCCGGCCGCCGGCGCGGCCGGGACGACACGCGCCGCGGCGTGCACCACGGGCCGCCCCGCGCCACCGTCGCGAGCGCTCACGACGAGCCGTTGCGCGCCGACCGGGTCCCGTTCGGCGCGCACCGTGGCCTCGGGATCCTTCCCGCGCCGGGCCGTCAGGGGCGCGACGAAGGTGACGTCCAGCAGGTCGACGCCGTCGGCGGGGACCGGTCCCGGGACCGCCGAGGCCACTGCGGCCGCCCGCATGAGCTCGAGGTGCCCGGTGCCCGGCAGGACCGGCGTGCCCGCGATCCGGTGCTCCGCGAACACCCAGTCGTCTGCGTCCAGCAGGACCCGGAAGGCGTCCGGTTCCGCGTGCGCCCGCCGGTCCCCCGGTGGGGACGCCAGCCAGGGATGGGGGCCGGTGGCCGGGGCCGGCCCGGTCCCGGCCGGGTGGGTGCCCTCACGGGGACCGGCACCCTCGTCCGGGCCCGCGGGACGGCTGCGCGCGGCCATGCCGACCTCGAGCCACTCGCCCCAGGCGATGGAGGTCATCGCGGGCGCCCTGCGCAGCGGGCTGCGGGCGTAGGCATCGAGGAAGGCGTTGGCGGCGCAGTAGTCGACCTGGCCGATCCCGCCGACCAGACCCGTCACCGACGAGCACAGCACGACGAAGTCCGGTGCCATCGGAGCGAAGACCTCGTCCAGCAGCACCGTCCCGATGACCTTGGGGGCCAGCACCGCGGCGGCCTCGGCCGGGTCCTTGAGCGCGACGAGGCCGTCGCCCGGCACGCCGGCCGCGTGGACGATCCCGTCCACCCGCCCGAAACGCCTCATGGTGCAGTCGCGCAGGCGGTCGACGTCGGCTCGGACCGTCACGTCCGCGCGCACCGTGAGCACGTCGGCGCCGGCCGCTTCGAGGGCGAGGAGGTCACGGATCGTGTCGGCCCCCTCGAGGCCGTTCCCGACCACCCGTTCCCACTGGTCGCGCTCGGGCAGGGGAGTGCGGGAGGACAGGACGAGCCGCGCCTGGACCCGCTCGGCGAGGTGACGGGCGATGCTGAGTCCGACCCCACCCAGGCCGCCGGTGACGACGTAGACGCCGTCCCGGCGCAGCCCGGCGTCCGGGACCGTCGGTGGGGGCGCGGCCACCGGCAGCGTCTCGGGGAGCCACCGGCGGCCCCCGCGGAGGGCGACGAGCCCCGGTCCGTCCACGCGGGCCAGCTCGGCGGCCGCGTCGCGACAGGCCCGGGAGAGGACGGCCCGCCGGCTGTGGTCCTGGCCGTCTGCCGACCGGTCGCGGAGGTCGACGTCGACCACGCGGCTGCTGACCCGGGGCAGCTCCAACGCCGCCGCACGTGCCGGTCCCCAGGTGAGGGCCTGTTCCGGGGACAGGAGATCGTCGCCGTCGACGTCCTGGGCGTTCCCCGTCACGACCGTCAGCAGGACGGCGGCCGGCACCGCTCGGTCGGCGAGGGTACGGACCACCCGGACCGCGGCGTCGAAGAGCGCCTGCCCGCGCGCGGGCATCCCGCCGGTGGTCGGCGACTCCGCCGACGGGCGGTGCACGCCCCACGGCAGGACGACCTCCACGGCGGGTCCGTCGCCGGTCGCATCGGCGGTCCCCGCGAGGACGTCCGCGAGGGCGTCCGCGAGCGGTCCGTGGTCCGGTCGCGCGACGCCACCCGGCGCGACCGTCCCGGGGGAGCCCCAGGGGACGACGGCGACGTGGCGCCCGGTGCCCCGCAGCGCGGCGGCGATGGCGTCACCGGCACCCGGACCGGCGTCGGCGGGGATCGCCTCCCCGGGAGGGGCGACGACGAGCGCGGGCGCCGCGGACCGGCGACGGCCCCACGGCACGGAGGGCGGCGCGGGTCGCCAGGCGGGGACCTCGAGCCAGTCGTCCCGCTCCCGGGCGCGCGGGGGGCCCGGTCGCTCCGGCACCTCCCGCGAGGCGGCGGCACCGGCGTCGCTCGCTCCCGGTGTCGGCGGGGGGTCGATCCAGTACCGCTCACGGGCGAAGGGGTAGGTGGGCAGCGGCACCCGCCCCCCGGTCCCGGTGGCGGCCGGGTCCACCCGGGCACCCGAGGCCCACAGGGCACCGACGCACTCCAGGAGGTGCCGCACGTCCGTACCGGGCGTGTCGTCGGGGCCGGGCAGCGTGTGGAACCCCTGGTGGCGTCCCGGGTCGAGGTGACCGGCGCTGAGGTCCCGCAGCACCCGCCCCGGACCGACCTCGACGAGCTGCCACGCGCCGGACCGCCCGGCGAGGTCCGCCACGCCGTCGCCGAAGCGCACCGTGCCGCGCAGCTGGCGTGCCCAGTGGCCGGGGTCGACGGCCTCGGCCGCGGTGAGCGGGCGACCGGTCACGTTCGACCAGACCGGCACGGAGGGCGCGGCGAGCGGGATCTCGGCCACGAGGTCCCGGAACGGGCCGAGAGCGGGCTCCGTCATGGCCGAGTGGAAGGCGTGCGAGGTCCGCAGCCTCGTGTGCGGGACGCCTTGCGCGTCGAGTCGCCGCTCGAGGTCGTCGACCGCCGCGGGTGGGCCGGACAGCACGCTCGAGCGGGGGCCGTTGAGCGCGGCGACGTCCAGGGCTCCCCCGGCGAGGGCGACCGCCTCCTCCTCGCCGACCGGGACGGCGACCATCGCCCCCGGCGGCAGGGCCTGCATGAGGCGGCCGCGCTCGGCGACCATCCTCAGGGCGTCGGGCAGCGGCATGACGTCCGCCCGGCACGCCGCGACGTACTCACCGATGCTGTGACCGAGCAGGGCGTCGGCCACCAGCCCCCAGGACGCCAGCAGTTCGGTGAGGCTCCACTCGAGGACGAAGAGCGCCGGCTGCGTCACGGCCGTCCGCCGGAGCGTGTCCGCCGCGTCCGGGCCGATATCGTCGCCGCGCAGGAGCGCCGCGAGGTCGACCTCGAGGTGCGGATCCAGGAGTGGCTCGAGGAGCGCCGTGCACCGGTCCACGGCGTCCCGGTAGACCGGGAAGCGCCGGTAGAGCCCGGCACCCATCCCGGGGTACTGGGTTCCCTGGCCGCTGAACAGCAGCGCCACCTGCGCCCCTGCCCCGGACGTGCCGCGAGCCCCTCGGGAGGAGGTGGCCGCCGGCGTGTCCGGGCCGGTCGCGGCCCGGAGGCGGTCGGCCGCCTCCGATCCACTGCTGGCGACGACCGAGAGCCTCACGTCGCGTGAGGGTCGACCCCGACCCAGGGTGTGGGCGACGTCGGCGAGCGAGGTCGCCGGTCCACCCGGGACGGAGTCCTGGCGCTCCAGGTGGTCGGCGAGCCGGCACGCCGCCGTCCGCAACGCCTCGCCGCCGGCGGCCGACACGACGAGGAGATGGGGGCCGGGCTGCTCGGGCGATGCGCGGACGGGCGGGGGAGCCTGCTCGAGGACGACGTGGGCGTTGGTTCCACCGATGCCGAAGGCGCTGACCCCGGCCCGGCGGGGACCCCCCAGGCCCGGCCAGGCCTGGGGGCCCTCCGCCAGGGCGAACGGCGTCGTCGTGAAGTCGATCGCCGGGTTGGGCCGGTCCCCGTAGAGGGTCGGGGGGACGACCCCCTCCCGAACCGCCAGGACGGCCTTGACGAGACCGGCGATCCCCGCGGCGGCCACCAGGTGACCGATGTTTCCCTTGGCCGAGCCGATCAGGCACCAGGGGTCGAGGCCCTGACCCCCGCCGAAGGCGTGGGTCAGGGCCTCGACCTCCAGCGGGTCGCCCAGCGCCGTGCCCGTGCCGTGCGCCTCGACCATGCCGACCGTCCGCGGGTCGACACCCGCGGCCCGCAGCGCCCCGCTGATCGCCCTGGCCTGACCGTCGACGCTCGGTGCCGTGAAGCCCGACTTCGCCGCACCGTCGTTCGTGACGGCGGACCCGGCGACGACGGCGTGGACCGTGTCCCCGTCCTCCTGGGCGCGGCCGAGTCGCTTGAGCACCACGGCGCCGACACCGCTCCCCCAGACGGTGCCGGTGGCGTCGGCGCCGAAGGGCCGGCACCGGCCGTCCGCCGACTGGACCCCTCCGGGGCGGTGGACGTAGCCGCGACCGTGCGGCAGCTCGAGGGAGCTGGCCCCGGCGATCGCCACGTCGGACTCCCCGCGACGCAGTGACTGACAGGCGAGGTGCACGGCCACGAGCGACGTCGAACAGGCCGAGCCCACGGTCATGCTCGGACCGGTGAGGTCGAGAGCATGAGAGACGAAAGTGGCGACATAATCGTGGTCGTTGGCGATCCCGACGACCATATCGTCGAGCGTCTCGGTGAGTCGGGAGCCCGGCATGATGTTCCGGACGAGGTACGAGTTCGCCTTGACTCCGGCGAAGACGCCGATACGCTCGCCGGTCGTGCCGGCATGGCCCGCGTGCTCCAGTGCGGTCAGGGCCGTCTCGAGGAAGATCCGCTGTTGCGGATCACGGAGCTCCGCCTCCCGGCGCGGCAGACCGAACAGCCGCGCGTCGAAGAGATCGTGCCCTGCCAGCAGCTGAGCGACCGGGACGAAGTCGGGACGCCGGGCCTCCGCTGCCGGGACGCCCAGGGCGAGCTGGTCAGGAATGGACGACCGCGTGCCCGAGTCGACTCCGGCGAGCAGGTTCCGCCAATAGTCGTCGGTATTCGACGCGCCGGGGGCGCGCAGGCTCATCCCGATGATCGCGATCGGCTCGTCCGGAAGCTCGCGGACCGGAGTCCGTGACGTGATGGTCATAGGCGTCCCTCCCCTGGCGCGGTGACCCGACAGACCTGACCGGGGCCCCGCCCGGTGAGGTCTCACCACGGTAACGGCGAACCGCGAGGATTAGCCTGTCAATTACCTGGGAATGGCGCGGGCACGCCTGCGGTGTGGCTCGTTGCCGAGAGGGACGCCGTGGCTCCTCCCTGTGGACGGCCCCGGCGACGATCATGGACGGCGTGGTGGCATGAGCACGTGACGGTCGAGAGCAGGGCGGGCGGGGCAGCCGCCGCCCCGGGGGCAACGGTCGCGGGCTGCCGGCTGCTCCGTCCCGTCGGGTCCGGCTCGGCGGCGGACGTCTGGCTCGCGGTCGACAGGAGCACCGGCCAGCGCGTCGCGGTCAAGCTCTACCGCGGGGGCGTCCTGCCGGCGGGCGAGCGGCTGCGCGTCCGCCACCCGAACGTGGTGGCGGTGCGGCGCATCGTCGAGAACCCGCCCGCCGTGGTGCTGGACCTGGCCGCCGGCGGCAGCGTGGGCTCCCTGGTGGCGGCTCGCGGACCCCTGGACGTCGGCGAGGTGGCGACCGTGGTGGTCGCGCTCGCCGGGGCACTGGCCGACCTCCACGGCGCCGGTCTCGTGCACGGCGACCTGTCGCCGGGCAACGTCCTGTTCACCGACGGCGGCCGGCCCCTGCTCGCCGACCTGGGGGACGCCGTCGTGGCCGGCGCCGGGCGGGTCGTCGCGACCCGGGGCTTCGCGGCTCCCGAGGTGGTGGCGGGGTCCATGCCCGGTGGGCCGTCGGACGTCCACGGGCTGTGCGCGGTGGCCTGGTTCGCGCTCGCGGGGACCGCGCCCGACCCGGTGCCGCCGCGGGTCCCCCTCCCGCTGCTGGTGCCCGCGGTCCCGGCCGAGCTCGCGCAGATCCTCGCGACCGGGCTCGACCCCGAGCCCGGTCGCCGCCCGTCACCGGCGGACCTGCTGGGCGGTGTCCTCGCGGTGGCGGGGTGCGAACCCGTGCGGCTGGTGGCCGGCGCCTTCCCGGCGCTGCCCCGGGACGAGGCGCCGACGCACTGGCTGCCCCGCGTCGGCTCCCCGACCGGGGGGCCGGGTGATCCACCTCGGCGGCCGCCGTGGCGACGGCTGGTGCCGCGCGGGCGGCGGGCCCTGCACCTCACCGTCGTCGCGCTCGTCGCGCTGGTGACCGGCGGGCTGCTGGCCGCCACCGGGATGGGCGACCGGCCGGCCGGGACCGCCGTCTCCGGGTCGCCCGCGCCCGCGGCGTCGGGCGCCCTGGCGACCGTCGGGGCGTCGGCCCCGCCGTCGCCCCCGTCCGGGGAGCCGGCGCTCGCGATCGTGACGGAGCTGGTCGCCGCCCGGCAGGCCGCGCTGCGGGGCGGGGACCGGGCGGCCCTGGCCCGGGTCTACGCGCCGGCCTCCCCGGCGCGGGCGACGGACGAGGCGCTCGTCGCCGAGCACGGGCCGTTGGACGTCGCGCTCGACGTGGTCGCGGTGCGGGTGGTGGCGACGGCCGAGGACCGGATCACCGTCGACGTGCGGCTGGGCACCCGTCCGGGGGGCGGCGCGGTGCCCGCCGGAGGGACCCGGGTGGAGGAGGTCGAGGACGACGTCCGTCTCACCCTGGTGCAGGCCGAGGGATGGCGGATCGACGCGGTGGACGTCCCGGGGTGATCCGGTCTCAACCGGGCGTCGGGTCGCCGCCGCCGACCAGCCAGCGGCACGCGGTGGCGAGGTCCGAATGCCGGAAGACGAAGCCCGACCCCACGAGCGCCCCGGGCACCATCCGCTGGCTCGACAGGACGTCGTCGGCGAACTCGCCGAAGGCGAGCCGCAGGGCGATCGGCGGCACGGGCAGGACGGCGGGGCGCCGAAGTTCGCGGGCGAGGCTGCGGGTGACGTCCCGGTTGCGTCCCGGCTCGGGGCCGCCAAGGTTGACCGGGCCGTTCAGCGACTCCGTGCCGAGGCAGTGGACCAGCGCCCGCACCTCGTCCTCCAGGGTGATCCACGGCCACCAGGCGCGCCCCGAGCCGAGCGGGCCGCCCAGCCCGAGCTTGAGGATCGGCAGCAGGCGACCGAAGGCCCCGCCGCGGTCCGTCATCACCAGCCCGGTGCGGGCCAGCACCGTCCGGGTCCCCGCGTCCTCGGCCCGCCGGGCCTCCGCCTCCCAGGCCACGCACACCTCGGCGAGGAACCCGTCACCCGCGGCCGACGCCTCGGTGAGGACCTCGTCGCCGCGCGAGCCGTAGTAGCCCACGGCCGATCCCGACACCAGCACGGCGGGCCGGTCGTCCAGAGCGGCGAGGGCCGCGACGAGGGTGCGGGTCCCCAGCACCCGGGAGTCGCGGATGGCCCGCTTGTAGGACGGGGTCCACCGCTTCCCGCCGACGTTGGTCCCGGCGAGATGGACGACCGCGTCCGCACCGGTCAACCGGTCGAGGTCGACGCCGGCGGCGGTGCCCGACGTCGGGTCCCACCGCACCTCGTCGGGTCCGCGCGGCTCCCGTCGCACGAGGCGCACCACGTCGTGGCCGGCCGCGACGAGGTGCGGCAGCAGCGCCGACCCGATGAGGCCGGTGGCTCCCGTGACGGCGACCCTCACCGGGGCCCCCCGGTCGCGGGGGCGGTCACAGGCCGAGCTCCGCCTCGAACGCCGCCTCCTCGAGCCGGGCCCTGACCGTCGTGAGGAAGCGCGCCGCGTCGGCGCCGTCGACGATCCGGTGGTCGTAGCTCAGGGCGAGGTAGACCATCGACCGGACCGCGATCCCCTCGGCGCCGTCGGCCTCCACGACGACGGGCCGCTTGACCACCGTGCCCGTCCCGAGGATCGCGGACTCCGGCTGATTGATGATCGGCGTGTCGAAGAGCGCGCCCCGGCTGCCCGTGTTGGTCAGCGTGAAGGTCCCGCCGCTCAGCTCGTCCGGTCCCACCTTGCGGTCGCGCGTCCGGGCCGCGAGGTCGGCGATCCGCCTGGCGAGGCCCGGCAGGTTGAGGTCGCCGGCGTCCCGGATCACCGGGACCATGAGGCCGCGCTCGGTGTCGACGGCGACACCGAGGTTCTCGGTGTCGTGGTAGGTCACCGACTCGCCGTCGGTGCTGGCGTTGACCACCGGGTGGGCCTTGAGGGCCTCGACCGCCGCCCGGGCGAAGAACGGCAGGAACGACAGCTTGACCCCCTCGCGGGCCTCGAAGCCCGCCTTCGCCTGCTGCCGCAGCCGGGCGATCCGGGTGACGTCGACCTCCACTACGGTGGTGAGCTGGGCGGAGGAGTGCAGCGACTCCATCATCCGGCGCGAGATCGTGCGGCGGATCCGGCTCATCGGCTCGGTCCGGCCGCGCAGCGGCGACAGGGCAGCGGCCTCGGCAGCGGGCGACGAGGCCCCCGAGGACGCCGAGGAGGCCGCGGACCGCTCGGCCGCCGCCCGCTCGGCTGCCGCGACGACGTCCTGGCGGCGGATCCGCCCGCCGACGCCGGTGCCGTGGAGCGTCGCGAGATCCACGCCGAGTTCCCCGGCCAGCTTCCGGACGATCGGGGTCACGTACCCGGCCGCCCCGCCCGCCCCGGCCTCGCCGGGGACGTCGGCCGGCCGCGACTGCAGCTCGGCGGGTGCCGGCGCCGACGGATGAGTCAGTCCCGTGGCCGGCTCCGGCTGCTGACCCGGTTGCGGTCCGTAGTCCGACCGGGCCGCGGCCGAGCCGTCGGGGGGCGGCCCGGGGGACGGGGTCGCCGGGGGAGCGGGAGCCGCCCCGGCGGCAGGTGCCGGTGAGGGTTGCGGGGCCGGCCGGGCGTCCGGTGC
>JBHJOJ010000269.1:0-3196 GCA_050329835.1 Kineosporiaceae bacterium | reverse complement strand
AAGATCGACGAACCGAAGGACGTCTGGATCGGGTAGAAGTGGAAGGCGTCGCCCTGCTCGCCCACCTGCAGGGCCAGCGGCAGGTCGGCGTCCCCGGCGTCCACCACGGCCTGGCCCTGCTCCAGCATGGCCGTGAAGTCGGCCGGCGCCTCCGGCGCCAGGTCGGTGTTGCGGAACAGCGCGACGTTCTCGACCGCGTAGGGCAGGCCGTAGGTCTGGCCCTCGTAGGTGAACGCCTCGACGGCGACCGGCTGGAAGTCGTCGGCGGCGTCCCCCAGCTCGAGCGGGGCGACGGCGCCGTTGGTGACGAGCTGGCCGAGCCAGTCGTGGGCGCCGACGATGACGTCGGGTCCCTCGCCGACCGGGCCGCGCGTCACGAGATTGTCGCGGATGTCGCCGAAGTCGATCTGCTGGACGGCGACGGTGAGGTCCTGGTCCTCGGCGAACCGGTCGCCGATCTCCTCGATGACCGGGGCCCGGTCGGCGTCGGTCCAGATGACGAGGTCGGCGTCGGCGCGGGTGATCTCGCCGTCGGTGGCCTCGGCGCTGGGCTCGCCGGCCTCCTCCGTGGCCGCGTCCGCGGTCTCCGGCGTGGCGGCGGCCTCGTCGCCGTCGCCCCCGCAGGCGGCGGCGACGAGGGCGAGGCCGGCCACGACGGCCGCGATGGGGATGCGTCGTCGCATCGGTGGCACTCCTTCGGTCGGCCCTCGAGCGTCGAGGGTGACACCGACCGTAACAACGTGCTCGCAAGTCCGGAATACCTTGCGCGATGACGAGGGACATCTTGACCATTTCGTCACCACACTTGCGCAAGACTGCGCAGCGCCTTGCGCCGCTGCGGCGGCCGCTGCCATGCTCGCCGCCGTGACGACCCTCGACCACATCGCCTCCGAGGTGGGCGTCAGCCCGGCCACCGTGAGCCGGGCGCTGCGCGGCAAGACCGGCGTCAGCGAGGGCGTCCGGCAGCGGGTCGTCGCAGCCGCGCAGGCGGCGGGCTACGTCGCCGCCCGCCGCGGGGCCGGGGTCGACCGCGAGGTGGTCGGCGTCATCGTGCCCGAGCTGGCCAACCCGGTGTTCCCCGCCTTCGTCCAGCGCATGCAGACGCTGTTGGTCCAGCAGGGGTACACCCCGGTCGCCGGCTCCCAGTACACCCCGGGCGTCAGCGAGGACGAGTGGATCGAGCTGCTGCTCGGACGGTCCATGGCGGGGCTGGTGGTGGTGTCGGGCATGCACGCCGACGTCACGGCGCCGCCGGACCGCTACCTCCGGCTGCGCCGGCTCGGCATCCCGCTCGTCCTCGTCAACGGCCTCGTGCCCGACCTCGACGCCACGTTCATCTCCGCCGACGACGCGGTCGCGGTCGAGATGGCCGTCCAGCATCTCGTCGCCCTCGGCCACCGGACGATCGGCCTGGCCGTCGGGCCCGAGCGCTACAGCCCGGTGATCCGCAAGGTCGAGGCGCTGCACCGGGTCGTCGAGCGGCTGCGCGGGACCGGCGACGCGGTCACCGGGCTGGTCGAGCACTCGCTGTTCACCATCGAGGGCGGCCAGGCGGGTGGCCGGCGGCTGATCGAGGCGGGGGCGACGGGGATCGTGTGCGCGTCCGACCCGATGGCCCTGGGGGTCGTCCGGGCGGCCAGGTCGGCCGGGCTCGGCGTGCCGGGCGACGTCTCGGTCATCGGCTTCGACGACTCCCCGCTCAACGCCTTCCTCGACCCGCCGCTCACGTCGCTGCGCCAACCGGTCCACGAGATGGCGACCATCGCCATCACCGCGCTCGTCGAGCAGCTCCAGACGGGGACCCAGTCGACGACGGAGTACCTGTTCCCGCCCGAGCTCGTGGTGCGCGGGACGACCGGCCCGGCCCCGGGCGGCGACGGGCGGCGTGATCGACCGGCAGGTTAGGCTCGCGGGCCGTGCCCGCCCGCGACGACGTCTCCGAGGTCTTCGACCCCGCCGCGTGGGCGGCGGTGCCGGGGTTCGCCGACCTCACCGACCTCACGTACCACCGCTGCGCCCTGCCCGGGCCCGCCGGCGGCGCGGTCCGGGTGGCGTTCGATCGGCCGGAGGTGCGCAACGCCTTCCGCCCGCACACCGTCGACGAGCTGCTGCGGGTCCTCGACCACGCCCGCCGCAGCGCGGACGTCGGGTGCGTGCTGCTGACCGGCAACGGGCCCAGCCGGAGGGACGGGGGCTGGGCGTTCTGCTCGGGCGGCGACCAGCGGATCCGGGGCCGCACCGGCTACCAGTACGCGGCCGGGGAGACGGCGGACACCGTCGACGCCCGCCGGGTCGCCGCGGAGGGGGGCCGGCTGCACATCCTCGAGGTGCAGCGCCTGATCCGGACCATGCCCAAGATCGTCGTCGCGGTGGTGCCGGGCTGGGCCGCCGGGGGCGGCCACTCGCTGCACGTCGTCTGCGACCTCACCGTCGCCAGCCGGCAGCACGCCCGCTTCAAGCAGACCGACGCCGACGTCGGGTCGTTCGACGCCGGCTACGGCTCCGCCTATCTCGCCCGGATGGTGGGCCAGAAGCGGGCGCGGGAGATCTTCTTCCTCGGGCGGTCGTACGACGCCGGGACGATGGCCGCCTGGGGCGCGGTCAACGTCGTGGCCGACCACGCCGACCTGGAACGAGCCGCCCTGGAGGTGGCGGCCGAGGTCAACGGCAAGTCCCCGACGGCGCAGCGGATGCTCAAGTACGCGTTCAACATGGTGGACGACGGCCTGATGGGCCAGCAGGTGTTCGCCGGCGAGGCGACCCGCCTGGCCTACATGACGGACGAGGCCGTCGAGGGCCGCGACGCCTTCCTCCAGCGCCGCGACCCCGACTGGTCCGCCCACCCCTGGTACTACTGAGCGGACCGGACCGGCCGCCCCGCTCGGCGGCGGCGCCCTCGGCGTCCGCCGCGCCCCGTCGGCGCCCACCACACCTCGCGACGGACATTCCTCCCGCGCGGCCCGGTGAGCCCGGCGCGGCCCCGTCCGCGAAACCCCGGACCCGGGCGGGGCGTGTGTCTACGTCGCGGCCGGCTGGAGGTGTCGATGTCCTACTCGCCGTTCCCCTCGGCGTCCCCGGGTGACTCGGCTCGTGGTCCCGTCCTGCCCACGCGCCGGAACCTGCGCCGCCGGGAGCGGCGGCGGGCGGGCCGGCGCCGTCGGCTGATCGCCGGTGCGGCGGCCGCCGGGACGCTGGG
>JBHJOJ010000268.1:0-6120 GCA_050329835.1 Kineosporiaceae bacterium | reverse complement strand
CGCCCTTGCAGAACCCGAAGAAGTCGAGGTACGCCGCGTACCCCAGGTTGAGGAACTCGAAGTGGTACTGCCAGAGCGTCATCGTGAGGTCGACGAGCCGGTGGTACGTCGAGAGCAGGGTGAGGGCACTGCCCGTCCCGCGGCCCTCCGTGATGACGGCCATCTCCTCCCGCTCCGGCAGCGGGTCGAACCGGATGGCCTCCAGCTCGTCGATGAGGGTCCGGACCTTCGGCAGCCACGCGTCGTAGAGGCGGTCCCAGTTCTGGAAGTAGTAGCCGGCGCGCTCGAGGAACTCGGGCACCCGCGACTCGACCTCGGCGGGATCGGCCACGGCGACCGGGGTGAGGTACATGTACCCGTTGAGGAACCGCAGGTCGACGCCCTTGGCCGGCGGGATGACGTAGTGCCGGGTGTTGTACTGCGACAGGCCGATGTCCGGCTGGTCCTCGCAGGTCGCCGACGAGCGGACGGCGACGGCCACCTCGGCCGTCCCGCACCGCCGCGACAGCTCGGCGTACGCGTCGGCGATCTCGGTCGTCAGCCAGCCGGGCATCGCGGCGAGCGTGACGAGCGCCCGTGCCTGCGCCCCGGCGGCCCTCACGGCGTGGGCGTCCCCGGGGTCGAGGTGGGCGACGAGGTCGTGGATCGCGGCGTCCGGGCTGCGAGTCAGTGAACGGGACCAAGGTCCCGGCGACAACAGCCCTATCCCGCATCGCGGGATGGTCGGCGCTACCCTCACCGGATGGCGGAACGGGCGGACGCCGGGACCCTCGGCTCGGTGCGCAACGCCGCGCGCGTCCTGCGCGCGTTCGCCGAGGCCGGACAGGAGCTGGGGGTGTCCGAACTGGCCCGCCGCCTCGACCTCAGCACCAGCACCGTGCACCGGATCGTCGCGACGCTGGCGGCGGAGCGGCTGCTGGAGCGGACGCCGGCCGGCCGCTACCGCCTCGGCCTGGCGGTGTACGAGCTGGGGACGGGGGTGTCGGAGCACGTCGACCTGCACCAGGCGGCGCTGCCCGTCCTCACCCACCTGCGGCACGCGACCGGGGAGATGGTGCACGTCGCCGTCCTCGACGGGCTCGAGGTGGTCTACGTCGAGCGGCTCGAGAGCCACCACCTGATGCCGATCTTCCGGCGTGTCGGCCACCGCCTGCCGGCGCAGGTCACCTCGTCGGGGAAGGTCCTGCTCGCGGCCCTGCCGGCGGCCGAGCTCGACCGCCGCCTCACGGACTGGAAGCCCGCCCCCGTGACGCCGCGGGCCATCACCGACGTCGGGCGCCTGCGCGCCGAGCTCGCCCGGACCGCTGCCCGCGGCTGGGCGGACAACATCGAGGAGGGGCACGCCGGGGTGGTCTCGGTCGGTGCGCCGATCCGGGGCGCCGACGGCGTCGTCACCGCCGCGGTGAGCGTCGTCGGGGCGTCGTCGCGGCTGACGCCGCTGGTCATCCGGCGCACCGTCCCCCAGGTGGTGGAGGCCGCCGGTCTGATCTCCCGGCGGCTGGGCCACCGGCCGCCGCACGGGTGAGCGTCGCCGGGGCGGACGCTCCTGCGGGTTGTCAGTGGATGCCGCGGTGGCCGCCCGCGTCGAGGGACAGCACCGATCCGTGCAGCAGGTCGGCCTCGGGAGCCAGGAGGATCTCGACCCCCCAGGCGACCTCGTCCGCCGTGGGCAGGCGGCCCAGGGAGTTCTCCGCGGCGTAGCCGGCCCACACCTCGTCCACGGGGCGGGCCTGCTCGGCCGCCACCGCCTCGACGATCCGGCGCAGGCGCGGAGTGTCGGCCGGGCCCGGGCTGATCGTGTGGGTCGTCACGCCGCGCGGCCCCCACAGGAGGCTGAGCTGGCGCATGGCGTTGAGGACCGCGGCGTTGACCGTGCCCGGGCCGGCCTCCGTCGCCCGCGGCTCCAGGCCCAAAGAGCCGGCGAAGGTCACGATGCGCGACCCGGGTCCAAGGGCGTCGCCGCATCCCCGGACCAGGCGCAACAGGCCGCCCACCTTGATGTCGACCCCGCGGGCCAGGACCGCCGGCTCCACCGTGTCCAGCGAGCCCCTGACCGGCAGCCCGGCCGCGAACACCGCGAGGTGGACCTGCCCGCCGGCGGCCGTCACGGCCTCGCGCAGCTCGGGGACGGCGGAGTCGTCGCCGATGTCGGCGGCGCACGCCGTCACCGCCGCGTGCGCGACGGCCAGGCCGTCGAGGGCCTCGGGGGAGCGGGCGACGGCGAGCACCCGTTGGCCGCGACGGACGAGGCGGCGCACCACCGCGCCGCCGATCGCGCCGGTGGCGCCGACGACGACGCAGAGGTCGGGCTCGCTGCTCACGCCGTGCCCGTCAGGCGTCGCCGGTCTCGGCGGCGCGCGCGGCCGCGGCGTCCCGGCGCGCCTCGACGTCCGCGGCGCGGGCCACGTCCGCGGGGACCCCGCCGATGCCCCACGCCTGTGGCGGGAACTGCGTGATGTAGGTGCGGATCCGGTCCAGCGGGGAGCCGGTGATCTCGGCGACCAGCACGGCGACGCGCTCGTGCAGTTCCCGGATCACCTCCGGCGGGCGCCCCTCCATGAGGTCGATGCGGACGAGCGGCACGGTGCTCTCCCTCCAGGTCGGGTGCTGGTCGGGTGGTGGTGACGGTCGGCGATCAGGGGGTGAGGCCGAGCCGGGCGCGGGCCCAGGCCACGGCCTCCCCGGGGTCCTCGTGGCGGACCCGGTGCGCGTCGAGCCCGGCGGCGAGCGCGCCCTCGACGTTCCACGGCATGTCGTCGAGGTAGACGACGTCGCCGGGCGGCAGCCCGAGGGCGGCCGCGCCGGCGGCGAACGCGTCGGGGGCGGGCTTGAGGATCCCGGTGACGGAGGCGTCGACGATCGTGTCGAACAGTCGCACCCACTCCTGGCGGTCGACCCACTCCTGGCCGTGGAAGTCGCGCAGGTCGTTGGTCAGGGCCGCCAGCGGCAGCCGCGCCGCCTTGACCTCGCGCATGAGGTCCACCACGACGCCGTTCAGCCACTCCGCCTCGGGGCGGGCGTACAGGACGTTCATGAGGTCGCGGGTCGTCCATTCGAGACCGAGGGCCGCCCCGAACTCCCGCGCCCGCGTCTCCCAGTAGGAGCGCTCGCTGACCTGGCTGCCGAGCATGCGCTGCCACAGGTCGTCCTCGGGACCGCCCAGGGCGCCGACGGCGGCGAGCGCCGGCTCACCGGCCGCCCAGCGGTTGGCCAGCGCGGGCCCGCCCGCGAGGACGACCCCGCCGATGTCGAGCAGCAGGCCCCTGGTCGCGGACGTCACGCGCGTGCCGCCCATCGACGCCCGATCTCCGTGATCATGCCCTCACCTCGGCGGCAGGGTATGGGCAGCAGTGGGCGCCGGGCACGCGTGCGTTCCTCATCGCGGAACGGCGTCCCGGCAGGCGGCAGGACCCGTTTCCCGCAGTGCGGGACACGGGCCTTGGGGCGCCAGGACCCGCGCCTCATCGTGGGGTGCCATGGACACCCGGCTCATGGTGCGCTCGATGACGGTGGAGGCCGCGGGTGTGCTGTCCCTGGAGCTCGTCCACCCGGGGGGCGACAAGCTCGACGAGTGGGAGCCGGGCGCGCACGTCGACGTGGTCCTCGGGACCGCGGGCGGCGACGTCGTGCGGCAGTACTCCCTGTGCGGCGACCCGGCCGACCGCTTGTCGTACCGGGTGGGCGTCCTGCGGGAGGCGGCCGGTCGCGGCGGGTCGGTGCACGTCCATGACGTGCTGCGGCCGGGCGACCTGGTCCGGGTGCGGGGGCCGAAGAACCACTTCCGGCTGGTGGATGCGGACGAGTACGTGTTCGTCGCGGGCGGCATCGGCGTCACGCCGTTGATACCGATGGCGGCGGAGGTCCGCCGGCGGGGGGTGCCGTACCGGTTCCTCTACGGGGGGCGGAGCGCGGCGTCCATGGCCTTCGTCGACCGGCTGCGCGAGCACGGCGACCTGTTGACCGTGTGGCCGCAGGACACCTACGGGCTGCTGGACCTCCCGGGGGCGGTGGGTGATCCGCGTCCCGGGCTCGCGGTCTACTGCTGCGGGCCGGAGCCGCTGCTGGCAGCGATGGAGGCGCTCATGGCCGACTGGCCCGCGGGCGCCCTGCACGTCGAGCGGTTCGCCGCGCCACCGCCCACCGCCGACGCGCCGCCCCTGGAGTCGGGTGCCTTCGAGGTCGTCCTCCAGCGCAGCGGCCGATGTCTCGTCGTGCCCGCGGACCGGTCCCTGCTCGACGTGTTGGTCGATGCCGGCGCACCCGTGCTCAGCGACTGCCGGGAGGGGATCTGCGCCTCGTGTGAGACCCCCGTCCTGTCGGGGGAGATCGACCACCGCGACCACGTCCTCACGCCGCAGGAGCGGACGGCGGGCCGGGTCATGATGGCCTGCGTGTCGCGCGCGGCCGGACGCCTCGTCGTGGACTTCTGACGTCGATCCATCTCCCCATCGACGGGAGGTACGGACATCCTCGCGACCATGCTGCTCAACCCGGCGCAGGGTCACGGTGGTCTTCATGGCCGCCGCCCTGTGGACCCGCCGCCGGTGGCTCACCCGCGCCGCAGCCGTCGGCATCGCGGCGGTGGCCGTCAACGGCGCGCTCGTCACGTCCATCCCGTTCGACGCCCAGGAGGGTCGGCACCTCGGCCGGGAGGGCAACGCCACCTGTAGCCGCCCGCGATGCCGAGCAAGGCGCCGACGACGGAGCTCGCGACGGTGACGATCGCGGCCTCGGCCAGCACCGCGCGGCGCTGGCGAGACGGTGGGTTCTCGGTGTCCGCCGCCGCTGACTCAGTCACGTTCCACGGTGGTTCGAGGCTCAGCCGCTCAGCACGTCACGAGCCAGGGCGACCATCCGGTGCGCCCGCTTCAGCAGCGCCCGTGCCTTGGCTGCGCTGACGAGGTTCAAGCCGTAGTGCGACTCGTCTTTCGCCGCGAGCAGGGCGGCGAGGTCCTTGGCCATCGCGAGGCCGTGGGGCTGAACCGTCGCGAGCAGTGCTGGCGCCTGGCCGTGGTCCTGTCCTCGGGGCCGCCGGCGAAGCGCGTGGCAGCAGGCGGCGTCCGAGGCGGCGATGCCTGCCAGGACCGCCAACGCGGCGGCGACCCCCGGCGTTGCAGTGTCGGTCTCGTCTGCCAACGCGATGTCGGCAACGAGGAGTAGCGACTCAGCTTGACGGAGTCGATGGCGGGCGTCCGCGGGTGTGCACTCACCAGCACGCGGCGACTGGCGAGGGCTCACGCCGTCAGGACCGATCGGTCGCCGAGGATGACGACGAGGTCTTCGTTCCAGGCGGTCAGGATCGGCTCGGCGGCGCGACGCATCCGGTCGATGTCGTCAGGGGTCACGGTGACAACGTGGCACTCGTTGCCGGTCCACCGCTGGACGGTTGTGGACAAGTCAGGCGCGATGTCGTCGCGGTCACCGTCGGCGGCCGGGCGAGTGACGACGAGGACGTCGATGTCACTGGTCACGTCGCCGTCGGACCGGGCGAACGATCCGAAGACGCCGACGAGCAGAGGAGCGGGTCGAAGGCCCCGCGCGTAGTCCCGGAGGCGCCGGAGGACCTCTCGACGAAGTCCCGCGAGGTGCTCCACCGCGGGAGCGGCCACATGGTCGCGGTTGAGGAGATAGCCGCCCGGCACCTCCTCGGCAAGTCCCGTCGCCACGAGCCTCAAGAGGACCTTGCGGACGCCGCTGAGGCTCCCCGCGCCGGCGAGGCGATGCACTCGCGTGAGCGGCAGTGGCGCCGTTGTTCCCGCCAAGGCTTGCAGGACAGGCCCGTCAAGGGACGGCACGACGTCCCGAATCGGAGATGTGAGGTCCACGTGACCCTCCTCTGCACTCAAGTACAGATCTTACACTGAGGTGCAGGAAGCGCCCTGTGGACGTGGTCTCGGTCACTGGGTTGCGACCAGGGGGTCGCGTCGACCAGATCAGGTCTGGTCAGCGCCCTCAGCCGGCCCGGTACCGGCGCCAGCGGGTGTCGAGGAGGTCGCGGTCCGGGCGGTCGGCGGTGCTGCGCGGGACGACGCGGAGCCTGCTGCCGTGCAGTTCCTGCAGGCCGTGGCGGAGCATGGGCCCGTCGATCTCGGTGAGGACGTCGGCGCGGATGTCGACGAC
>JBHJOJ010000267.1:0-37388 GCA_050329835.1 Kineosporiaceae bacterium | reverse complement strand
CCCCGGCGGGCGGCCCGGCGCCGGGCCCCGCGCTCCCGGGGCGAGCTCGACCGGCGCCGCATGCTGCGGGAGGAACTGCGCCGCGCCGGCGAGCCCGGGCCCGTCCGGCGCCACCACCGGACGGTGCGGGCCCGCCGGGTCGTCCTGCTCGTCGACGTCTCCGGCTCCATGGCGCCGTACGCGGACGCGCTGCTGCACCTCGCGCACGCCTGGGTGCGCGCCGCCCCGGGCACCACCGAGGTCTTCACCGTGGGGACCCGGCTGACCCGGGTGACCCGGGCGATGCGGGTGCGGGACGGCCACGACGCGGTGCGGGCCGCCGCCGCGGAGGTGCCCGACTGGTCCGGCGGCACCCGGCTGGGGGAGGTGCTGGGTGCCTTCCTCGACCGGTGGGGGCAGCGGGGCACCGCCCGGGGGGCGGTGGTCGTCGTGTTCTCCGACGGCTGGGAGCGCGGGGACCCGGCGTACCTCGGCGAGCAGGCGGGGCGGCTGCGGCGGCTGGCACACCGGGTGCTGTGGGCCAACCCGCACCGGGGCCGGGCCGGCTACCTGCCCCTCCAGGGCGGCATCGCGGCCGTGCTGCCGCACCTGGACGGGCTGGTGGCGGGCCACTCCGTGGCGAGCTTCGCCGCGCTCGCGGACGCGGTCGCGGAGGCCTGAGGCGGACCCGGGACCAGAGTGATCGAACTCATGCGGCGGCAGGTTCCCTGTCCCGCGAACCTGCCGCCGCATGAGTTCGATCATGGACTCCGGAGCGCGACAGTCGGCGCGACCAGTGGGAGACGTGGGATAGTCCGGTGTGGCCCATGACCTGGGTCACACCCGTCCGGTCACATCGTTGTGACGGCAGCGTCACGGCGTCTCGAGGGAGAGGGGCTCGCATGGCGAGGAGAACCATCACGGTCACGGTGGACGGCATCCGGTACACCGACGACGTGGAACCGAGGACTCTGCTCGTCCACCACCTGCGGGAACGCCTCGGAAAGACGGGGACGGTGGTCGGCTGCGACACCGGCAACTGCGGCGCCTGCACCGTCCACCTCGACGGGCGCAGCGTGAAGTCGTGCGCCGTGCTCGCCGTCCAGGCCGACGGCGCCGAGGTCACGACGATCGAGGGCCTGGCCCGCGACGGCGAGCTCCACCCCGTGCAGCGCGCCTTCCACGAGCAGCACGCCCTGCAGTGCGGCTTCTGCACCCCCGGCATGATCATGCAGGCCGTCGACCTGCTGAGCGACCATCCCGACCCCAGCGACGAGGACGTCCGCGAGGGCATCGAGGGCAACCTCTGCCGCTGCACCGGCTACCAGAACATCGTCCGGGCGATCCGGGCCGCCGCCGGTGCCACGCCCGCTTCCCAGGCCGCCCCCGCCACGACCGGAGGACTCGCATGACCGTCGTCGAGGAGCGCAGCGACACCGGCCGCGAGTTCGGCCGGGCGCGGCGCCGCAAGGAGGACGCCCGCCTCATCACCGGGCGCACCCGGTGGACCGACAACATCACCCTGCCCGGCATGCTGCACCTGGCCATGGTCCGCAGCACCGTCGCCGCGGCCACGATCACCTCGATCGACACCTCGGCGGCCCGGGAGTCCTCCGGGGTGCTCGGGGTGTGGACCGGCGCGGAGCTGTCGGGCGCCGATGCCGGGCTGCCGTGCGCCTGGCCGATCACCGAGGACATGAAGGCGCCCGCCCACCCGGCCGTCGCCCAGGGCGCGGTCCGCCACGCCGGGGAGATCGTCGCCGTCGTGGCCGCCCGGTCCGCCGCCGAGGCCGCCGACGCGGCCGAGCGGGTGGTCGTCGACTACGACGACCTCGACCCGGTCCTCGACATGGAGGCCGCCCTGGCCGAGGGCTCCCGCCTGGTCCACGACGACCTCGGCACCAACGAGAACGCCACCTGGATCTTCGACTCGGGCGAGGCCGGCACCGGCGGCAGCGCCGACGCCGCCATCGACGCCGCGCGGCGGGACCCCGACAGCGTGGTCGTCGAGACCCGGTACCGCCAGCAGCGCCTCGTGCCGGCGTTCATGGAGCCCCGCTCGGTCGTCGTGGACCCCACCGGCGAGCAGTACACCGTGTGGTCGGCGACCCAGGTGCCCCACTTCGTCCGGATCTTCATGGCCCTCGTCACCGGGGTGCCGGAGTCCAAGATCCGCGTCGTCGCGCCCGACGTCGGCGGCGGTTTCGGCGGCAAGCTGCAGTTCACGCCGGAGGAGGTGATCGCCTTCCTCGTCGCCCGTCAGCTCGGCAAGCCCGTCAAGTACACCGAGACCCGCAGCGAGTCGATGCTCTCGGCCCACCACGGCCGGGACCAGATCCAGAAGCTCACGGTGACCGCGCGCCGCGACGGCACGGTGACCGCGCTCAAGGTCGAGCTGCTCGCCGACATGGGCGCCTACCTCGGCCTGGTGACCCCGGGGGTGCCGATCCTCGGGGCGTTCATGTACAACGCGATCTACAAGTTCCCGGCGTACCGCTTCGTCTGCACCAACGTCTTCACCAACAAGACGTGGACCGACGCCTACCGCGGCGCCGGCCGCCCGGAGGCGACCTACGCCATCGAGCGGACCATGGATGCCTTGGCCCGCGAGCTCGGGATGGACCCGCTGGAGGTGCGGCGGCGGAACTGGATCCGCCACGAGGAGTTCCCGTTCACCACGGTCGCCGGGCTGGAGTACGACTCCGGGAACTACGAGGCCGCGACCGCCCGGGCGCTGGAGCTGTTCGAGTACGACGCCCTGCGCGCCGAGCAGGCGGACCGCCGTGCCCGCCGCGACCCGGTCCAGCTCGGCATCGGGATCTCGACCTTCACCGAGATGTGCGGGCTGGCGCCGTCGCGGGTGCTCGGAGCCCTGCGCTACGTCGGCGGCGGCTGGGAGACCGCGACCGTCCGGATGCTGCCGACCGGCAAGGTCGAGGTGGTCACCGGCACCAGCCCCCACGGCCAGGGCCACGAGACGGCGTGGAGCCAGATCGTCGCGGACAAGCTGGGCGTGCCGTTCGAGGACGTCGAGGTGCTCCACGGCGACACCCAGATTGCCGCCCGGGGACTCGACACGTACGGGTCCCGGTCCCTGGTGGTCGGGGGAGTGGCGCTGACCCACGCCGTCGACAAGGTGATCGACAAGGCGAAGGTCATCGCGGCGCACCTGCTGGAGGCGAGTCCCGACGACCTCGACTTCGCCGACGGGTCCTTCACCGTGCGCGGCACCGACCGCGGCAAGGGCATCGCCGAGATCGCCTTCGCCGCCTTCGACGCCCACAACCTCCCGGACGGGATGGAGCCCGGCATCGACGCCGAGGCGACGTTCGACCCTCCGAACTTCTCCTACCCGCACGGAACGCACCTGTGCGCGACCGAGGTCGACACCGAGACCGGCCGGGTGACGGTCCGCCGGTACGTCGCCGTCGACGACGTCGGGGCCGTGGTCAACCCGCTCATCGTCGAGGGCCAGGTGCACGGCGGCCTCGCCCAGGGGATCGCCCAGGCGCTGTACGAGGACGCCCCCTACGACGAATCCGGCACGCTCACTGCAGCGTCCCTGGCGACCTACCTGGTTCCGGGCGCGCCGGACCTGCCCACCTTCACGACCGACCGGACCGAGACCCCCGCGACGACCAACCCGATGGGCGTCAAGGGCGTGGGCGAGGCGGGGACCATCGCCTCGACCCCGGCCGTCGTCAACGCCGTCGTCGACGCCCTGCGCCCCTGGGGGGTCGACGACCTCGAGATGCCGATGACCCCGATGCGCGTGTGGCAGGCCGTCCAGGGAGGTGCCCGGTGATCCCCAGCCCGTTCGACTACGAGGCCCCCACCACCGTCGAGGAGGCGGTGGCCCTGCTGGGGGCGGCCGGCGACCGCGAGGTCAAGGTGCTGGCCGGCGGGCAGAGCCTGCTGCCGGTGCTGCGGCTGCGCCTCGCGGCCCCGGACCTGCTGGTCGACCTCGGCCGGATCGAGGGGCTGCGCGGGGTGCGGGACGACGGGGACGCGATCGTCGTCGGCGCCATGACGACCCACGACGACGTGGTGCGGGAACCGCTGGTGCGCCAGCACGCGCTGCTGCTGGCGGAGACCGCGCAGACCGTGGCGGACCCGCAGATCCGTCACCGCGGCACGTTCGGCGGGTCGCTGGCACACGCCGACCCGGCCGGTGACCTGGGGGCCGCGGCCCTGGCGCTGGGCGCCGAGATGGTGATCGCCGGACCCGGCGGGCGGCGGACCGTGCCCGGCGGGGAGTTCTTCACCGACCTGTTCACCACCGCGGTCGGCGAGGGCGAGCTGCTCGTCGAGGTCCGGGTCCCCAAGCACACCGGGTGGGGCGCGCGGTACGAGAAGTTCAGCCGGGTGGCGCAGGCGTGGTCGATCGTCGCGGTCGCGGCGACCGTGCGGGTCGAGGGCGGCACGATCGCCGAGGCCCGGGTCGGCCTGACGAACATGGGCGTCTCCCCGGTCCGGGCGCACGGCGTGGAGCGGGCCCTGGTCGGGGCGCCCGCGACGGCGGACGCCGTCCGGCAGGCGGCGGCCGCAGCGGCCGAGGGCACCAGCCCGATGTCGGACGCCAACGCCGACGACGCCTACCGCCGCCACCTCGCGACGGTGCTGACCGGCCGGGCGGTGCTGGCCGCCGCCGGCGCCTGACGGGCCGGCCGGAACGCCGAACGGGCACTTCGGGCGCGGGAACGGCGGCGAGTCGTCGCCCGAAGTGCCCGTTCGGCGGTCGGAGGGGGCGGGTCCGGGTGGTCGGGGCGGCTGCCGTCGCCCTGCTCCTCGTCGGAGGCGGGGCGGCGGCCGGGTACCCGGTGTACGTCAAGCCTGAGGTCGGCGAGGTGTCGGGGACCCTCCCCGCCGACGCGATCGTCGCGCTCGGCGGGGAGGTGGCGACCGCGCGCGTCGCCTACGACCTGGCGGCCGGAGGTGCCGCCGAGGTGGCGGTGGTCTCGGATCCCTACGGTGACACCGACACCGGGTTCATCGACGACGTCTGCGGGGATCCCCCGCCGGGGCCGGACGTCGTGTGCTTCGACCCCGAGCCCCGCACCACCCGCGGCGAGGCCCGCTTCGTCGCGGCGATCGCCGAGGCCGAGGGGTGGGACCGGATCGCCGTTCTCGCGCCCGTCTACCACGTGGCGCGGGCCGAGTACGTGGTCGGGCGGTGCACCGACGCCGAGCTGGTCATGGTGGACGCCGAGCTGCCCGTCGGGGCGGGGGAGTGGCTCTACCAGTACGGCTACCAGACCGCCGGCTGGGTCAGGGCCTGGACCCAGCGCGGCTGCTGACCGCACGGTCGGAACGGGCCCGACCAGCCGGTGACGCCACTGACGGTGCGCCGGCGGCAGGATCGGCACGACCCCAGCGGCAGGATCGGCACGATCCCAGCGGCAGGATCGGCACGCCTCCAGCGCTGTGGGAGGCGGCGCCCCGATCCTGGGAGTTCGGTCGCGAACCGCCGCCCGCCGTGGCCCCGGCCGAAGCGGCGGCCCTAGCGTGCCCGCCGTGGACATCATCCTCATCCCCGGCTTCTGGCTCGACGCCTCCTCATGGGACCGGGTGGTGCCGGCGCTCGAGCGGGCCGGCCACCGGGTGCGTGCCCTCACGCTGCCCGGTCTCGAGCCAGGGGCCGCCGACCGGGGCCTCGTCACGCGTCGCGACCACGTCGACGCCGTCCTGGCCGCCGTGGACGAGGCGGACGGGCCGGTCGTCCTCGTCGGGCACTCCGGCGGCGGGGCGCTGGCCTACGCCGTCGCCGACGCCCGCCCCGACCGGATCGCCCGGGTGGTGTACGTCGACTCCGGACCGCTCGGCCCCGGTCAGTCGATCAACGACGAGCTGCCGGTCGTCGACGGCGAGATCCCCTTGCCCGACTGGTCGGCGTTCACCGAGGAGGAGCTCCGCGACCTCGACGACGAGCTGCGGGCGCAGTTCCGGGCCCGCGCCGTGCCGCAGCCGGCGGCGGTGGCGACGGAGCCGCAGGTCCTCGGCGACGCGCGCCGTTACGACGTGCCGGCGACCATCGTCTGCTGCGAGTTCACCGCCGCCCAGATCCAGGAGTGGCTGGCGCAGGGGGCGCCGTTCGTGGCGGAGCTGGCCGCCCTGCGCGACGTCGAGTACGTCGACCTGCCGACGGGGCACTGGCCGCAGTTCACCCGGCCCGACGAGCTCGCGCAGGCGATCCTCGCGGCGGCCCGCTGATCACGGCGGTTCCTGCCACGATGGCCCGGTGGGGCTCGGCGGCGGGCGGGGGTGGTGGGAGGACTACGAGTGGTTCCGCCTCGCCGACGTCGCCGACCTCGCCGAGGACCCGCCCGCTGCCGGGCGGGGGACGCCGGAGCCCCTGAGGCCGGTCGTCCGGCGTCGCCTCCGGCGTCATCCCGTGTGGCGCCGCGACGGCGGGCGGCGGATCCTGCTGGTCGACCTCGACAACCTCCGCTCGCGACCGGAGGTGTGGCGCGGGCGGATGGCGCTGGTCGCCGAACTCGCCCGGCAGAGCGACGACGTCGTCATCTCGGGACAGCAGGCCGCCGTCGGCCGGGCCGCGCCGTACCTGGGCCGGTACGCGGCGGTGGCGCAGGGCGTCGCCCACGGCGACGATCTCGCGGACCTCGTGCTGCTGGCCGGGGCGGACGAGGTGCGCGGGGAGCGCGTCCAGATCGTCGTCGTGAGCAACGACGGCATCTTCGCCCGGCTCGCGCGCCGGGGGCGGCTGACCGTCGTCAGTCCCGGCGCGGACGCCCTGAGCGACCGGCTCGCCGCGGCGGCGGACCGCGTCGTCGACCTCGTCGCCCTGGAGTCCTGAGCCACCGCCCCGACCCGGGCGCCAGTAACGGCCAGGAATCGAAACCTCTCTCCTCCGGGGCGCGTGACGGTGAGACACGGCGTCGATGACCTGCGCGGCGCTCGTGACTGTTCTTCGGCGACCGGCTCCGCCGGTCGCACCCCTCGAGAGGATCCTGATGACGAATACCGGATCGACCGCTCTGTCGCGGCGGCCGCTGACCGTCACCCTGCTCGCCATGGCCTTCCTGCTGGTCATCACCGGGTCGGCGCTGACGGTCTCGGCCAGGTCGGCGCCGCTGGCGTCCGAGCAGTCCGACGCCGGCTGGCAGTTCGACCAGAGCGAGGACGTGAACCAGTGGTGGCTGCAGGTGCGGGTCACCCCGCCCGCGGGCGAGTCCGTCACCACCGTGGAGGCCATCGTCGACGGCGCCACCTGGCACACCCTCACGCTCCAGAGCTACGGGGACTGGACCGCCAACGTCGACGTCGGCACGGACCCGTCGATCGTGTACCGGGCGTGGGACGCCACGGGTCAGAGTCATGACTCGGAGCCCTTCACGTTGAGCGGCTCGGGGGCCACGCCTCCCCCCGCGACGACCGCCTCCCCGTCGGCGACGGCCGCCTCCCCGTCGGCGACGGCCGCCTCTCCGTCGGCGACGTCGTCGGCATCGGCCGGCGCCCCCGCCGCCGACTTCGACACGGTCACCTCGGGCAGCGAGTACCTCCTCACCGGCGACTACGCATCGGGTGTCTGGGTGAGCGACCAGTTCCAGGGCAGCTGGACCCGCAGCGTCGCCGGTGACCACGACCGCTACCTCGTGGAGCTCAACGAGACGGCGGGGGGGTTCGACACCGACATCGTCCGGAACAACGCCCCCCTCCAGCGGGTGGACGAGCTCAGCGCCGGCCTCACGGTGTCGGCGACCACCGACGTCAGGCTGACCACGCAGGGCGACGGCATGTGGTGGGCCGGGCCCAAGTTCACGGTGCACGACGAGACGTCGTTCCAGGGCTTCGAGGGCGACTACGAGAACTACATCGTCGAGAACGCCTCGCTGTCGCCGGAGGCCCTGGCCGAGCGCATGTTCGGCGGCAACGCCCAGTACCTCGGCGAGACCCAGGTCGACGGCGCGGTGTACAAGCACTACCTGTCCCAGCACAGCGGCGGGTGGGAGCAGTACTGGGCCATCCGGCAGAGCTACCGCACCTCCGGCACGGTCTCCGCGACCTCCCATCTCCAGACGTGGCGCAACAACGGCATGGCCAACGAGTACGTGCTGATCCAGAAACCCGCCAACATCGAGACCTACGGCGCGGTCTCCGGCGAGGTGGAGATGAGCGACCCCACCTACGTGCCGTGAGTCGCCGGTGAGCCGGACGGGTCACCCGGGGTCCCGTGCCCTCGGCCGGGTGACCCGTCCCGGCTCACGCCGGGCCGGTCCGAGACCGCCATGGACCCCGCCCGACGAGCTGTACCAGGTGATCCGCCTACGGGGTGAGCACCTCGACCCTGTCCCAGTAGGCGGCGACCTCGTCGGCGGGGTAGACCGTCTCGCACGGTCGGCTGTTGTCGTCGGCGTCCATCCGGGCGGGGCGTCCCTGGGCGAGCCAGTAGAAGACCGCGGCACCGTACGGCAGGTGGTACTCGGGGTCGGGAGGCAGGGTCGCGGGGTCACCGGTGAAGTCCGGCGGGATCACCGCGCCCGCGTCCGGGGGCGGCAGGATCAGGTCGCGGCAGTAGGCCCCGGGCTCGTACGCCTCTGGCGTCGGCTCGCCGTCGCAGCACTCGATGAGCACCCAGCCGTAGCTGGCGCCGCCGAACACCGAGACCAAGATCGGGGGGGCCTCGAGGTTGGGCGCCAGCACGTAGCTGCACGCCACCGCGGTCCAGTCGGGCAGCGGCCCGGATTCTCGGCACTGCGCCGTCCCCGCAGGTAGCTCGTCACCGATCCAGTCCGACGTGTCCTCGCGTATCTGCCTGGTCAGGGCTCGTTCGAGATCGTCGTACGTGGGCCGCGCCCTCGGGGGCGTCGGGGTCGGTGACGGTTTCGCCTCGGGGGAGACGCTGGCCACTGTCTGTGACGGTGTGCTCGTCGCGCTCACGCGTGCGGCGGCGCTCTGGGTCACGGTTGCCGAGGCGTCGGCGGTGTCCTCGGCGTCCCGGCCGCACGCGGCGGCCGCCAGGACCCCGGCGAGCGCGAGGGCGAGGGTCACGGAGACGACCCGTGTCTTCCTGGTACTCGGTGTCTCACGCATCTTCCGCACTCCTGTCGGCGTGGGAGATCGCTGGTTCAGCACCCACGGGTCGCTGACCGTGGCAGACCGAGAGACCGACGTGGGGGCCGACCGGGATGCGCTGCACCCGACCCGAGACCACCAGGTCGGGGTCATCGCCGGGTTCGGACCTCCGTAGCCGGTCAGCCCGGCCGGCTCCCCGCGTCCCCACGACGTCCATCTGCACCAACTCGACCTTCAGACCGGCCGATGCGCCCCAACCTCAACATGATCAGGCTGTGAGACCGCGGCGAACAGGGACATTGGACCCGCACAACCCGGGTACCCGCTCGTACGGCCACCCGTACCGCCGACGGGTCTCCGCGACGACGTCGTCCGGGATCGCGGGCCCCGGCGCCGTGCGGTCCCACTCGGTCGGCGACGCGGAACAGTCGCGCACGAACTGCTTGTCGTACGACACCGGAGTCCGGCCGGGAACTGACGAGCACCGTCTCCGACCACGACGTGCGCCACCTGACGTGGTCGGGGGACCGGATCGGGGACGACCTGCTCGATGCCGCGGTGGTGACGACCGGTCCGTACGCCTACCGGCGCCCGGACGGGACCGCGGTCGTTCCGGCGGCCCTGCTCGGGCCCTGAGCCATCGGTTCCAGAACGTCCGTGGCCCGGTGGCGGTCCGTCCGGCTCACAGCCCCTTGACCGCCGCCAGGACCTTGGTGAGCGACTCCTTGGCGTCGCCGAACAGCAGCGAGGTGCGCGCGTCGTACAGCAGCTCGTTGTCGACCCCGGCGAAGCCCGGTCGCATCGACCGCTTGAGGAACACGACCTGCCGGGCCTGGGCGACGTCGATGATCGGCATCCCGTAGATCGGGGCGTCGGGGTCCGTGCGGGCCGCGGGGTTCACCACGTCGTTGGCGCCGACGACCAGGGCGACGTCGGTCGTGGGCAGGTCGGTGGCCACGTCCTCGGCGTCGCGCAACGCCTCGTACGGCACGTCGGCCTCGGCGAGCAGGACGTTCATGTGCCCGGGCATCCGCCCGGCCACGGGGTGGATGGCGTACACGACCTGGGCGCCGCGCGCCTCCAGCGTCTGCGCCAGCTCCCGAACCACGTGCTGGGCCTGGGCGACCGCCAGCCCGTACCCGGGCACGACGACCACCTTGGTGGCGTACCCGAGCAGGATCGCCACGTCCTCGGGCGAGACCGACCGCACCGGCCGGTCCGACACCGTCGTGGACCCGGCGGTCGACCCGCCCCGCAGGGCACCGAACAGGATCCCCGAGACCGACCGTCCCATCGCGGCCGCCATCAGCCGGGTGAGGATCGTGCCGCTCGCGCCCACCAGCGTGCCGGCGACCAGCAGCAGCGTGTTGCCGAGGACGAACCCGCCGGCCGCCACCGTCAGCCCGGTGAAGGCGTTGAGCAGCGAGATGACGATCGGCACGTCGGCCCCGCCGACCGGCAGCACCAGCAGCACCCCGACGGCCAGCCCGACGGCCGCCAGGGCGATCCCGGCCGGCACCGCGCCCGCGGCGACCACCACCGCGCCCAACCCCACCCCGCCGGCGAGGGCACCGATGCCCAGCCACCGGGCGCCCGGCAGGACCACCGGCCGGGTCGTCATGACCTCCTGCAGCTTGAGGAACGTGACCACGGACCCCGCGAACGACACCGCGCCGACGAAGACCGTGAACGCCGTCGCCAGCAGCACCCCGGCCCCGGCTGCGCCGTTCCCGGTGACCTCGGCCAGCTCGATGAGGGCGACCAGCGCGGCCGCGCCCCCGCCGACCCCGTTGAACAGGGCGACCAGCTGCGGCATCCCCGTCATCGGCACCCGCCGGGCGGCCGGCACCGCGACCGCGGCCCCGACGACGATCGCGACCAGGATGGGGACGAGGTTGTCGAGGTCCGTCGACAGGAAGACGACGACCAGGGCGAGCAGCGCCCCCAGCGCCCCCACGAGGTTCCCACGCCGCGCGGAGCGCGGTGACGACAGGCCCTTGAGCGCGAGGATGAAGCAGACCGCGGCCAGCAGGTACAGGACCTCGACGCCCCACCCGGGCAGCACGCTCATCGGCGCCCGCCCGCCGGTCCCTCACCGGCGGCCGGGCCGCCGCGCGCCGGCCGCGAGCGCGACCGGAACATCTCCAGCATCCGGTCCGTCACGACGAACCCGCCGACGAGGTTGGCCGTCGCCAGCGCGACCGCGACCGACCCGACGCCCACCACCACCGGCGACTCGGCGTGCCCGGTCACCAGGACCGCCCCGACGAGGATGATCCCGTGGATCGCGTTGGCGCCCGACATCAGCGGGGTGTGCAGGGTCGTCGAGACCTTGGACACGACCTCGAACCCCACGACCACCGACAGCACGAAGATCGACAGGAGTGCCACGCCGTCCATCACGCCCGCCCTCCGCCGGTACTGGTGTCGCGCGCCGCCTCCGCCGCGAGAAGCTGCGCCGTCGCCGCGTGCCGCACCTCACCGGAGTGTGTCAGGCACGCGCCGGCGACCACCTCGTCGGCGAGGTCCACCCGCACCTCGCCGTCGGCGGTGACCAGCCCGAGCAGCGCCGAGACGTTCCCGCTCAGCAGGCGGGAGGCGTCGACCGGCAGCCCGCTCGCCGCGTCCGCCATCCCCACCAGGCGCACCGTCCCGCCGGCCACCGCCACGTCCACGGCGGTGCCGGCCACGACTCCCTCGACGTTGCCGCCGGACTCGGCCGCCAGGTCCACCACGACGCTGCCGGGCCGCATCCCGGCGACCATGTCGGCCGTGACGAGCAGCGGCGCCCGCCGGCCCGGCACCGCGGCCGTCGTGACGAGCGCGTCGGCGGCGGCCACGTGCGGGGCCAGCAGCTCCCGCTGGCGGGCGGCCCGGTCTCCCGACATCTCGCGCGCGTAGCCGCCGGTGCCCTCCAGGGCCTCGAGGTCGAGCTCGACGAAGGTCGCCCCGACGGACCGGACCTCGTCCGCGCTCGCCGCCCGGACGTCGTAGGCGCTCACCACGGCCCCGAGCCGCCTCGCCGTCGCGATCGCCTGCAGGCCCGCGACGCCGGCCCCGAGCACGAGCACCCGGGCGGGCGGCACCGTCCCGGCAGCGGTCATCGCCAGCGGGACGAAGCGCGGCAGGAGGGTCGCCGCGGTGAGCGCGGCCCGGTAGCCCGCGACGAACGCCTGGGAGGTCAGGGCGTCCATGCCCTGCGCCCGGGAGATCCGCGGCACCAGCTCCAGCGCGAGCGCCGTCACCCCGCCCGCGGCCAGCGCGCGGACGGCGGCGAGCTCGGTCGACGGCGAGCAGAACCCGACGGTGACCGCCCCCGGCCGCAACCCGGCGATCGGCTCCCAGGCGAGCGGCCGGACGTGGGCGAGGACGTCGACGGCGGACAGGTCGACCTCGGGCGCCACGGTGGCCCCGGCCTCCCGGTACGCCGCGTCGGCCGCTGGGGGCGACATCGCCAGGCCCGACGCGCCGGCTCCCGCCTGGACCGTGACCGCCAGCCCGGCGGCGGTGAGCGCGGCGACCGAGGCCGGGACCAGGGCCACCCGCCGTTCGCCCGGGGCCGTCTCGGCGAGGACGGCGACCGTCGCGGGCATGGGGTGACCGTAGCGGTCCGCGGTGGGGGACCGGCCCGCGCGGCGGGCGGATCCGTCACCGAGGGCACGGGCCCCGAACCGTCACGAGCCCGTCAGGCCGCCGCGAGCAGCCGACCGTCCCGGACCAGCACGTTGCCCGGGACGAGATCGCCGTGGCACATGACGTCCCGTGACGGGCGGGGGAGACCGCACAGCGACGCCCACAGCGTCCGGGACCCCGGGACGTCGAGGAGGCCCTCGCTGCGCCGCAGGCACTCCTCGACCCAGTCCTCGTGGGCGGCGAGGTCGCCGCCGCGACCCGGTCCGCGGAACCGGCGTCCGCGGGTGTCCGCCGCCCGCAGGGCGCCGACCAGGGTGACGAGGTCGTCGGCGAAGGCACCGGAACCCGCCGGGTCCTCGACGGTGGCGTCCCGGCCGGGCAACCAGGTCTGCACCGCCCACGGCAGGGGGTAGCCGGGTCCCGGTTCACCGAGGGCGACCGGCTCCGGCGCCGGGAACGGGCAGGCGGCGGCGAGCTCGCGGCAGGCCCCGGCCTCGTCCGCCAGCCACCGCCGCACCGCCTCCGGGTCCTCGGTGCGCAGCGGCAGCCGGACCGACAGGTCGTCCCCGAGCCGGAAGACCGCGTTCACGGTCCCGTCGCCGGTGACCCGGCGCAGGGGCAGGCCCGCCCACCGGGGGAACTGGTCGGCGACGAGCGCGGCCACGGTGGCGTCCGGGATGTCCAGCTGGTCGGGGTGCATCATCGGGGACGAGTCTCACCGAGGACGCGGGACGGAGGCGGCATGGACGAGGCGATGGGGCCGGCGGAGTGCGGGACGGCCCACGGACACGACGAGCCGGGCGCCGGACGGCCCGCGGAGGATCGGGTGCTGGTGGCGGTGTACGCCGGCGCGGTCGCCTCGGCGTTGCTGCGGTTCGCGGCCGAGTGCGGGTTCCGGGCGGTCCTCGTGGAGCCGGACCCCACCGCCGCGGTGCCGGACGGCCTGCCGCCGGGCAGCGTCCGCGCCGGGTCGGTCCCGGACGTCCCGGAGGGACTGCTGGGTCGCGCCGACGTCGTGGTCTGCGACCACCACCGGGACGACCTGGGCGTCCACCTGCGGGACGCCCTCACGTCCGGGGCCCGCTGGGTCGGGATCATGGGCAGCCCGCGCCACGAGGCCCCGCACGTCGCGGCGCTCGCCGCGCTCGGCGTCCCGCCGGGGGACGTCGCCCGGGTCCACCGGCCGATCGGACTCGACATCGGGTCGCGGACCCCGGCCGAGATCGCGGTGTCCACCCTGGCCGGCCTGCTGGCCGACCGGAATAGGCGACCGGGCGGACCGTACCGGGCGCCCGCCGCGGACCGCCGGCCGGAGCCCGTGACGTGACCCACCCGGTCATGTTCGACGACGACGACCCCCTGCTCGCCCGGGTGCGCGGGATCTGCCTCGCGCTGCCCGAGACCGCCGAGACGGTGTCCCACGGCCGGCCGACGTTCTGGGCGGGCCGGCGGACGTTCGCGAGCTACGGGGTGCAGGGCGTCGGGGACACCCGGCTGATCGTCCGCCCGGCCGACGCCGAGCGCGAGGCGCTCGCCGCCGATCCGCGGTTCTCGGTCCCGCCCTACTGGGGGCCCAGCGGGTGGCTCGCGCTCGACCTCGCGGTCCATCCCGGCGCCGACGGCGACTGGACCGAGGTCGCCGAGATCGTCGAGGACTCCTACCGCCGGGTCGCGCTGCGGCGCATGCTGGCCGCCCCTCGACGGGTGATCGACGCCGCGTAGCCTGCGGCGGGTGGATCCCCACGTGCACCCGGACCTGGCGGCCGCGCTCCGCGGCCGGCCCGCGCGGCACGTCACGCGACGGAACCTGCCGCTGGTCAGGCTCATGTTCCGGCTGCCCGGCAGGCCCCGGCCGGTCGCGGGCACGTCCGTCACGGTGCACCCCGACGGGCCGCGCCGGCTGCGGCAGGTCCGCCGCGACGGGTCGGCCGGGGACGCCGCGCTGTTGTGGATCCACGGCGGCGGGTACGTCCTGGGCTCGCCGGCGCGGGAGGACCGGCACGCCTCCCGCCTGGCCCGCGACCTCGATGTCGTCGTCGTGTCGGCGGACTACCGGCTGGCGCCCGAGCACCCGTTCCCCGCCGCGCTGGACGACTGCCGTGCGGCGTGGCGGTGGGTGCAGGACCGCTCGGAGGACCTCGGCGTCGACCCGGCCCGGGTGGTGGTGGCCGGGGTGAGCGCCGGCGGCGGGCTGGCGGCGGCGCTGGTGCAGCGGATCCACGACGAGGGCGGGCCGCAGCCGCTGGGCCAGCTGCTGGTGTACCCGATGCTCGACGACCGGACCGCGGCGCGCCGGGAGCTCGACGACCGGTACCCGGAGTGGACCAACCGCAGCAACCTCACCGGCTGGTCGGCGTACCTGGGACGGGAGCCCGGAGCCGGGGCGCCGCCCGAGTACGCGGCGCCGGGGCGGCGGGCGGACCTGGCGGGCCTGCCGCCGGCGTGGCTCGGGGTGGGCACGCTCGACCTGTTCCACGACGAGGACGTCGACTACGCCCGCCGGCTGACGGCGGCGGGCGTGCCGACGACGCTGGACGTGGTGCCCGGCGCCTTCCACGGCTTCGACGGCACCGCGCCCGACGCCCTGGTGTCCCAGGCGTTCGAGCGGCGGCGCAACGCCTGGCTGCGGGAGATCCTCGAAGGTTGAGGGGCGGCACTGCCGTCCGCCCGGTGTTGCGGTGTGTGAGTCGGGGACGACGGAGCGGTGCAGGGGAGCGTCTACCCCGAGACGCTGCCGCCGACCACGCCCGCGATCGCGACGAGGACGTAGACGGCCAGGTTGAGCGCGCCCAGGTAGCCCAGACACAGGCCGACGATCGACTGGATCTGGCCCACCTTCTGTCGGCGTTGAGCGAGACTGAGGCCGATGTGACCGAGGACAACGGCAGCGATGGTCACGGGTGCGGTCCACCAGCCGAGGAGCAGCCAGACCCAGATCCCGCCGAAGAAGAAGCTCACCAGTCCGGAGATCAGGGACCACGTGGCCGGAGGATTGGAGATGGCCTTGGTGTACTGCACGGGTTGGGCGTAGTAGCCGCTGGGGACGGGCTGACCGCCCGTCGGGGGCTCGATCGGCAGACTCACTCAACTTCCCTCCGTCGATGGGCCGGGTGGTCGAAGCCACGAGCGGAACTCACGATGCGCCCATGACGGTGATCAGCTCGTACGCCACGTGCGAGGCCGCGACGGCGGTGACCTGGGCGTGATCGTAGGCGGGGGCGACCTCGACCACGTCAGCGCCGACCACCCGGGTCCCGGCGAGGCCGCGCAGGACGGCCAGCAGCTCCCGGCTCGTCAGCCCGCCGGCCTCGGGGGTGCCGGTGCCGGGGGCGAACGCCGGGTCGAGGACGTCGATGTCGACGCTGACGTACACCGGGCGCTCGCCGACCCGGGCCCGGATCAGGTCGACGACCCCCGCCACGCCGAGGGCGTCGACCTCGGTCGCCGGCACGCACCGGAACCCCAGGGCCGCGTCGTCGGTGAGGTCGGAGGCCCCGTACAGCGGTCCCCGGACCCCGACGTGGACGGCCGCCTCCCGGTCGATCAGCCCCTCCTCGACCGCCCGGCGGAACGGGGTGCCGTGGGTGTACGCCGCGCCGAAGTAGGTGTCCCAGGTGTCGAGGTGGGCGTCGAAGTGGACGACGGCGACCGGACCGTGCCGGGCCGCCACCGCCCGTAGCAGCGGCAGCGCGACCGTGTGGTCGCCCCCGAGGACGACCAGCCGTCCGGCGCGGTCGAGCAGCTCCCGGGCGCCGCGCTCGACGTCGGCGACCGCGGTCTCGATCGAGAACGGGTTCGCCGCGACGTCGCCGGCGTCGACGACCTGGAGGGCGGCGAAGGGCTCGGCCCCTGCGGGGCCGGCGGCCGGGTTGAACGGGCGGAGCAGGCGGGAGGCCTCCCGGATGTGGGCGGGCCCGAACCGGGCGCCGGGGCGGCAGGACACCCCGGAGTCGAACGGCACCCCGACGACCGCGAGGTCGACGTCGCCGACCCCGGGCTCGTCGATCCGGGGCAGCCGGGCGAAGGTCGCCGGACCGGCGAAGCGGGGCACCTGCGAGGCGTCCACCGGGCCGACCGGACCGCCCGGCGGGCCGGTCCTCGGGACGCTCACGACGCCTTCCGCCCGGTCACGGTGACGAGCCCGGGGGGCAGGCTCTCCTCACCGAACCCCCGGCCCGCGGTGGCCGTGACGCCGTGCCCGGCGAGCAGGTCCAGCAGCGGCCCCGGGTCGACGAGGACGTTCGCGTGGTCCTCGTCGTCACGGCGCCAGAGCTCGCCGTCCTGCCGGACGAACGTCGCGATGTGACGGACGAACCGGCTCGGGTCCGGCCGCGAGTACGTGACGACGAGGAGCCAGCCCTCGCCCGACCGGGACCGCGCGACGGTGAGGTCCCGGGCCTCGTGGTAGTCGGGTGCGCAGAGGTCCACCGCCAGCACCCCGCCGGGCCGCAGCGCGTCCGCCGCCGCGGCGAACGCGGTCCGGACGTCGGCCTCGGTGTCGAGGTAGCTCAGCACGTGACCGACCGACACGACGGCGTCGCAGGCGGGCACCGGGTCGTGGGGGAGGGCCAGCGGGGCGACCTCGAGGCGCCCCGTCGCCCGCTCCGCCGCGAACCCGTCCCCCAGCAGGTCGAGCATCGCCGGGCTGGCGTCGGTCGCGACCACCCGGTGACCGGCGGCCAGCAGGTGCCGGGTGAGGTGACCGCTGCCGGCGCCGAGCTCGAGGACCGTGCCGCCGGCCGCCAGCACGGGCTCGATCAGCCGGAGGATCCCCGGGGCGCACCGGTCGGCGTGGCAGGCGAACCCCTCGTGGTGCACGCGGGCGAGGTCCGGCCGGTAGTACGTCTCACGGGGCACAGGGCGAGTCTCGTCCCTCCGGCATGTCGGGGTCAGCCGGCGAGGCCCAGGAAGACCAGGAGTGCGCGCTCCACGCGGACCATGTCGGTCGCGGAGAGCCGTCCCACGTGGTCGCGGAGATTGTCCCGACGGGTGGACGTCACTTTGTCGACCATGACCCGGCTCACCTCGCGCAGACCCGTGACGTCGTCCGCCGGCACCGTGACCCGGAACAAGGGGAGATCGGTGGGGTCCGACGTCAGGAGGCACACCGTCACGGATTCGGTGCCCAGGAACCGGTCGTCCTGGACGACGAGCACCGGCCGGGGCTTTCGTCCGTACGGTCCGCCACCCGCAGCCGTCCAGATCTGTCCCCGTCTCACGCCTCGTCCCACGACGACAGGGACTCGACAGCGTCCTGGTCGTCGCGTGCGTGGGGGCTGCGGGCTGCCCGGATGGACTGCCGGGCGGCCTCGGCATCGAAGCCGGGTACCCGGACGTCGGGAACCCAGAGCTGGATCGGCCGCAGACCCTGCTCCCGGAGACGGCGGCGATGCACGCGAACCCGGGCTGCGCCGGATCCTGCCCTCTCGCGTGGGTCGCTCATCCGTTCATGTTACATGTAACGCTCCTCGGACGATGAGTGGCTGTGGACGGTGCCCCGCTCGTCCGTTGACTCCGGGCGAGGGTGCTCTCAGGAACCGGACTCTCCGACCCTGCGTGGGAGCGTCCGGTCGATCAGTTCTGCCAGGTGCAGCGACTCGCGCCGGGCGACCTGGTGCAGTTGGGTCCGGCACGAGAACCCGTCCGCCAGCACCACCGTCCCGGGAGCCGCGGCCCGGACGGCCGGCAGCGTCGCGGTCTCGGCGACCGCTGCCGACACCGCGTAGTGCCCCCGCTCGAAGCCGAAGTTCCCCGCCAGCCCGCAGCACCCGGCCGGGACGTCGGCGTTCGCCACCCCGAGACGCTCCATCACCCGGTGATCGGCCGCCGAGCCCAGTTGGGCGTACTGATGACAGTGGGTCTGGCGCAGCGTGGTCGCGCCCACCTGCGGCGCCCACGAGTCGTCGCGGTCCAGCGCCCGCTCCAGGGCCTCGGCGAAGGTCAGCGTGTGGGTCCGCAGCCAGTCCGCCACCTGGGCCAGCGGGTCGCCCGGTCCCAGCAGCTCGGGGACGTCCTTGCGCAGGGCCGCGGTGCAGCTCGGCTCCAGCCCCACGACGAACGTCCCCGCGGCGGCGTGCGGCGCGAGCCGCCGCAGCGTGTGCCGCATCACCCGGCGCGCCGTGCCGAGCTGCCCGGTCGACACCCAGGTGAGCCCGCAGCAGACCCACCCGTCGGGCAGGTCCACCCCGTAGCCGGCGGCCTCCAGCACCCGGGTCGCGGACCGCCCGACCTCGGGGGAGAGGCGGTCGGTGAAGGTGTCGGGCCACAGCAGGACGCGCTCGCGGGCGTCGGGGCGGCTCCGCCCGCGGCCGCGGGCCCAGGCGCGGAACGTGCGCCGGGCGAAGCGGGGCAGCGGCCGCTCCGGCGCCAGCCCGCCCGCCCACGACACGAAGCCCTTGAGCGGCGAGGCCGCCACGGCGTTCACCAGCGGCGCGAGCGGCGTGAGAGCGCGGGCGACCAGCGGCAGCCAGCCCATCGCGTAATGCGCCCGGGGCCGCAGCCGGCCCCGGTAGTGGTGGTGGAGGAACTCGGCCTTGTAGGTCGCCATGTCGACCTCGACCGGGCAGTCGCTCGCGCACGCCTTGCACGACAGGCAGAGGTCGAGGGCGTCCCGCACCTCCGGCGAGCGCCACCCGTCGCGGACCACCTCGCCCTCGAGCATCTCCAGCAGCAGGTGCGCCCGACCGCGGGTGGAGTGCTCCTCCTCCCCGGTGGCGCGGTACGAGGGGCACATCGCCCCGCCCGCGTGGGTCCGGCACTTCCCGACACCGACGCAGCGGCGCACCGCCCGGGCGAAGTCACCGCGGTCCTCGGGATAGGAGAACGCGACGTCCCGGACCGGGATCACCGCGCGGGCGCCGACCCGCATGTCGGCGTCGAGCGGCCGCGGATCGACGATCACCCCCGGGTTGAGCCGCCCGGCCGGGTCCCAGACCGCCTTGAACGCGGCGAACGACCGGAGCACCTCAGGCGGGTACATCCGGGCCAGCAGCTCGCCGCGGGCCTGGCCGTCGCCGTGCTCCCCGGACAGCGAGCCGCCGTGGGCGACGACGAGGTCGGCCGCCTCCTCGACGAACCGCCGGAACCCGGCCCGACCGGCGGGGGTGAGGACGTCGTAGTCGATCCGGGTGTGGACGCAGCCGTCGCCGAAGTGCCCGTACGACACCCCGCGGTAGCCGTGCCGGGCCAGCAGGTCCCGGAAGCCGCGCAGGTAGGCCCCCAGCCGCTCCGGGGGCACTGCCGCGTCCTCCCAGCCGGGGAACGCCTCGGCGCCGTCGGCCATCCGGGTGGCCAGCCCCGCGCCCGCCTCCCGGATCCGCCACAGGCGCGCCTGCAGCGCCGCGTCGGTGACGACGGCGGTGCCGCGGGCCCCGGGCCGGGTCGCCAGCAGGTCGGCGGTCCGCTTCGCCGCGTCGGCCGCCGCCGCCGGGTCGTCGCCCCCAACCTCGACGAAGAGCCACCCGTCGCCGGAGGGCAGCGCCGCGGCCTCGGCGGCGCCGTCGGGGCGCTGGGCGGCGTAGGTGTCGACGAGGTCGCGGGCCATGCCCTCCACCGCGAGCGGGCCGGTCGGCAGCAGGGCCGGGACGGCGTCGGCGGCGGCGACGTCGTCGTCGAAGCCGGCGACCACGAGGGCGACCGCGGCGGGCACCGGGACCAGGCGCACGGTCGCGGCGAGCACGACCACGCACGTCCCCTCGGTCCCGACGAGGGCCCGCGCCAGGTCCCGTCCCCGCTCCGGCAGCAGGGCGTCGAGGGCGTAGCCGGACACCCGGCGGGGGAACTGCGGGAACGCCGTGCGCAGCAGGTCGAGGTGGCCGTCGACGAGATCGCGCAGCCCGCGGTGGATCTCGCCCTCCCGCCCGGGGCGGGCGGCGGCGGCCGCCTGCTGGTCGGCGGTCATCGCGCCGACCGTCATCCGGGTGCCGTCGGCGGTGACGACGTCGAGCGACACCACGTTGTCGGCGGTCCGGCCCCAGGCGACGGAGCGGGGACCGCACGCGTCGTTGCCGATCATCCCGCCGACCGTGCAGCGGGCGTGGGTGGACGGGTCGGGGGCGAACCGGAGCCCGTGCGCCGCCACGGCGGCGTTGAGGTGCGACAGGACGACGCCGGGCTCCACGGTCGCGGTGCGCGCCGACGGGTCGACGGCGAGGACCCGGGTGAGGTACCGGCTGGTGTCGACGACGACCCCCGGGCCGGTGGCGTTGCCGGCCACCGTGGTCCCGCCGCCCCGCACCGTCACCGGCACGCCCGCGTCGTGGCAGGCCGTGACGGCGGCGACGACGTCCTCGGCGTCCAGCGGGAGCACCACGCCGAGCGGGACGTGACGGTAGTTCGAGGCGTCCGTGGCGTAGAGCCCGCGCGCGGTGGCCGAGAGGTCGACCCGCCCCCGGACCGCCGCGGCCAGCCGCCGCTCGAGGTCCGGGGCGGTCGCCGGGGCATCGGTGGTCACGGGTCGAGGGTAGGAGGACCCCCGCGACGCCCGGCAGGCGATCCTCATCGAGGTCTCATCCTCCGCTCACGGGGACGTCACGGGCCCGGGCCACCGTCGCCGGGTCGCCGGGTCGCGGGCCCTGCGACCGAGGAGGTGGAGCGATGTTCTGGGCCCCGGTGCCGCCGCCCGACGACGCGACCGTGCCGCTCGCGACCGGCCCCGGCCGGCCGGCCGGTCGCGAGACCACCGGCCGCCTGGTCCTCGCGGCGGCGATCCTGGTCGTCGGCCTGGTCGTGCAGAACCCGCTGGCGTACGCGGTCGTCATCGGCCTGGTCGTCGTCACGCCGCTGGAGAAGCTCATGCCGCGCCGCCGCGGGCAGCGGGTGCTGCGCGCCGGCATCGCCACCGACCTCATCCACGCGGTCGTGAGCCTCGCCGTGTTCGGACTGCTCACCGCGGTGCCGATGGTGCTGCTCGACCCGCTGGTGCCGGAGATCGGGCCGTTCGCGTCGTGGCTCGCCTCGCTGCCGCTCGTCCTGCAGGCCGTCGTCGGTCTCGTCCTCATCGACCTCGCCGGCTACGTCTCGCACCGGCTGCAGCACGAGGTGCCGTTCCTGTGGCGCTTCCACCGGGTCCACCACACCAGCGAGGAGCTGGACTGGCTGGCCGGCGCCCGGGTCCACCCGCTGCCCGGCCTGCTCGACGGGTTCTTCCGGGCGCTCCCGGCCCTGCTGCTCGGGGTGTCGGACGACCAGGCCGGCTGGCTCAGCGTCATCGTCGCGGTGACCGCGCTGCTCACGCACGCCAACGTGTCGTGGCGGATGCCGCGGCTGTCGCGGTGGTGGGCGACCCCGCACTTCCACCACTGGCACCACGCCGACGATCCCGCGGCGATCAACACGAACTACGCGGGCCTGCTCCCGATGTGGGACCGGCTGTTCGGGACCTTCCACCTGCCCGACCGCTTCCCGGCCGGCTACGGGGTGGAGGGCTCGTACTCCCGCGGCTGGCTGGGCCAGCTGGCCGACCCCTTCCGGCGTCGCTGACGGGTGCGTACCCCCGTCCGCATGGTCCCCTGGGGAGCTGGCCTCAGCGGTGCGGTGCGTAAGTGCCCGAACGTCCCCCGAGGGCGGGTCTCAGGGGTGCGTAACCGTCCAAACGTCCACGGGGGGCGGGATCACCAGATGCGGACGCGGTCCTCCGGGTCCAGCCAGAGCCGGTCGCCGGGCTCCGTGCCGTACGTGTCGTGGAAGGCGTCGACGTTGCGGACGACGTTGGCCCGGAACTCCGGCGGCGAGTGGGGGTCGATGGCCAGTCGGCGCCGGGCCTCCTCCTCCCGGGTCAGCGTCCGCCAGATCCGGGCCCAGCCCTCGAAGAACCGCTCCTCGCCGGTGCGGCCGTCGACGACCGGCGACTCCCGCCCGCCCAGTGAGAGCCGGTAGGCGTGCAGCGCCACCTCGACCCCGCCGAGGTCGCCGATGTTCTCGCCGAGGGTGAGCTCGCCGCTGACCCGGGCGTCCGGAGCCTCCGACGGGGCGAAGCCGGCGTACTGCCGGGTCAGGACCCCGGTGCGGGCCTCGAAGCGCTCCCGGTCCTGCGCCGTCCACCAGTCGCGCAGCGCCCCGTCGCCGTCGTAGCGCGACCCCTGGTCGTCGAAGCCGTGGCCGATCTCGTGACCGATGACGGCGCCGATGCCGCCGTAGTTGTCCGCGTCGTCCGCCTCGAGGTCGAACATGGGCGGCTGGAGGATCGCCGCCGGGAAGACGATCTCGTTCATCGCCGGGTTGTAGTAGGCGTTGACGGTCTGCGGCGTCATGAACCACTCGTCGCGGTCCACCGGCCCGCCGATCCGGTTCAGCCATCGGTCGGTCTCGAACGCCGACCCCCGCCGCACGTTCCCGACGAGGTCCGCCTCGTCGACCACGAGGGCCGAGTAGTCCCGCCACCGCACCGGCATCCCGATCTTCGGGGTGAAGGCCGCCAGTTTCGCCAGGGCCCGCTCGCGGGTCTCCTGATCCATCCACTCCAGGGTCGCCAGCCGCTCCCGGTACGCCTCGACCAGCGCGTCCACCATCCGGGTCATCCGCTCGTGCGCCTCGTGCGGGTAGTGCCGCTCGACGTACAGCCGGCCCACCGCCTCGCCGAGCAGCGACTCGACGAGCCCGACCCCGCGCTTCCACCGGTCACGCTGCTGCGGCGCCCCCATGAGTGTGGTGCCGTAGAACGCGAAGTTGGCGGCGGAGACCTCGTCGGTCAGGTAGGGGGCGAACGACCGGACGACGTGCCAGGTCAGCCAGGCGCGCCAGTCCGCCGCGGGCACCTCGCGCAGCGCCGCCGCGAACGCCTCCAGGGCGTCCGGCTGGGCGACGACGACCTCCGCCCGGGCCGCCGCGGGGACCCCGTGCCCCAGCAGCCAGGCCCCCCACCCGGGCAGCGACGCCTCGACCGCGTCGCCGGAGAGCAGGTTGTAGGTCCGCACGGCGTCCCGGCAGGCGACGGCGTCCCAGTGCGCTGCCGCGAGGCGGGTCTCCAGGGCCATCACCCGGCGCGCCACGTCGGCGGTGTCGGTCTCGCCCGGTGGCTGGATCCCGGTGAGGGCGAGCATCCGGTCGATGTGGGCGACGTAGGCCTCGCGGATCGCCGCCCGGCCCTCCTCGCGGTAGTAGCTCTCGTCCGGCAGCCCGAGCCCACCCTGGCCGGCGTGCAGGACGTAGCGCGTCGGGTCGCCCCGGTCGATCCACACCCCGACGTCGACCAGGCCGTCCACACCCTCGCGCTGCAGCTCCCCGGTCACGCCCAGCAGCGACTCGGCGTCCACCACGGTGCCGACGCGCTCCAGCAGCGGACCGAGCGGGGCGGTCCCCAGCTGGTCCAGGGCCGCGGTGTCCATGAACGAGGCGTACAGGTCGCCGACCATGCGCTCCGGCGAGCCGGGCGGCGCCGGCGAGGCCGCGGCCTCCTCGATGATGGCCCGGACGTCCGCCTCGGCCCGGTCGTGCAGCTCGCTGAACGTGCCGAACGTCGCCCGGTCGTCCGGGATGGTCGACGTGGCGAGCCACTCCCCGTTGACGGCCCGGAAGAGGTCGTCCTGCGGCCGGGCGGCCAGGGTGGGGCCGGGCGCGGGCGTTCCGGTCTCGGTCACGGTCGTCACCCTGCCATGATGCCCACCGGCCGGACCTGCTCGGATCGGGAGGACCCCGTGGGGCCGCTGGAGACGCTGTCGACCCCCGCCGTCCTCGCCTTCCTGCTCGGCGTCGGGGCGGCCCTGCTCCGCAGCGACGTCCGGCTGCCGGACGCGGTGCACACCGCGCTGTCGTCGTACCTGCTCCTGGCGATCGGCCTCAAGGGAGGCCAGGGGCTGCGCGAGGCGGGCCTCGGCGAGATCGCGCTGCCCCTGGTCGCGGCGGTCGCGCTCGGGGTGCTCACCCCGCTGGTCGCGTGGGCCGGGCTGCGCGTCCTCACCCGGCTCGCCCCGGTCGACCGGGCGGCGGTGGCCGCGCACTACGGGTCGACCTCGCTCGTCACCTACACCGCGGCGCTCACCCTGCTCGACACCCGCGGCCTGCCGTACGAGCCGTACACCGCGACCCTGCTGGCCGTGCTCGAGGTGCCGGGCATCCTCGTCGGACTCCTGCTGGCCGGGTCGGCGACGGCGGTCGCCGGCATCCGGCGGGGCGAGGCGGTGCGGGAGGTCCTCACCGGGCGGAGCATCCTGCTGCTCGCCGGCGGGCTGGCGGTTGGCGCCCTCACCCAGCCGGCGGCGTACGAGGCCGTCGCCCCGTTCTTCGTCGGGCTGTTCCCCGGGGTGCTGGTGCTGTTCCTGCTGGACCTCGGGGTGCTGGCCGGGCGCCAGCTGCGCGACGTGCGCGCCGCCGGGCCCGGCCTGGTGGTCGCGGCGATCGTGATCCCGCTGGTCAACGGCGCACTCGGGGTGCTCGCCGGGACTGCGGTCGGGCTGAGCGTGGGCGGGGCGGCCGTGCTCGGCGTGCTCACCGCCAGCGCCTCGTACATCGCTGCCCCGGCCGCGGTCCGCCTCGCGCTGCCGCAGGCCAACCCCGCCTATTACCTGACGACCAGCCTGGGGATCACCTTCCCCTTCAACATCGTCCTGGGCATCCCGCTGTACCTGGCGCTGGCCCGGGTCCTCGGCTGAGGAGGCCGCGATGCAGACCCACCCCACGACGTGCCTGACGATCGTCGCCGAGGCGGTCGTCGAGCACCGGCTGCTGCGCGACCTCGAGGCCGCGGGCGCCCGCGGCTGGACCATCACCCCCGGGACGGGGCGCGGCGGGGCGTTCGTGGGCCCCAGCGAGTGGGCCGGGCCCAACGTCCGGGTCGAGACCCTGGTGTCGCGGCGGGTCGCCGACCGGATCCTCGAGATCCTCGACCGGGACTACTTCCCGCACTACTCCGTCGTGGCCTGGGTGAGCGAGGTCCGGGTGGTGCGGGCGGACCGCTTCGGGTGACGGACCGCCGGCGCGCTACTGGTACGACACGAACCAGGGCGGGGGGTCGATCGCCATCGTCTCGGCGGGTGTCATCGTCGGCCGGTCCTCGTCGTAGAAGTTCTTCCACCCCCACCACACCGGCGGGGCGCCCTGCCGCAGCACCCGCCAGGTGTCGAGCTTCTGGCCCGGTGTCCCGAACCCGTCCGCGTGGATCATGACGGCCAGCTCGTCGTGGGTCAGGTCGAGCGTCTCCCGCTCCGTGATCATCGACAGCTTGAACTGGTGCAGCAGCAGCAGCTTCTGCGGCAGGTCGTTCTCGGCGGTGAGCTGCGCCAGCCACGCCGCCACCGAGTTCACCTCGGCTGCCGGCACCGAGCCGATCTGCCGCAGGTGCACCTGGTCCGGCTCCAGCCGCCACTCCGAGTCCAGCGCCAGCCCGACGTGCGGCTCGCGCAGGTACTCCTCGTACTGCCGGGCCTGGGTGAGGAAGTCCGTGCGCCCCGGCTGCAGGTCCAGCACCACGTAGATCCCCGCCTCCCGGGCGGCGTCCACCCAGTCCCGCAGGGCCGCCGCCTCGATCGGGTAGGAGTAGTCGCCGTCGTCCCCGGGCACCCCGGACGCCACCGTGGTGATGATCTCGAAGGCGGGCACGACGGGCTCGGGGCTGTGCGCCCGGTACTCCGCCGCCTGCCGCTGCGCCCGCTGGATCGCCTGGGCCGCCGGCTGCTCGCCCATCGATCCCAGCGCCGGGACCCCCGGGCTTCCGTACAGCGCGACGAACCGGCGGTGAGGGAACAGCACCTGCCCGCCGCCGGGCAGCTCCACCCCGGTCGCGGCGGTCTCCAGGCGGCGGGCCAGCAGGTCCGGGGCGCCGAAGGCGTCGCCGAGGGCCACCGTCGGGCCGTCGGCGGCGGCCAGGGTGGCGATCGCCTCGGGCGAGGTGCGCGGGTCGGGTTCGTCGAGGACCACGACGTCGGCGCCGGCGGCCCGGGCCGTGGCGACCGCGGCGAGCCACTCCGGCGCACCGGAGGCGAGGACCACGGTGCCGGCGGCGCGCGTGCCCGCGACGGTGGCGGGCAGGGGCTCCCGGTCCGCCGCGGTCTCCCCGGTCGTCGGAGCGGCCGCCGGCCCGGGATCGGCCTCGACGACGGGCAGGGCCGGGGTGTCCGGGTCGAGGGCGGCGACGGCGGCGACGGCCTCGGCGGCCGGGGTCGCCGCGGGCTCGCCCAGCGTCACGCCCGCGACCTCCTCGAGACCCGCGGCACCCTCGGACGCGGACCCGGAGGTGGACACCACGGACACCGCGAGGCCGCCGGCGTCGCCCGCCCTCCCTTCCGCCCGCCCGGTCACCCCCGCGCCCGCCTCGTCCCCGACGGCGAGGACGGCGTCGGTTCCCAGCCGGGACAGCTCCTCCCGGACGGCCGCCGCCGGGTCGTCGGCGGGCCCGGTGGGGGAGGCGTCGCCGGACCCGTCGGCCGTGGTCTCACCGGGCTCGTCCGTCGAGCTCGCCGTCGGCACCACCAGCAGCGGCGCGGCGCGCGCCACCGCCACCGCCGCGGCCACGGCCTGGCCGGCGACGTCGCCCTCGGCCGCCACCACGGCCACCGGTGCGCGGCGGTGGAGCAGGCGGGAGGCACCGAGCGCCAGCTCCACCTCACCGCTGCCGGGCACCGCGGTCACGGCCTCGGCGGGCACCTGCGCGACGGCCTGCGCGACGGCCTCCTCGGCGTCCCGGCCGTCGTCGCCGCCCCGGGCGTCCCCGACCTCGAGGGTGCAGCCCGCGAGCAGGGCGGCCGCCACCCCGGCGGCGGCGAGCCCGGTGGGTGGGGCGGCAAGTCGGCGGCGCACGAAACGCCACCGTAGGCGCCGCGGGGCCGCGACGCGATCGGCTCAGCGCGTGGTGTGGGGCATCAGAGCCCCCTCGGGGATGACCCCCAGCCGCCCGGCCTGGTAGTCCTCGACCGCCTGGACCAGCTCGTCGCGGGTGTTCATGACGAACGGCCCGTAGTGGGCGATCGGCTCGCGGATCGGCCGACCGCCCATGACCAGGACGTCCAGTGCCGGGGTCCGGCTGTCCTGGCGGGGGTCCGCCTCGACCCGCAGCACTCCGCCGGCCCCGAGGACGGCGAGCTGGCCGGCGCGGACCGCCTCGCCGCCCTTGCCGACCCGCCCGGTACCGGACAGCACGTACACCAGGGCGTTGAAGTCCGGCCGCCACGGCAGGTCCATCCGGGCGCCCGGGGCGACGGTGGCGTGCACCAGCGTGATCGGGGTGAAGGTCGACCCGGGGCCGCGGTGGCCGTCGACCTCGCCGGCGATGAGCCGGAGCAGGGCACCGCCGTCGGGCGAGGCGAGCAGCGTGACGTCGCCGCCCTCCAGGGCCTGGTAGCCCGGCGCACGCATCTTGTCGGCGGCCGGCAGGTTGACCCACAGCTGGAAGCCGTGGAACAAGCCGCCCGACACGACGAGCTCCTCGGGCGGGGTCTCGATGTGGAGGATCCCGCCGCCGGCGGTCATCCACTGGGTCGCGCCGTCGGTGATGAGCCCGCCCCCGCCGTGGGAGTCCTGGTGCTGCATCGCGCCGTCGATCATGTACGTGACGGTCTCGAAGCCGCGGTGCGGGTGCCAGGGCGTGCCCTTGGGCTCGCCGGGGGCGTACTCGACCTCGCCCATCTGGTCGAGGTGGATGAACGGGTCGAGGTCGCGCGGGTCCACGCCGGCGAAGGCCCGCCGGACCGGGAACCCCTCGCCCTCGTAGCCGCGGGGCGCGGTGGTGATGCCGCGGGTGGGGCGGACCGCGGCCTCCGGGGACGTGGCGACCCGGGGGAGGACCACGGTGTCGGCGGTGACGGCGGGCATGTCGGCCTCCTGACGATCCGGAAGTAGTTTCATCGTCAACTACTTCGTCGCCCGCTGCAACGCGGCCCGGCCCCGTGGCATTCCGGCCCCGGCCCGGGATGCCACGGGGCCGCGGGTCACCCGGCCAGCGCCTCGGCGACCACGACCGTGTCGGTGAAGTAGAAGTCGTCCCGCACCATGAGCCCGGAGTCGTCGAACGTGAAGTACTCGATGACCGTGGTGTCGACCTCGACCCCGGTGGTCGCCGTCCGCTCGAACGGCCCCCGCAGGATCACCTGGTCGCAGTCGGCCCACAGCTCGGGCTCCGCGGGCGCGGCGTCCCCGGTGGGGGCCTGCCAGTACTGGGCCATGACCTCGCCGTAGGAGCCGTCCTGCACCGAGTACGTCCCCGCCATGGGGACGGACCCGTGCACCTCGACGACCGCGTCCTCGGAGAAGAACGCCTGGGCGGCCTCGCCGTCGCCGGACAGCAGCGTGTCGAGGTACTCCTGGAAGGTGGCGAGGTTGCGCTCCTCGTCCACCGTGCTGCACCGCTGCGGCCCCGCCGCCTGGCGCTCCTCTCCGCTGCCGGGCGTCGCCGCGGCCGCGCCCGCGACGGCCACGCCGGACACGCTCACGAGCAGTGCCGCGCCGGCGGCGGCGAGCCGCCACGGTCGGCGGGTCCTGACATCGGGTCGCGTGGATTCGTTCACGATGGACCTCCCGGTCGGTGTCGTCGGTCGTTACGAGACAGTGCTGTACGCGAACGACGCTAGGCAGCCGGAGTCCGTTCCGCAACAATGCTGCACCGTTACTCAGGGACTTCACAGGAGCGACGATGAGCAGGCCCAGGGAGCAGCGCGTGGACGAGGCGGTGCTCCCGCTCGCGCTGGCGTGGTTCTTCGAGCGGGGTGTCGACGGCATCAGCGTGGCCGACCTGGCGGCTCAGGCCGGGGTCAGCCGGCAGAGCGTCTACCGGCGGTGGCGGACGAAGGAGGCCATCGTCCTCGCCGCCATCGACGCCGCACCCGTCCGGCTGCCCGTCCCGACGGGTCGCGGGCTGCGCGAGCGCCTGGCGGAGCTCTTCGCCTCCGTGGACCTGGACGAGGCGGCGAGGCGGTCGGCCCTCATGGTGGGGCGGCTCGCGGTCGAGGGCGACCGCCACCCGGCCGTCACGCGCCGCTGCGGGGAGCGGTTCGTCGAGCCGCGACGCGACCAGCTCCTGGCCGAGCTGGAGGCGGGGGTCCGCCGGGGCGAACTCCGGGCGGACGTCGACCTCGTCCTCCTGTCGGAACTCCTGACGGCGCCCCTCATGTTCGGGCTCCTGCCCCCCGGGCGGTCCTCGCCGGCGGACCCCGCACGGGTCGTGGACCTCCTCCTGGCCGGCGCCGCCGCCGGCGACCGTCCCGGATGACCGCCGGCCGCGGGCGCCGTGCCCGCCGTGTCAGGTCGAGAACCGCGCGACCTGGCGCAGCTTGTTCGTCGCGTCCAGCGCCGCGACCTTGTACGCCTCCGAGAGGGTCGGGTAGTTGAAGACGGTGTCGACGAGGTAGTCGACGGTCCCGCCGCAGCCCATGACGGCCTGGCCGATGTGGACGAGCTCGGTGGCGGCGGTGCCGAAGACGTGGACCCCGAGCAGCTCCCGGGTCTCCAGGTGGACCAGCAGCTTGAGCATGCCGTAGGAGTCGCCGACGATCTGGCCGCGGGCCAGCTCGCGGTAGCGGGCGACGCCCACCTCGTAGGGGATCGCGGACCCGGTGAGGTCCTCCTCGGTCCGCCCGCAGTACGAGATCTCGGGGATCGTGTAGATCCCGATGGGCTGCAAGGACATGAGGTCGCGGGCCGGCTCGCCGAACGCGTGGTAGGCGGCCAGGCGGCCCTGGTCCATCGAGGTGGCGGCCAGTGCGGGGAACCCGATGACGTCGCCGACCGCGTAGATGTGCGGGACCGCGGTCCGGTACTGCTCGTCCACGACGATGCGTCCGCGCGCGTCGGCCTCCAGCCCGGCCGCCGCCAGGTCCAGGTCGGCGGTCTGGCCCTGGCGTCCCGCCGAGTACATGACGGTGTCGGCGGCGATCCGCTTGCCCGAGGCCAGGGTCGTCACGGTGCCGTGGTCGGCCGACTCGACCGCGGCGACCTCCTCACCGAGGCGGAACGAGACGGCGAGGTCGCGAAGGTGGAACTTGAGCGACTCGACGATCTCGGGATCGCAGATGTCGAGCATCCGGGGCCGCTTGTCGACGATGGTCACCCGGGTGCCCAGGGCGGCGAACATCGATGCGTACTCCACCCCGATCACCCCGGCCCCCACGACGACCATGGAGTTCGGCACGTCCTCGAGCTGCAGGACGCCGTCGGAGTCGACGACCCGCCGCTCGTCGAACTGCACGGTCGCGGGCCTGGCGGGGGCGGTGCCGGTGGCGACCACGACGTGGTCGGCCGTCACCGTCGCCGACGGGTGCCCGGGGTCGCCGGTCACGGTGAGCGTGTGCGGGTCGGCGAACCGGGCCGTCCCGGTCAGCAGGTCCACGTGGTTGCGGATGAGCTGGGCGCGGATGATCTCGGTCTCGCGGCCGATGACGTGCTGGGTCCGCGCGAACAGGTCCTCCACCGTGATCTCGCTCTTGACCCGGTAGCTCGCCCCGTACATGTCCCGCTGCGACATCCCGGTGAGGTAGACGACCGCCTCGCGCAGCGTCTTGCTGGGGATGGTCCCGGTGTTGATGCACACCCCGCCCACCATGTGCTTGCGCTCGACGACGGCGACCTTCCGGCCGAGCTTGGCGGCGGCGATGGCGGCCTTCTGACCGCCGGGACCGGAGCCGATGACGACGAGGTCGTAGTCGCGAGCGCTCTGCGGGCGGGCGATGACCATGGCGGCAGTCTGACGTGGCCGGGGCGGCGGCGCCATGTCGTCCGGGACACCGGCGCTGCCCCGACGGGCCGGTGCTCGACGCCGCCCTGGCGGGCCCGCGCCCGCTGCGCCAGTCTGGGCCCGTGCCGTACGTCAGCGTCGCCGGCCCGGCGGAACGGGCCCCCGTCGAGATCTACCACGAGGACCACGGTGCCGGGCGACCGGTCGTCCTCATCCACGGCTGGCCGCTCAGCGGCCGCACCTGGGAACGCCAGGTACCCGCGCTGGTGTCCGCCGGGCACCGGGTCGTCACCTACGACCGGCGGGGCTTCGGGAGGTCGTCGCAGCCGTGGACGGGCTACGACTACGACACCTTCGCCGACGACCTGGCCGCGCTCGTCGACCACCTCGACCTGCGCGACGCCACCCTCGTCGGCTTCTCGATGGGCGGCGGCGAGGTCGTCCGGTACCTCTCCCGCCACGGCGCCGACCGGGTCCGGTCCGCGGCCCTCGTGGCGGCGGTGCCCCCCTACCTGTACCGCGGCGACGACAACCCCGAGGGCGGGGTCGACGACGCCACCCTCCAGGGGCTGCAGGCCGGGGTCCAGGGGGACCGGCTGGCCTTCCTCGACCACTTCACCAAGGGGTTCTTCGGCGTCGACCGACGCCCCGAACTGCTGAGCGAGCCCGCACGGCACTACTTCTGGCGGATCGCGAGCGAGGCCTCGCCGAAGGGCACCCTCGACTGCATCGCCGCCTTCTCGACGACCGACTTCCGGGCCGAGATGGCTGCCGTCACCGTCCCGGCCCTGGTCCTCCACGGGGACTCCGACGCCATCGTGCCGTTCGAGGTGTCCGGCCGCCGGTCCCACGAGATGCTGCCCGACAGCCGGCTCGTCGTGGTCGAGGGCGCCCCCCACGGCCTGCTGGCCACCCATCCCGACGAGGTGAACGCCGCCCTGCTGGACTTCCTCGCCGACTGAGGGGTATGCCGCCGGTCATGCCGGCGACAGCACCCCGGCAGGCAGCAGCCGGGTGACGACCGCCGGGTGCCCGCCGTCGTCGGTCACGAAGACGACGAGGCCCCACCAGCGCTCGTCCCGGTGCCGCCACTCCACGAGGACGCCGGGCGAGCGGGGGGCGGCCGGGTCGCCCGAGTGGTTCACCCAGCAGTGCAGTGGGGGGTCGGCCCGGCCCTCGCGGCCTCCCGCCGGCTCCCGGGCCGGGAGCGGCGCCGTGCCCGATCGGGCGAGTGCCCGCTCCCCGAGGGGCACCCCGGTGCCGCGCATCCCGCCGTACGCCACCGCCTCAGCGTGCCACGAGCACCGGAATTCTCGAACACATGTTCGAGATGTTCACTCGTTCGGGGGACCGCCGAGCGGCACGCAGGCCATCACACCTGGGTGCCGACGAGGCTCCCGATCCCGTACGTCACGGCCATCGCGAGCGTCCCCAGCCCGACGTTGCGGGTGACGGCCCGGGGCACCCGGGCCCCGCCGAGACGGGCGCTCGCGACCCCGGTGGCGACGAGGGCGACGACCACCGCGAGGACGCACGCGGCCAGTCGCCAGGGGGCGGGCGGCACGGTGATCGCGACCAGGGGCAGCGCCGCCCCCAGCACGAAGGCGAGGAACGACGCCCCCGCCGCCTGCCACGGGCTGGTGAGCGCGTCGGGGTCGATGCCGAGCTCGGCCTCCGCGTGCGCGCCCAGCTGGTCGTGCGCGGTGAGCTCCTCGGCGACGCGGCGGGCGAGGTCCGGGCTGATCCCCTTGGCCTCGTAGATCTCGGCGAGCTCGGCCAGCTCGGCCTCGGGCATCTCGGCCAGCTCCCGGCGCTCCTTGTCCAGCAGCGCCCGCTCCGTGTCGCGCTGGGTGCTGACCGAGACGTACTCCCCGCCCGCCATGGAGAACGCCCCGGATACCAGTCCCGCGACCCCGGCGACGACGATGGCGGTGCGGCTCGACGTCGCCCCGGCCACCCCGACGACCAGACCGGCCACCGACACGATGCCGTCGTTCGCCCCGAGCACACCCGCCCGCAACCAGTTGAGCCGCCCGCCGACGTCGCCGCGGTGGGCCTCGCCGGCGTGGGTCACCGCGGGGCCGCCGCGAGGAGGTCGCGGTACCAGCGCGCGCTGTCCTTGAGGGTCCGCTCCCCGGTCGGGTAGTCGACCCGGACGATGCCGAACCGCTTCCGGTACCCGTACGCCCACTCGAAGTTGTCCAGCAGCGACCACACGAGGTAGCCGCGGACGTCGACCCCGGCGTCGCGGGCGTCGGCCACGGCCGCCACGTGGTCCGCCAGGTAGGCGGTCCGGTCGGCGTCGGCCAGCGGGCCCTCGGGCCGGGCGTCGTCGGGGCAGGCGGCGCCGTTCTCGGTGACCAGCAGCGGCAGCCCGGGGAACGCCCGGCCCAGCCGGGTCAGCAGCTCGGTGAGGCCGGAGGCGTCCACCGGCCACCCCATGTCGGTGACCGGGCGGTCCTGCGGCAGGAACTCGACGTCGTCGCAGCCCGGCCAGGGCGAGGGGCCGCCGCCGTGGCCGTCGGCGGCCCGTCGCGGCCCCGACCGGTCCCAGTGCCCGACGACGGTGGGGGTGTAGTAGTTGACGCCGAGCAGGTCCACCCCGCCGGCGTGGGCGGTCGCGGCGTCCCCGTCGTGGACGAACGACCAGTCGGTGATCGCGGCGGTGTCGGCGAGCAGGTCGTCCGGGTAGCGGCCGCGGAGCATCGGCCCGAGGAAGACCTGGTTGCCCACGGCGTCCACCCGACGGGCGGCGTCGACGTCGGGGGCGCCGTCCCCGGCGGGGCGCACCAGGTGGACGTTGAGCACCGCCGAGACCGGGCGGCCGGGCGCCTCCCGCCGCAGCGCCTGGACACCCAGGCCGTGGGCCAGGTTGAGGTGGTGCGCGGCGGCCAGCGCCGCCGCCGGGTCGGTCCGGCCGGGTGCGTGGACGCCGGCGGCGTAGCCCAGGAACGCCGTGCACCAGGGCTCGTTGAACGTCGTCCACAGCCCCACCCGGTCGCCGAGCGCCCGCCCGACGACCCCCGCGTACTCGGCGAAGCGCTCGGCAGTGTCGCGCACCGGCCAGCCGCCGGCGTGCTCCAGCGGCTGCGGCAGGTCCCAGTGGTAAAGGGTGGCGACCGGTGTGATGTCCCGGTCCAGCAGGGCGTCGACGAGGCGGGAGTAGAAGTCCAGCCCCGCCGGGTTGACCGGCCCCGAGCCCGCCGGCTGCACCCGTGGCCAGGCCACGGAGAACCGGTACGCCCGCAGTCCCAGGTCTGCCATGAGGGCCACGTCCTCGGTGACGCGGTGGTAGTGGTCGGTGGCGACGTCGCCGGTGTCGCCGTCGAGCACGGCGCCCGGGACCCGGCTGAAGGTGTCCCAGATCGACGGGCCGCGTCCGTCCTCCGTCGCCGCGCCCTCGATCTGGTAGGACGCGGTGGCCGCCCCCCAGAGGAAGCCGGGCGGGAACCGGCGGGCCAGGTCGGCGGGGGAGGCGCTCACGGCGCTCACCTTGCCAGTGCCCGATCGCGCTGCCCAGGCAGGCTCGGCTCAGCGGTCCCCGCGCGCCAGGAGGGCGAGCACCACGCCGGACACCACCAGCGCGAAACCCGCTGCCTGCACCGCCGACAGGGTCTGGCCGAACCACCACCACGCCACGGCGGCCGCCCCCACCACCTCGCCGGTGCCGATGATCGACACCAGCGTGGCCGGCAGCCGGCGCAGCGCCGCCGTCACCGCGGCGAACGGCGCGAGCGTCCCCAGCAGCACGACGACGCCCAGCAGCATCCAGACCGGAACCGCCGCCCCGCCCAGGGCGGGCGGGAGGACGGCCCGCTCGGCGGAGACCCGGACGGCGTCCGGCAGCGCGGGCGCCGCCAGGACCACGCTGACGACCGCGGCGACGGCGAAGCCCCAGAAGGTCGTGCTGAGGGCGTCCCGTTCGGTGACGAGGCGCTCTCCGACCAGGAAGTACACGGCGAAGGCCGAAGCAGCGACGAGCCCGGCCGCGACGCCCACCGGGTCCAGTCCGCCGCCCGGCACCCGGGTCGCCAGGGCCAGCCCGCCGAGCGCCAGCGCGAGCGCCGGCCAGACCAGGCGGGACACCGCCCGGCGCAGCCAGAACCGCGCCACGAGGGCGATGACCAGCGGCGCCAGGTACTCCAGCAGCAGTGCCAGCCCGATCGGCAGCCGGTCGATCGCGACGAAGTAGGCCCACTGGACCAGCGCGACCCCGCCCGCCCCGTACAGCAGGATCCATGGCCACTGGCGGCGCGGAACGGCAAGCGTCCCGATCCGTCCGGTGGCCAGCAGGGCGGCCCCGAGCACCGCGGCGGTGCCGAGGGCGCGGACGGCGGCGAGCGCCTCCGGGGTGACGCCGGCCCCCAGCACCACCGCGGAGGTCCCCGCGTTGAGCGAGAACAGTGCGACCGCCAGCCCGACCAGCACTGCTCCGGTGGACCGGGCCCCGGGGGCGCGGGGCCCGGACGGCCCGCCCCGAGGGCCGGGCGCCACGGGCACGGGCAGCGGGTCGGTCACCCGCGCATCCTGCCGGGCCGCCCGGTCACCCGCGGCCCGGTCACCCGCCGCGCAGGGCCTGGACGAGGGTGGCGACGGCGACGGCGAGCACGAGCCCGCCGAACAGCCGGCGCAGGGCGGTCGCCGGCAGCCGGTGGGACACCAGCGCCCCGGCCACCGCGCCGACCGCGGCCCCCGCCGTCACCAGCAGCGTGACGGTGAGGTCGACCCCGGGGAAGGGGACGACCAGCCGGGTCCCCAGCCCCGCCAGCGCGTTGACCAGCAGCACGAGCAGCGACGTGCCGACGGCGCGGTTCATCGGCACGCCGAGGAGCAGGACCAGCGCCGGCACGACGAGGAACCCCCCGCCCACCCCGAGAAAGCCCGTCACCAGCCCGATCCCGGCGGCCACCAGCACCACGGCCACTCGGACGGGCAGGCGCCTGGTGCGGGGCGGCGGCCCGGGGGGCGCCTCCCGGCGCGGGCGGAGCATGGTGACCCCGGCGACCACGAGCAGGCCTGCGAACACGATCAGGAGCACCTGCCCGGGGACTGCCGCCGAGAGCAGGGACCCGCCGACCGCGGCCACGGTCCCCAGCCCGCCCACGACCCCGCCCATGCGCCAGCTCACCAGGCCGGCCCGCCCGTGCACCGCCAGTCCGACCAGGGCGGCGACGGCCACCACCGCCAGGGAGGTGGTGGTGGCGCCGCGAGGGTCGACCCCGAAGACGAGGACGAGCGTCGGCAGGGTGAGGATCGCGCCGCCGCCGCCGAGCAGCCCGACGACCGCGCCGATGACGACCCCGGCGGCGACCTCCGCAGCCACCAGCAGTGCGGTCACGCCCGCCCCCGCCGGGTCGCACCAGCCCGATGTCCCCCCGGACGGCGGGCGCACGACGGCGGCGGCTGGGTTACCGTGGGCGGGCGCCGGGCCGCGGCAGCCCCGGGCTCCATCATCCGCCGCCTCGAGCGGCCACGCGCCGTGAGGCGCTCCCGGCCCGGCGCACCATCGTCCACCTCAGTCCAGGGTCCCGGTGCGCCACGCCCGGGCCGCGGCCTCGAGGTGGCCGGCCGTCGTGACGAGCGCGGCCGCGGAGCGGGTGAGGCGGGTGGCGTCGTCGGGGTCCGCCTCGCCGCGCCCCGCGCCACGGCCGGGCCCGGGCGGCGCCCCGGCGCCCGGCTGCCGGTCCAGGTCGTCGGCCCGGAACGACCGCCCCACGGCCATGATCCTCGCGAACGCCGCCGCCCGCTCGAGGGTCGTGTCGAAGTCCACCCCCCCGACCCCGGCGAGCACGTCGTCAACGAGCTGGAGCACCTCCAGCGGACCCGGCGGGTCCGCCACGCCGGCGACGACCTCGGCCACGGGTACGTGAGCCCGGCCGGCGTCGAAGTCGCGAGAGGCCTCCACCGGGTGCTGACGGACCCCGTGCCGCAGCGCGACCAGCCGCCACAGCGCTCCCGGCAGCGACACCGGGGCCGCGGCCGCCCACAACCGGGCGGCCGCCTCGAGCCCGTCGTCGCTGTCGATGGCACTGGTCATGCGCGCCCGGGCGCGGGAGTCCGCGGGGTCGCCGAGGCGCTCCACCACCGCCGCGGCACTGCTGTGGGCGGCCTCCAGCCGCGCGGCCGGGTCGCGGGCCGCGGCGGCGGC
>JBHJOJ010000266.1:0-3489 GCA_050329835.1 Kineosporiaceae bacterium | reverse complement strand
CGACGATCATCCGGACTGCCGGCTACTCCCCCGGCACCCTGGGGGAGACCCGCAACGCCGGCGGGGCCGCGGTGACCGCGACCGAGATCGCGGCTCGCGAGCGCCGCAGCTACCTCACGCGGTCCCGCAAGCTGCGGCACGAGACCCCAGCCGTCGCAGGGCTGCTCGCCAAGATGCTGTCGGTGGCCACCGGCGCCGCCGTCCCGGCCGACGCGGTGGACGTCCACTACGCCGACGCCGTGGAGGAGCAGCCCGAAGTCGTGGCCCGCACGCTCCAGATGCTCGACGCGGCGTCCGCGGTCACCACCGAGACCAAGGTCCGGATGCTCCACCCCGACTGGGACGACCCGCGGATCGCCCAGGAGGTCGCCGGCCTGATGTCCGAGCGCCCGGCGACCGTCGTCGACCCCCTCGCCGTCTGACTCCCGTGGTCACCCGCATCCCCGACGGGCGGGACCCGCTCGCCGCCGTGGCGCAAGCCGTGGCCGGGGTGCTCGGTCTCGGCGAGCAGCTCGTACGGGAGCGTCTGGCCCGTCGCCTTGCCGCCGGGTGGGAGTCGGGGGAGCGCGACCTCGTGCGTGCCCTGTCGCTGGCCGCCGTCCGCCGCGACGTGGAGGCCATGGCCCGCGCCCTCGACGTCACGGCGCCCGCGCTCTCCCGGTGGGCCGTGGCGCAGGGACTCGCCGTGGGGGAGGCGTCCGGCGACGTCACGGTGACCGATGCCCGGCGCCGGGCGCCCGACCTCCTCGTCCCTCGTCTCGACGCGCTGGCGCTGCCCGTCGTGACCGGGCTCGCGGTGCAGGACGTGCAGCGTCGCCTCGACCGTGCGCTGTCCGACGTCACGCGGTCCCTGACCCGAGGCCCGGACGATCTCTATCGCCGGGCGGTGAGCCTCTCGACGCAGCTCGGCCTCGTCACCGGGGCGCCGGGGGAGCGCCGCGCTGCGGCCGCCTGGCAGGTGCTCGTCGACTCCGCGGCCCCGCCGGTCGTCGACAGCGCGGGACGGCGGTGGTCGACGTCGACCTACGTCGAGATGGCGACGCGCACGGCGAGCCGGAGGGCGTGGGACATCGGCAGCGAGTCGACGATGACCGCCGCGGGGCTCGACCTCGTGACGATCGTCGTCGGCTCCGGTGCCTGTCGGCAGTGCGCGCAGTGGGCTGGCAAGGTGCTGCGCCGGGACGCCGGACCCACCGGGCGTCAGCTCGTGCCGAGCGTGACCGGCAGCGGGTTGGTCGTCGTCGAGATCGAGGGGACGCTCGACGACGCCCGGGCTGCCGGATGGCGGCACCCCGGCTGCCGGTGCCGCCCGGTGGCCTACCTGCCCGGCACCCGCCCGGCGGTCGACCTGACGACCTACGATCCCCGGGCCGAGGAGGCCCGGGCGCGGCTGCGGGCACTGGAGCGACGGTCCCGGCAGTGGGCGTCCCGGGCGCAGGCCGCGGTGACACCGGAGCTGGCCGCGCAGGCACGCGCGCGTCGTCGCGGCGTGCAGGCCGAGATCCGGGACCATGTCGACCGGACCGGCCTGGTCCGGCAGCGTCGCCGCGAGCAGGCCGACCTCGGTCTGGCGTCCCGGGCACCCGAGGTCGTCTCAGCCCGGCGTGCCGTGGAGGCGGCGCTACGCTGATCCACATGGATGATCAGCCTGCGGGTCCTGGCGGCCCGGGTGACGGGGGAGCACCGCCCGCGCCGTTCGCATTGCCCGCACCGCCCGCAGCAGCGCCGCCCGCAGCAGCGCCGCCCGCAGCAGCGCCGCCCGTCGAGGGCGACCCGGTCGACTCCGGGCTGACGCCGGAGCAGATGCAGGCCGAGATCGCGAAGCTGCGCCGGGAGGCAGCGGCGGCCCGGACCAAGAGCCGGGACGAAGCGCGCGCCGAAGCCGCTGAGGCCGCCAAGGTCGACCTGCTGGCGACGCTGACCAAGGCCCTCGGTGGGGCCGGTGACGAGCCGCCGTCGGAGGAGGCCGTGGCGGCGCAGCTCACGGCCGCCCGCCACGCGCAGCGCACGGCCGCCGTCGAGCTGGCCGTCTATCGTGGTGCCGATCAGCACGGCGGCAGCCCCGCCGCGCTGACGGACAGCCGGACCTTCCTGGCGGAGGTGTCGACGCTCGACCCTCAGGCCTCGGACTTCCTGGCGAAGGTCACCGAGGCCGCGAAGAACGCCGTCAAGGCCAACCCGGCGCTGCGGACCCCCCTGGTCGGTGGGCCGAGCACCGTGGACGCCGGCAGCGGCTCCCCCCGTCGCACGAGCACCGGGCCGGTGTCCCTCATGGACGCGGTGACCCGGGCGTACACCCCCAGGAGTTGACATGCCAGTGTCGCTGGCCCAGGCCAAGCTCAATGCTCAGACCGACCTCGACGTGGCGGTGATCGACGAGTTCCGCAAGGAGTCGGTGATCCTCGACAACCTCGTCTTCGACGACGCCGTGAACCCGAGTGGGGGCGGTGGCACCCCGGTCTACGGCTACCGTCGGCTCACCACGCAGCCGACGGCCGATTTCCGGGCGCTCAACACCGAGTACGCCCCCACGGAGGTCCAGACGGCCCACGTCACTGTGGAGCTGGCGGCCCTGGGTGGGAGCTTCGAGGTCGACCGCGTCATCGGTCGCGTGGGTCCCGCGGCCAGCGGCGCCGTCGCGATCAACCTGAACCAGAAGATCAAGGCGACCCGGACGAAGTTCCAGGACTCCGTGATCACTGGGGACGTGGCTGTCGACGCCAACGGGTTCGACGGCGTCGACAAGGCCCTCACGGGGTCCTCCACCGAGATCGGTACCACGACGGTCAAGGACTGGACGACCCTCACCACCGACGACGGGGCACACGCCGCGCTCGACGAGCTGGACGCCCTGCTGTCCGCGCTCGACGGCACCCCGACCATGCTGATCGCCAACGCTCGCGCGATGGGCCGCATCCGCAGCATCGCCCGCCGCTCGGGCCAGTACGTCCGCGAGCCCGCGGCGGACCTCGTGGGGGCCAACGGGCGCCCGATCGTCCGGGAGTCCCTCGGCGGCATCCTGTTCGCCGACCCCGGCGACAAGGCGGGGTCGGCGACGCCGATCATCCCGATCGTCACCCGCACCATCGGGGGGGTCTCGACGCCCGGATTGACCGACATCTACGCGGTCCGCGTCGGTCTCGACGGGCTCCACGGGGTCTCGATGGCGGGTGCCCCGCTCGTGCAGACGTGGCTGCCGGACTTCTCCTCGGCCAAGGCGGTCAAGACCGGCGAGGTCGAGATGGGTCCGGTCGCCGTGGCGCTCAAGGCCACGAAGGCGGCTGCGGTGCTGCGGAACGTCAAGGTGCAGTGACCGTGGCGACCGTGCGCACCCCCGCCGAGGGGTTTACCGGCACCGTCGTCGGCGTCCGGTTCGCGGGCGGCGTGGCGACCGGCGTCGAGGACCCCGCGGCGCTGGCGTACTTCGAGCGCCAGGGCTACGTGGTCGACGCCGAGACCGAAGCCAAGCCTCGGACACGTGCCCGCAAG
>JBHJOJ010000265.1:0-4680 GCA_050329835.1 Kineosporiaceae bacterium | reverse complement strand
CGCCGCCGGGCGCCCGCCGGGCGCCGGACGCCGACCCCCACGACGACGGCGGGCGGGATCGCCTCGCCGCGGTGCTCCTCGGCCGGTCCCGGCGGGGCCTCGTGGTCCGGGCCGCCGCGGCGGCCTCGGCGCTCGCGGTGGTGCTGGCGACGCTCGCCACCGTCGCCCTGCTCGACCGGACCGTCACCGTCGACGTCGACGGGCGGACCCAGCAGGTGAGCTTCCTCGGCAGCGAGGTCTCCGACGCCCTGGCGGAAGCGGGCGTCGAGGTGGGCGAGCGGGACTTCGTGTCGCCCGCCGTGGGCGAGAGCGTGGCCGACGGCGGCACGGTGACGGTGCGGTACGGCCGGCCGTTCACCGTGGCCGTGGACGGCGAGGAGCGCACCTACTGGACGACCGGTCTCACCGTCGAGGAGGCGATCGCCGCGCTCGGCCTGCGCTTCGAGGGCGCCGCCCTCTCGGTGTCGCGGTCGGCGCCGATCGGTCGCCAGGGGCTGACCGTCGCCGTGACCACCCCCAAGGACGTCGTGGTCGTCACGGCCGGCGGCGAGCAGGCCGTGACGACGACCGGCCGCACGGTCGCCGACGTCCTGGCCGAGGCGGGCATCACCGCCGACGGCGACGACCGGGTCGAGCCCGCCGCGGACACCGTGGTGACCGCCGGCCTGCGGATCACCTACCGCGCGGTCGACGTGACCACCGTCGAGGAGGCCGTCGAGGTCCCCGCGCCGGTCCGCGAGGTCGACAGCGCGGACCTCGTCGAGGGCGAGACGGAGGTCCAGGAGGAGGGCCGCGCCGGGTCCGAGACCGTCACCTGGACCGTGACCACGGTCGACGGGGTCGAGGAGTCCCGGGTCGAGAAGGCCCGCGCCGTGACCTCCGAGCCAGTCGAGCGGGTGGTGCTGATCGGCACCAAGCCGCGCCCGGCGCCCGCCTCCGGCGGCACCTCGCCGAACGTGGGCGGCGACGTCGACAGCCTCAACTGGGCGGCGCTGGCGCAGTGCGAGTCCGGCGGCAACCCGTCGATCGTGTCGTCCAACGGCCTGTACCACGGGCTCTACCAGTTCGACGCCGGCACCTGGCAGTCGGTCGGCGGCAGCGGGGTGGCCAGCGACGCGCCCGCCGACGAGCAGACGTACCGGGCGAAGCTGCTCTACCAGCAGCGGGGTGACGCCCCGTGGCCGAGCTGCGGCTCGCGCCTGTACTCGTGACGCGCCCCTGAGCCGGGCCCCGCACCCGGGGCGGCTCGGGGCCGCCGAGGTCCGCCGGCTGGCGGCGGACCTCGGCCTGCGCCCGTCGCGGGCGCGGGGCCAGAACTTCGTCGTCGACCCCGCCACCGTCGAGCGGATCGCCCGCCTCGCCGGCGCCGGACCCGGCGAGGTGGTCCTCGAGATCGGCCCCGGCCTCGGCTCGCTGACGCTGCCGCTGCTGGCCACCGGCGCCGCCGTGGTGGCCGTCGAGATCGACGAGCGCCTGGCCGGGCGGCTGCCCGCCACCGTCGAAGCCCACCTGCCCGCCGCCCGGGAGCGCCTGCGCGTGGTGGTCGCCGACGCGGTGCACCTGGACGCCGCGACCGTCGCCGCGGCGACCGGCCCGCCCACGGTGCTCGCCGCCAACCTGCCGTACAACGTCGCGGTGCCGGTGCTGCTCACCGCGCTGGAGCGGCTGCCGTCCCTCGCCTCGGGCGTCGTCATGGTGCAGGCCGAGGTCGCCGACCGCCTCACCGCGGCTCCCGGATCCCGGGTGTACGGGGCCCCGACGGTCAAGCTCGCCTGGCACGCCGCGGCACGGCGGGCGGGCGCGGTCCCCCCGTCGGTGTTCTGGCCGGTCCCGCACGTCGACAGCGGACTCGTCGCCCTCACCCGCCGGGCCCCGCCCGGGCCGCCGGAGCTGCGCGAGGCGACCTTCGCCTGCGTCGACGCCGCGTTCGCCCAGCGGCGCAAGGGCCTGCGCGGCGCCCTCGCCCCGCTGGCGGGCTCGCCGTCGGCGGCGGCCGCGGCACTGGCCGCCGCCGGCCTGGACCCGCTGACCCGCGGCGAGCAGCTCGGGGTCGCCGACTTCGTGCGTCTCGCCGCCGCGCTCACCGGCCCGGCCCCGGGCTAGCCTCGGTCGCCATGAGGTCGCCGACGTCCGTCACCGTGCGGGCGCCCGCGAAGATCAACCTCGAGCTGTCCGTCGGCCGGCCCGCGCCGGACGGCTACCACCCGCTGGCGACCGTGTTCCTGGCGGTCTCGCTGCACGACGAGGTCACGGCGACCGCGGCCCCCCCCGGCGTGGTCGAGGTCCTCGTCACCGGTGCCGGCGGCGTCGACGTCACCTCCGTCCCCCGGGACGCGTCGAACCTGGCGGCCCGGGCGGCGCGGCTGCTGATGGACCACGCCGAGCCCGCCGAGGCCGGGGGGCTCGGCGTGCGCCTGCACATCGACAAGCGGATCCCGGTCGCCGGCGGCATGGCCGGGGGGTCGGCCGACGCGGCCGCCGCCCTCGTCGCCTGCGACGCGCTGTGGGGGCTGCGGCTGTCGCGAGCCGAGATCCACGCCGCCGCCGCCCGCCTCGGCAGCGACGTCCCGTTCGCCCTCGTGGGCGGCACCGCGGTGGGAACCGGCCGCGGCGACCGGCTCACGCCCGCCCTCGCGCACGGCCAGTGGCACTGGGTCCTGCTGGTGGCCGACGGGCGGCTGGCGACCCCCGCCGTCTACGCCGAGCTTGACCGGCTGCGCGAGGGCCGGGACGTGCCGCGCCCGCGGGTGTCCGACCGGGTGATGGCGGCCCTGCGGGCCGGGGACCCGGCCGGCCTCGGGGCGGTGCTGCGCAACGACCTCCAGGTGGCCGCGGTCTCGCTGCGCCCGGCGTTGGGACGGGTGCTGGACCAGGTGCTCGACCTCCAGGTGCCGGGGGCCGTCGTCTCCGGCTCCGGGCCGACCGTCGCGGTCCTCGCCGAGGACCCCGACCAGGCGGACGAGCTGGTGGTCGCCCTCGACGGGCTGGAGGGGGTGCGCGCCGTGCTGCGCGCCGACGGCCCGGTCCCCGGCTGCCGCGTCGTCGACGTCGCCGAGTGAGGCCGGGACCGTGCCGGGCCCGACCACCCCCGTCAACCTCGTCAACGCGACGGGGGTGCGGGTGCTCGCGGGCGACCGCGTGCTGCTGGACGACGTGTCGCTGGGCCTCGCCGACGGCGACGCGGTGGGCGTCGTGGGGCGCAACGGCGAGGGCAAGTCGACCCTGCTCGCCCTGCTCGCCGGGCACCGGGAACCCGACGCCGGGCGGGTGAGCCGGCGCGGCGGGACCCGGGTGGGCCTGCTGGACCAGCGCGACCCCGGCGGCCCGGGGACCGTCGCCGACCTGGTCCTGCGCGGCCGGGCGGACCACGAGTGGGCGGGCGACCGGCGGCTGCGCGACGTGGTGGGCGGGCTGCTGGGGGACCTCGGCGCGGGCGCCGTGGGCGGTCTCGGGGCGCGGCTGGACCGGTTGTCGGGCGGGCAGCGGCGCCGCGCCGCCCTCGCCGCCGCCCTGGTCGAGGACCCGGACCTGCTGCTGCTGGACGAGCCGACCAACCACCTCGACGTCGACGGGGTGGCCTGGCTGGCCGGGCACCTGCGGGCCCGGGCCGCGCGCCCCGGGACGGCCCTCGCCGTCGTCACCCACGACCGGTGGTTCCTCGACGCGGTGTGCACGTCCACGTGGGAGGTCCACGACCGCACCGTGGACTCCTTCGAGGGCGGCTACGCGGCGTGGGTCCTCGCCCGCGCCGAGCGGGCGCGGGTGGCCGCCGCCACGGAGGAGCGGCGCCGGAACCTGGTGCGAAAGGAGCTGGCCTGGCTGCGGCGCGGAGCTCCGGCCCGCACCTCCAAGCCCCGGTTCCGCCTCGACGCCGCGGCGGCGCTGATCGCCGACGAGCCGCCGCCGCGCGACGCGATGAGCCTGGAGCGGCTCGCCACCGCGCGGCTCGGCAAGGACGTCCTGGACCTCGAGGACGTGTCGGTGGCGCTCGACTCCCCGTCCGGCCGGCGGCGGCTCCTCGACCGGGTGACGTGGCGGCTCGGCCCGGGCGACCGCGTCGGCCTGGTCGGCGCGAACGGCGCGGGCAAGACGACGGTCCTCCGCCTGCTCACCGGCGAGCGGTCGCCGGACACCGGCCGGGTGCGCCGCGGGCGGACCGTCCGCGTCGCGCTCCTCGGCCAGGACGTCGCCGAGCTCGACGAGGTGGGCCACCGACGGGCGGTGGAGGCCGTCACCGACATCGCGCGGCACGTCGAGATCGGCGGCCGCGAGGTGCCCGTCACCCAGCTGGTCGAGCAGCTCGGGTTCCGCCGGGACCGGGCGTGGACGCCGGTGGCCGAGCTGTCCGGCGGGGAGCGGCGCCGCCTGCAGCTGCTGCGCCTGCTGCTGGGCGGGCCGAACGTGCTGCTGCTGGACGAGCCGACGAACGACCTCGACACCGACGCCCTGGCGGCGGTCGAGGACCTGCTGGACGGCTGGGCCGGGACGCTGGTGGTCGTCAGCCACGACCGGTACCTGCTGGAGCGGACGTGCGACCGCTACGTCGGCCTGCTGGGGGATGGCGGGCTGCGGGACCTGCCCGGCGGGGTGGAGCAGTACCTGGCGCTGCGGGCGGACGCGGGCCAGGGGACCGACGCCGGGGGGCCCGGGGCGGTGTCCCCGGGCGGCGGGACCGGCGCC
>JBHJOJ010000264.1:0-5287 GCA_050329835.1 Kineosporiaceae bacterium | reverse complement strand
CGGGCGGCCGCCCGGCGCTCGGCGTCCGCCTCGGCGGGGTCCAGCACGTCGAGTGCGGTTCCGGCCGCGGGCCGACGGGCCGCCGGGGCGGCGTCCACCCACGGCAGCGGCGGGGCGTGGGTGACCCGCGGCGCCGTCGTGTAGACCGGCCGGGGCACGTCGACCGGCGTCCACGGCCGGGCGGTCCGCTCGTCCTCGGGTCCGTCCGCCTCCCGCTCCGGGCCGCGGTCGAACAGCGGCACTGAGCGGGTCAGCGCCGGGATCGTCGGCTGCAGCGTCCGGGCCGCGCTCACCCGCTCCCGGGCCGAGGCCAGGCGGTGACGGTCGGCGACCGCCGCCAGGGCCCCCGCGATCGTGGTGGTGACCAGCCACGAGCCGGCGGCCGCCGGCGACCATGCCGGCCAGCCGGCCACCAGGGCGCCGACGCCGGAAGCGACGACCAGACCGAGTCCGCTCAGCAGGGCGAGGCCGCGCAGCGCCCGCCCCCGGCGCAGGGCCCGCCGGGCCCGGGCGACGTCCCGGGTGGCGACGGCCACGGCGTTGAGCCGCGCGGTCGAGGTGAGCCGGGGCTCCCCCGTGGTGAGGACCACCCGCGGCTGGCTGGTGTCGGCGTCGCGCATGAGCTCGGCGGCGCGCTGGGCCGCCCGCTCCACCGACGCCCGGGACCGCTCCCGTGCCCACAGCGGGACCAGGTACACCGCCCACAGGACGACGACGCCCAGGAACAGCAGCCCCGTGGGGCTCACCGCGAGGGCACCGGAGGTCACCCGGGAACGGTAGGACGACCCCCCGGCGCTCCCCCGGCTCCCGCGCCGGGCGTGTCGGGCGTGGTCGCGATCGTGACCTGACCGCCGGCCGCGAGCAGGCGCGCGACGAGGCCCTCGGGGAGCACCTCCTCGGCGGTCACCGCGAACGACACGTGGTCCCGCCACGCCCCGTCGATGTGGATGAACGCCCGCCGCACCCCCTCCTCGCGCAGGCCGAGCTTGCGGGCCACCGCCAGGGACGCCGCGTTCTCCGGGCGGACGTTGACCTCGAGCCGGTGCAGCCCCACGGTCTCGAAGCAGTGGTCGACGACCATCGCCACCGCCAGCGGGATGATCCCCTGCCCGGCGACCTCGCGGTCGATCCAGTACCCGATCGCGCCGCTGCGCGCCGAGCCCCACGCGATCTGGGTGACCGACACCTGGCCGCGGAAACGCCCGTCCACCTCGACGACCAGCGGGATCATCCGCCCGGCCCGGGCCTCGCGGCGGAAGGCGCGCACGACCGCCGGGAAGGACGGGGCCAGGGAGCCGTCGGGACTGGTGGCCTCCCACGGTCCCAGCCAGTCCCGGTTGCGCAGCTGGAGGGCCTCCCAGGCCCCGACGTCGGAGACCCGCAGCGGGCGCAGCCGGACGTCGCCGCGGCGCAGCGTCACCGGCCAGCCCCGGACCGCGGAGATCACGCCGCGATCACCCCTCGGCCCGCCGCCAGTCGCCGCGCCGGCCGCCGGTCTTCTCGACGACCCGGACGTCGGTGAGCTCGGCGGCCCGGTCCACCGCCTTGATCATGTCGATCATGGCGAGACCCGCGACCGCCACCGCGGTGAGCGCCTCCATCTCGACGCCGGTGCGGTCCGCGGTACGCACCTCGGCCTCGACGGCCACCCCCCAGTCCTCGACCGCCAGCCGGACGTCCACGGCGTGCACGGCGACGGGGTGGGCCAGCGGCACCAGCTCCGGCGTCCGCTTGGCCCCGGCGATCCCCGCGATCCGGGCCACCGCCAGGGCGTCGCCCTTGGGCGCCGTGCCGTCGCGCAGCGCGGCGACCGCCTCGGGGGACAGCCGCACCCGCCCGGTCGCCCGGGCGGTGCGGGTGGTGACCGCCTTGGCGGACACGTCGACCATCCGGGCCGCCCCGGTCGGGTCGAGGTGGGGCAGGGTCATGACCGGCTCACCCGCGGATTCTCCACCCTCCGGCCGCGTGGGGCACCCCCCGCGCCGGGCCGGGCGGCCGGCGCCGTCAGCGCCGCATCCGTTCCAGGACCAGGCAGTCGAGGACGTCGCCCGCCGACACCTCGGTCACCGCCTCCGGCACGACGGCCAGGGCGTTGGCGTGCGCCAGCTGCGCCGCGAGGTGGGACCCCTGGCCGGTGGCCGGCTCGGCGACGTACGGGCTGGTCGCGCTGGCGGCGACCGCCTGGTCGCGCATCAGCAGGACCCGGGCGTACTGGCGCTTGCCGGCGGGCGACCGCCAGCCCCGCAGCACCCGCGCCGGCACCTGCCGGCGCTGCAGGCGGGACTCGCCGAGGATGCGGCGCAGCGCGGGGCGGACGAACACCTCGAACGACACCTGCGCGCTCACCGGGTTCCCGGGCAGGCAGAACACCGGCACCCGCCCGGGCCCGAGCACGCCGAGCCCCTGCGGCATCCCGGGGTTGACCGCCACCCGGCGGAAGGTCACCTCGCCGAGGCTCCCCAGGACCGCCTTGACCACGTCCGCCGCCCCCGCACTGACCCCGCCCGAGGTCACGATGACGTCGGCGGCGCCCAGCTGGTCCGCGACGGCCTCGCGGACCGCCCGCGGGTCGTCGTCGACGATCCCCACCCGGACGGCGCGGGCGCCCAGCTCGTCGGCGGCAGCGGCGAGGCCGATGCCGTTGGCGTCGTAGACCTGGCCGGGCAGCAGCGACTGGCCGGGCTCGACGACCTCGGCGCCGGTCGACAGCACCACCACCCGGGGACGGGGGTGGACGACGGCCTGGGCGCGGCCGACCGCGGCGAGCAGGGCCAGCTGGCGCGGGGTGAGCCGGGCCCCGGCGCGCAGGACCACGTCCCCGGCGTCGACGTCCTCGCCGGTGCGCCGGACCGACGCCCCCTCCGGGACCGAGCGCCGGATCACGACCTCGGCGAGCCCGCCGTCGGTGCCCTCGACCGGGACCACGGCGTCGGCACCGCCGGGCACCGGCGCCCCCGTCATGATCCGCATCGCAGTGCCGGGGGCCAGCCGCGCCGGGGTCGCCGGCCCGGCGAAGACGTCGCCGGTCACCGGGAGCACCACCGGCGAGGACTCCGACGCGCCGGCCACGTCGACCGCGCGCACGGCGTAGCCGTCCATCCCGGAGTTGTCGAACGCCGGCAGCGGGAAGCCGGCGGCGACGTCCTCGGCCAGGACGCACCCGAGGGCCTCGGCCAGGGGCACCGCGATCGGGGGCAGCGGCGCGACGAGGTCCAGGCACTCGGCGAGGTGGGTGTCGACCGGGACCAGGTCGCTGCCCGGGGTGGCGAACAGCGGCCGCTCCTCCACGTCGCCCCCGTGGGATCCGGACACCGAGGGCCTCAGCCGCCCGGCATGGCGGCGACGAAGTCCCGCAGGAACGCCCGGAACCCCGGGCCGAGGTCCTCGCGCTCGGCGGCGAGACGGACGACCGTCTTGAGGTAGTCGAGCCGGTCTCCGGTGTCGTACCGGCGGCCCCGGAAGACCACGCCGTGCACGGTCTGGCCGGGCACCGCGCCGGAGGCGAGCGTGGCGAGCGCGTCCGTCAGCTGGATCTCCCCGCCCCGGCCGAGCGGCGTCTCCCGCAGCACGTCGAAGACGGCCGGGTGCAGCACGTAGCGGCCGATGACGGCGAGGTTGCTCGGTGCCTCCCCGGGTGGGGGCTTCTCGACCAGACCGGTGACCCGGACGACGTCGTCGGAGTCGGTGGGCTCGACGCTCGCGCAGCCGTAGAGGTGGATCTGGTCCGGGGGGACCTCGAGGAGCAGGATCACCGAGCCGCCGGTGCGCTGCTGGACCTCGATCATCCGGGGCAGGATCCGGTCCCGGTCGTCGATGAGGTCGTCGCCGAGCAGCACGGCGAACGGGTCGTGGCCGACGTGCCGGGCGGCGCACAGCACCGCGTGGCCCAGGCCGCGGGCGTCGCCCTGGCGGACGAAGTGGAAGTCGGCGAGGTCGGTGGACCGCTGGACCAGGGCCAGCCGCTCGGTGTCGCCCTTGGACTGCAGCGCGGCCTCGAGCTCGGCGGCCCGGTCGAAGTGGTCGGCCAGCGCCCGCTTGCCGCGACCGGTGATCATGAGGATGTCGGTGAGGCCGGCGGCGACGGCCTCGTTGACGACGTACTCGATGGCCGGGGTGTCGACGACGGGCAGCATCTCCTTCGGCGTGGCCTTGGTCGCCGGCAGGAAGCGGGTGCCGAGACCGGCCGCCGGGATCACGGCCTTCGTCAACGCAGCGGTCATGGCGTCACCCTAGGTGGACCGGGCTCTCCCCCGCCGCGCGAACCACCCCCTGGTTCCGGGGGGTCTGGGGCGGCACCGCCGGCGCCGGCCCGGTCGCCGGGGCCTCCGTCCCGGAGGCGACGACGACCTTGTCCCGGCCGGTCCGCTTGGCGGCGTACAGGGCCCGGTCTGCCGCCCGCATCACCTCGCCGCCGGTGCGGCCGTGCTCCGGGAACGCGGCCACCCCGACCGACACGGTGACGTGCAGCGGCGGTCCGCCGGGCGCGACGAACGGCTCCCCCGACACCGCCGCCAGCACCCGGCGGGCGACGACCTCGGCGCCCTCCGGGGAGGTCTCCGGCAGGACCAGGCAGAACTCCTCCCCGCCGTAGCGGGCGACGGTGTCGATGTCGCGCACGCAGCGGGAGAGCCGACGGGCGAGTTCGGTGAGGACGAGGTCGCCGCGGGCGTGGCCGTGGGTGTCGTTGACGGCCTTGAAGTGGTCCAGGTCGAGCATGAGCACGCTGAGGCTGTGGCCGAAGCGGGCCGCCCGCTCGACCTCCCGCCCCAGGGTCTGGGTCAGCAGGCGCAGGTTGCCGATCCCGGTCAGCGGGTCGGTGATCGACTGCCGGGCCGCGAGGTGGTGGCGGCGGACGTTGAGCAGGGCCGCGCCGGCGTGCCGGGCGAGCGTCGAGAGCTGGCCGAGCGCGGCCGGCTCGAGAGCGGGCGACCCGGCGTCCCGGGCCACCGCGACGTAGCCGGCGGTGCCCCCCGGGCCGTCCAGGTCGGCAGGCGTCCGCAGCGGCGCCACCACGCCGCTGCCCTCGCCGGGCAGCTCGGCCGACACCGCCCGGCCGGTGGCGACGGCGTGGGCCGCCAGGTCCCGCAGCAGCCGCAGGCCGGTGGTCGCGGCGGCGAGGTCGTCGGGGTCGGTGAGGTCGATGCCGTCGGGGTCCCCGGTCAGCAGGACCGGCGTGCCGTCCTGCCGGGACCAGGCCGCCCCGCCGGCCAGGAAGACGGCGACCGTCCGCTCGCCGCCCGCGCCGCCCGCAGCGCCCGCACCGCTGCTGCCGGCCTCGCCGGCGGCG
>JBHJOJ010000263.1:0-5837 GCA_050329835.1 Kineosporiaceae bacterium | reverse complement strand
CGAGCCGGCCGCGCAGGTCGCTGCCGCCGCGGGCGGCCGTGACGTAGGCCTCGCGGCGCCGCCGGGCCACCCCGTCCGCGTCCGCGGCCGGCGGTGCCGCCTCGTCGAGCGCCGCCCGCAGCAGGTCGAACGCCTGCGAGCGCATCTGGGAGACCCGGGACTCCGTCACCCCGAGCTCGCCGGCGAGCTCCGCCATCGGCCGCTCCTGCAGGTCGTACCCCTCGACGACGGCCCGCAGCCGCTCGGGCAGGGCTGCGACCGCGGTCAGCAGCGCCCCGATCCGCTCGGCGTGGGCCACCTGGGCGCCGGGGTCGCTGTCGGGGGCCGCGAGCAGGTCGTCGAGGACGCTCGGCCGCGCCCCGCCGTCCGGTCCCGACCCGTCCCCGGCCGGCCAGGGGTCCAGGGCGAGGAGGACCGCCCGGTCGCGGTCGGCGCGGACCCGGTCGACGTCGCCGGCGGGGACGCCGAGCGTCGACGCCAGCTCGGTGCGCGTGGCCGGCCGGCCGAGCTCGGCGTGCAGCCGCTGCTCCGCCTCGGCGAGGCGGCGGCCGTCCCGGCGGACGGCCCGGGTCGCCCAGTCCCAGCGGCGCAGTTCGTCGACGACGGCGCCCCGGATCCGGATCCGCGCGTACTGCCCGAACGGCACCCCGGTGTCGGGCCGGTAGGCCCGCGCGGCGGCCACCAGCGCCACCAGGCCGGCGCTCGCGAGGTCGTCCCGGCCGACGTGCGCGGGCACCCTCGCCATCGTCTCCGCCACGACGTGCCCCACGACGGGCAGGTGGGTGAGGACCAGGTCGTCACCTCCCCCGGCACCGGCGGCCGGTCCGGGGGCGCCCGGGACACCGGGGGCCCGGCGCGGCGAGGGGACGAAGGCGGAGCGCACGGTCACCCCGGGGCCATCGGCGGCGGGGTCCCGGCGCTTGAGCCCGCGCCCGGGGGGCGGGCCGGCTGCGCCGACCGGGTGAGCGCAACCGGACGGTTCGCCACGGATCACCCCGACGGCTCAGAACCCTCCCCCCGCCGCCGATGGGATGCCACGTCGGGGGCGCGGTGCTCCCGGGGACGGAGGACGGCCCCGTGGGCTTCGCCGAGGTGTCCGGCGTGCTGTGGCGCGAGCGGGAACTGCTCGAGCTGCTGCTGTTCAAGCTCGAGGAGGAGCAGCTGGTGCTGGCCGGCGGGCGTGCCCGGTGGCTGCCGCACGCGACCCGTGAGGTGGAGGCCGTGCTGGGCCGGATCCGGCAGGCGGAGCTGCTGCGCCGGGTGGAGCTGGAGCGGTTGGCCCAGGACCTCGGGATGTCCGGCGACATCCCGCTGCGCCGGCTCGCCGACGCCTCCCCGCCGCCGTGGGACGAGCTGTTCCGCTCGCACCGGGCCGCCTTCCTCGCCCTCACCGGCGAGATCACCGCCCTCTCCGAGGCGAACCGGGACCTGCTGTCGGCCGGTGCCCGCTCGGTGACCGAGGCCCTGCTGAGCTCGGGCCTCGTCGAGGCGTCCGACACCTACGACGCGACGGGCCGCGCGCCCGCCGCCCGGCCCGGCGGGTCCCACCTCGTCGACCGGGTGTCCTGAGGAGGACCCGTGAGCAGCTTCGCCGCTCTCACCACGGCGCTGTCCGGGCTCGTCGCCCAGCGCTACGGCCTCGACATCACGGGCCAGAACATCGCCAACGTCAACACCCCCGGGTACAGCCGGCAGCGGGCCGTGCTGGTCCCGGTGGACCCGACGTCCGTGCCGTCGCTGCACTCCGCCCGCCTGGGCAGTGGCGGCGGGGTCGACGTCACGGGCATCGAACGGATCGCCGACGCGCTCGTCGACGCCCGCGCCCGGGCCGAGAACGAGGCGGGCGCCCGCTACGGCGTCGCCTCCGCGGTGTGGACCCGGATCGACAGCATGCTCGGGGAACCGGCCGACGGCGGGCTCACCGAGCAGCTGTCGAGCTTCTTCAACGCCTGGGCGGACCTGTCGAACCGGCCGGACGTCGACGCCACCCGGGTGGCGGTGATCCAGACCGGGCAGGCCGTCGCCGACCGGCTGTTCCGCCTCGGCACCGACCTCGACGTCCAGTGGACCCAGCGGCACGAGGACCTCGGCGCCGTCCTCACCGACGTCAACGAGACCTCCCGGGCGATCGCCGACCTCAACCGCTCCATCCGCCAGGCCTCCGGTACCGGCACGGCCGTCAACGACCTCGTCGACCGCCGCGACGTCCTCGTCGACACCCTCGTCTCGCTCACCGGCGGGACGGTGCGCCCGGTCGAGGGCGGCATGGTCGAGGTCTACGTCGGCGGCATGGCCGCCGTGCGCGGCACCTCCTACGACACGCTCTCGCTGGACCCGGCGGGCGCGTCCTCGCTGGCGGACGTGCGGGCCGGCGGCACGGTCCAGCTGCGGTGGTCCGGCGGCCACGCGGCGTCCCTGCCCGGCGGCTCCGTGGCCGGCACCCTGGAGGCCCTCACCGGGACCCTGCCGGCCGTGGCGCAGCGCTTCGACGACGTGGCGGCGGACCTCGCCGCCCAGGTCAACGCCGAGCACGTGCTGGGCCAGGGCCGGGACGGGATCAGCGGGCGGCCGTTCTTCACCGGGTCGACGACCGCCGACCTGCGGGTCGACCCGGCGGTGGTGGCAGACCCGGGGACCGTGGCCGCCGCCGCGGTCACCGAGGGGCTGTCCGGCGGCGGCGTGGCCGACCGGCTGGCCCTGCTCGGCGAGGCCGCCGGCGGGCCGGCGGCCGGCTGGCGGGCCGTCGTCACCGACCTCGGGGCGCAGGCGCTGGCGGCGACCCGGCGCTCGAACCTGCAGGCGGTCGCCGTGCGGGAGGCCGACGCGGCCCGGCAGAGCGTGTCGGGCGTCGACCTCGACGAGGAGCTGACCCGGATGGTGATGTTCCAGCGCGCCTTCGAGGGTGCCTCCCGCGTCCTCACCGCCGTCGACCAGGCGCTCGACGTCCTCGTCAACCGCACCGGCATCGTCGGCCGCTGACCCGGCCCGGACCCGGAGGGAGCCCCCCGTGCGCATCACCCAGCAGAGCCTGGCCTCGAGGACCTACGACAACCTCCAGGCCTCGCTCGCCCGCTCGGCCCGGCTGCAGGAGCAGCTGTCGAGCGGCAAGCAGATCAGCCGGCCCTCCGACGGGCCGGGCCAGACCGCCTCGGCGATGCAGCTGCGCGGCTCGCTGCGGACCACCGAGCAGTACGTCCGCAACGCCGACGACGCCCAGGCGTGGCTGTCGACCGCCGACAGCGCCCTGCAGGCGGTGTCGACGTCGCTGCAGCGGGCCCGGGACCTCGCGGTGCAGGGCGCCAACGCCGGTGCCATGCCGCTGCAGGCCCGCCAGGCCATCGCCGACGAGGTGCGCCAGATCCGCGAGACCGTCCTCGGCCTGGCCAACACCCAGTACCTGGGGCGGCCGGTGTTCGGCGGGACCACCGCCGGCGGCTCCGCCTACGACGCGGCCGGCGCCTACCTCGGCGACACCGGCACCGTCAGCCGCCGGGTGGGACCGAACGCCCAGGTCCGGGCGGACGTCTCGGGTGTGGCCGTGTTCGGCGACGGGGCAGGCAGCGTCTTCGACGTCCTCGACACCCTGGCCACCGACCTGGTCACCGACCCGGCCGCCGTGCAGGCGTCGCTGGCGGCCATCGACGGCGCGCTCGAGGACGTGCTGAGCGGGCTCTCCGACGTGGGCTCCCGGGTCAACCGGGTGGAGGCGATGAAGCGCACGAACGAGGCCCAGGTCGTCGAGGTGCGCAGCAACCTCAGCGAGGTGGAGGACATCGACCTGCCGCGCACCATCATGGACCTGCAGCTGCAGGAGGTCGCCTACCAGGCGGCCCTCGGCGCCACCGCCCGCGTGCTGCAGCCGAGCCTGCTGGACTTCCTGCGATGAGAGGCTGTGCGGTCGTGACGGACTCCGACGCCCGACCCGCCGCGCCGGCCCGGCCCGAGCTCGGGTTCGTCGTGCCCATCCCCGGCCTGGGTGCGGTCCGCCGCTGGACCCTGACGGCCCTGGACCCCGACGGGGTGCTGTTCGCCATGGACGCCGTGGACGAGCCGGGGCTGCGGCTGCTCGTCGCCCAGCCGTGGGCCTTCTTCCCCGACTACTCGCCCGAGATCGACGACGACTGGGCGGCCGCGCTGGACCTCGCCTCGGCGGACGACGCCCTGCTGTTCGTCGTCGTCACGACGGGCGCGACGCCGGCGGCGTCGACGGCCAACCTCATGGCGCCCGTCGTGGTCAACCGCACCACCGGCGCCGCCGCCCAGGTCGTCCTCACCACCACCGACCTCCCCCTCCGCGCCCCCCTCCTCACCTGAGCTCCGCCCTCCCGAGGCCGGGTGTGGACGGACAACCCTGCCGAGAGGGCCCCCCGGGGCCGGGTTTGGACGGATAACCCTGCCGAGAGGGCCCCCCGGGGCCGGGTTTGGACGGACAACCCCGCCGAGAGCGCCCCGCAGGCCGGGTCTGGACGGACGACCGGGCGGGGCCCGAGTCAGCGGGGGCGGGTGGCCCAGAACGCGACGGCCGCGGCCGCGGCGGCGTTGAGGGAGTCCACGCCGCCGGACATCGGGATGGCGACGGTGAGGTCGGCCTCGGCGGCGGCGGGCGCCGACAGGCCGTCGCCCTCGGTGCCGAGCACCCAGCACAGCCGGTCGGGCGGGTCGGCGGCGACCGAGTCGAGCGGGACGGCACCCGGGCGGACGCCGAGGGCCGCGACGGTGAACCCGGCGGCCCGGACCCCCGCCAGACCGCCCGGCCACGGCTCGACCCGGGTCCACGGCACCGCGAAGACCGTGCCCATCGACACCCGGACGCTGCGCCGGTAGAGGGGGTCGGCGCACCGCGGCGTCACGAGGACGGCACCGACGCCGAGGGCCGCCGCGGACCGGAACACGGCACCGACGTTCGTGTGGTCGACGAGGTCCTCGAGGACGACCGCCCGGCGGGCCCCGGCCAGCACCTCGGCCACCGCAGGCAGCGCTGGCCGGTGCATCGCGGCCAGCGCCCCCCGGTGGAGATGGAACCCGGTGATCCGGGTGAGCAGTGGCTCCTCCGCCACGAGGACCGGGGCGTCCTGCGCAGCGGCGGCCTCGATGACGTCGGCGATCTCCGGAAGCCACCGGGGTGCCACGAGGACCGACCGAACCCGGTGGCCGGCCGCCAGGGCACGCCGGATGACCTGGCTGGACTCGGCCATGAACAACCCCTCGGCGGGCTCGCGCACCCGCCGCAGCGCGACATCGGTGAGGGAGACGTAGTCGCGCAGCCGAGGGTCGTCGGGGTCCGTGACCCGCTGCACCGCCGCCGTGGCCATCCCGTCATCGTCGCGGCTCGCCGGTCCGGGCATCCCCCCCACCGGGTCCTCGAGGCGACGGGACGCCGGCCGCCCGCCGGGCGCCGAGGCCTCACCGGACGACCAGGGCGACGACGGCCACCGCGCCGACGACGACGATGACGGCCCGCAGGGCGGGCGCGGGCAGGCGCCGTCCGTAGCGGGCGCCGAGGACGCTGCCGACGACGGCGCCGACCGCCACGACGGCGGCCAGCCCCCAGTCGACCAGCCCGGGGGCCGCGACCAGGAACAGCGCCGTCGCGAGCAGGTTGACCGTCGACGCCAGGGCGTTCTTGGTCGCGTTGAGCCGTTGCAGGCCGTCGGCGAGGGTCGCCCCGAGCAGCCCGACGAGGATGACGCCCTGGGCGGCCCCAAAGTCCCCGCCGTAGGCCCCCGCCGCCGCCACCCCCGCGAGCAGGCCCACGGTGGCGGACCACGACGCCGGGCGCCACGACCCCCCGTTCCCGGCCGCCTCCCGCGCCGCCGCGGCCCGGGCCGCGCGCGCGG
>JBHJOJ010000262.1:0-29978 GCA_050329835.1 Kineosporiaceae bacterium | reverse complement strand
GGCGGCCCGCCATCAGCGGTCCGCCCGGTCCGCGGCGTGGACGGCCAGCCTGCGCTCGACGACCGAGACCACGGTCGCCAGCACCCGGTCCCGGCAGGTGTCGCCCTCGGGCAGCGTCGTCGTGCCGTCCAGGTACCCCCCGGCGCCCTGGTGGCGGAGCGGACCGATCGCGATCTTCTCGATCCGGCCCTCCCGCAGGGCCCGGTTCCACTCCGACCCCGGCGACGTCGGCCACCGCGACGGGAACACCCGCCCGCCCAGGGCCTGGATGCCGTCGAGGCTGCCGTGGACGTGGGTGAGGTGGTCGACCGCCCGCAGCCCCGGGTCCGACGACATGACCCCGCCGAGCGAGATCACCTCGACCGGGGCCCCGAGGGTGTCCTCGAGGTAGGGCACCGCCCCGACCGCGATCTGGCCGCCGCCGCTGGATCCCAGCAGGAAGACCGGGCGCCGCTCCTCGGGCCGGTAGCCCGCCCGCAGCAGCCCCAGGAGCACCTGCCGGGACGTGCCGTAGTTGAACACCGGGCCGTACCGGCTGTCGGCCGAGACCAGCACCTGGAACAGGTTGCGGAGGTTCACGAGGTTGGTGAGGACGTGGCCGCCGCGCAGCCGCATCCGGTAGAGCAGCCGCCAGAGCCGGGCGAACGCCCGTCGGCCGGTCAGCCCGTCCCCCCCGGCGGCGTAGGGGAAGACGTCGGTCACCACGGCCACCCGGGTCAGGCGGGCGTCCAGCAGGCGGAGGAACTCGGCCTCGGTCGGCAGCAGCTCGGTGCCGGAGATCGCCCCGATGCCCGACAGGAACACGAGGTGGCCGTCCTCGCCGCCGGCGGGGGCGGGCGGGTGCGCGCCGTCGCGGGCGTGCTCGATGTCGCGCTCCAGCTCGTCGCGGCGCCCGAACCAGCCGGCCCACCAGCCCAGGGACTCCAGGGGGGCGACGAGCAACGCCACCAGCAGGGCGAGGAGCACCAGCAGGACGACGGCGAGGACCTCGCTCACGAGCGGAACCACCGGGCGTCGCCGACGGCCCGCTCCTTCATGGCGCCGAGGGCGTCCTCCACCCGGATCCGCAGCCGCTGCCCGGTGGCCGTCCGCCACAGCCAGCGGTCCAGTGCCGCCACCCAGCGGCCCAGGGTGACCTTGACGCCCAGGGTGAAGGCGTACCCGAGGGCGATCGCCATCGCGAGCTCGCCCAGCGACCAGCCGGTGGTGGCGTCGAGCCCGACGGCGAGGCAGAGCAGGGTCCAGATCTCCAGCGCGCGCTGGATCGGCGGCCCGTAGTAGGGCAGCAGCAGGAAGAACGCGAGGACGACGGGGGCGTGGGCGAGAGCGACGACGGCGAGGATGTCGACGATCCCGAGCTCGGGCCCGGCGACCACGACGGCGGTCAGCCAGATGCCGACCCCCCACACGGCCACCTCGGCGGCGAACGTCGCGGCCGCCAGGCCGAGGGCCAGCAGGAACCGGACCGGCCGGACGTGGTTGAGGAACAGCACGACGCTCTGGCCGACCAGCTGGGAGACCCCGCCGAGCGCGACCACCGCCAGAGCCGCCCAGATCCCGCCCGGGGCCAGCACGCCGCGGTAGGCGGCCGGGTCGAGGAGGAGAGCGTCCCACCAGAGGGTGACGTGCGACCCCATGGCCGTCCCTCCCTCACGAGCCGGTGTCCGGAGTATGGCCCGGCGAGGGGACTCCGGATCAGCCGGTGCGGTCCGACCGGGGCTCGGGGACGTCGGGCGGTTCCGGGGGCGGTCCGCCCGCCGGGACCGGGGGCGGCTCCGGCAGGCTCTCGGCCCCGGTGGCCACCGCCAGCCGCTGCACCTCGTCCTCGGGCGGCGGCCGGTCACCGAGCAGGACGCCGAGCCAGCGATGCCGGGGGTCGCGGTCGCTCAGCACGGCACGCGCCAGCAGCGACATCGGGATGGCCAGCAGCGCGCCGAGCGGGCCCAGCACGAAGCCCCACACCACGAGCGACAGGAAGGACGTCGCGATGTTGAAGCCGACCGCGTCGCCGATGAACTTGGGCTGGACCACGTTCTGGATGGTGTTGTTGATGACGAGGTAGCCGACGAGGACCAGCAGGGCCGTCGGCCAGCCGTCCTCCAGCAGGGCGATGACCACGGGCGGCACCAGCCCGAGGATCAGGCCGATCGTCGGGATGTAGCCGGTGAGGAAGGCGAGGACGCCCCACACGAAGGCCAGGGGGACGCCCACGATCAGCAGGAAGACGACGTCGAGCGTCGCAACCACGAGACCGAACACGGTGGTGACGACGAGGTAGCGGCGGACCCCGCCCGCGAACTCCGCCAGGGAGCCCGCCACCTCGGGCCGGAACCGCCGGACCGCCGCGAAGCGCCGGCCGAACGACCCGCCGTCCACGAGCAGGAAGAACAGCAGTGCCACGATGAAGGAGAGCGCGGTGAGCGCCCCGTACAGCCCCTGGGCGAGGTCGAGCGCGACTCCGGCCACCGCTCCGAAGTCGACGAGGCCGAGGACGTCGTCGACCTGCTGCTGGCTGACCCCGAGGTCCTCCGCGGTGGCGCTGATGCTGTCGACGAGCTGGTTGAACTCGCTCTGGTACCGGGGGATCTCGGTGCCGAACTCGTAGAGCGACCAGCCGATGGCGGCCACGAAGGCCGAGAGCGCGGCGAACGTCGCGACGATGGTCGTGATCATCGCGAGCCAGTTCGGGACCCGGGCCGCCAGCCACGCCTGCAGGGGGGAGACGGCGATGGCGATGACGAGGGCGAGGATCGCGGGACCGAGGATGTCCTGGGCGACGCGCATCGCGCCGAGGACGATCGCCGCACTTGCCAGACCGACGAGGACGACGACGGGGCCGGGCAGGCCCCCCCGGGGGGCGGACGCGCGGTCGGAGGCGGTCACCGGGCCGGACACGAGGAGAACGTAGCGCCGCGCGGGCCTCACTACCCTCGCGTCATGCACCTACGGCTCGTGGCGCCGGTCGTCGTGGTCCTGGCCTTCGGCTCAGCCGCGGTGCCCGCTTGCGGCCAGGAGGGGGAGGACGCGGGGCCGCAGATCCCCACGGAGTTGCCCGGTGAGCTGCCGGGCGACCTGCCCACCCGCCTGCCGACGGACCTGCCCACGCGGCTGCCGACCGAGTTGCCGAGCGTCTCGCTCCCGGACCTGCCGAGCATCCCGCTGCCCGACCTCCCGGGCGGGGACGGCGACGACGGGGTGGCCGCCCCCGCGCCGACCGTGACCGCCACGGCGACCGCGACGGCGACGGCGACGGCGACCGCGACCCGGACCGTGACGGCCGCGCCCTCGCCGGAGCCCACCGGGTCCGCGGTCCCGGAGCGGGCTGCCGGCGAGGGTGGGGTGCCCTGGTGGGTCTGGGTGCTGCTGGCCCTCGCGGCGGTCGCCGTGGCGGCGGTCCTCGCGGCCGCGCTGGGCCGGCGCCGGGTCGGCCGGGAGGACCGGGACCGGGCGGCCGACGCCGACGCCCAGCTGGGCTGGGTCCGGACCCAGGTGGACGAGCCGCTGCTGCGCTGGCGGGGCGGGCGGCTCGCGGCGGCGCCGGAGTCGCCGGGCGACACCGTCGAGATCCGCTCCGAGCCGGCGGACCGGTGGGCCCTGGTCGAGGAGCGCATCGGCGTGGCGCTCGGCCACTCGGCCGCCCTCGCCGCGGGTGCCGGCACCGCCGACCTCCGGCGGGCCGGTGCCGCCCTGCGCGAGGCGACGGAGACCTACGGGCGCTCGATCGAGACGGCGGCCGCCGCCCACGGCACCGGGGACCCCGGCCGGATCGTCGCCGCCGAGCGCGGGCTGGCCGTCGACGGCGACCTCCTGGATCAGGCGCGCCGCCGGCTGCGCGACGCCGCCGGTCTCGCCGCCGGGACCCGGACGTGACGCCGCCCGCGCCGGCGGAGGGTGATCCCCTGGTCGCCCGGATGCGCCCGTTCGGGACCACGATCTTCGCGGAGATGTCGGCGCTCGCCACGCGGACGGGTGCGGTCAACCTCGGGCAGGGCTTCCCCGACTTCGACGGCCCGCCCGAGATGCTCGAGGCGGCCGCGCGGGCGATCCGGGACGGGCGCAACCAGTACCCGCCCGGCCCGGGCACCCCCGAGCTGCGGCATGCGGTCGCCGACCACCAGCGGCGCTTCCACGGTCTCGGCTACGACCCGGACACCGAGGTCGTCGTCACGGCCGGTGCCACCGAGGCGGTCACGGCGGCGGTCCTCGCGCTCTGCGACGCCGGGGACGAGATCGTGGTCCTCGACCCGTCGTACGACTCCTACGCCGCGGCGGCGGCACTGGCCGGCGCGGTGCTGCGCCCCGTCCCGCTGCGCTCGGGCGCCGACGGCCGGTTCGCCCTGGACGCCGCCACGGCCCGGGCGGCGTTCGGCCCCCGGACCCGGCTGCTGCTGCTGAACTCCCCGCACAACCCCACCGGGGCGGTGCTGGGCCGGGACGACCTGACGCTGCTCGCCCGGCTCTGCCGGGAGCACGACGCCCTGGCCGTGACCGACGAGGTGTACGAGCACCTCGTCCTCGACGGCGAGCACCTGCCGCTGGCGGGGCTGGCGGGCATGCGGGAGCGCACGCTGCAGGTGTCGTCGGCCGGGAAGTCCTTCTCGTGCACCGGGTGGAAGATCGGATGGGCATGCGGGCCCGCGCCCCTGGTGTCCGCGCTCACCCGGGTGAAGCAGTTCCTGACCTACACCAACGGCGCGCCGTTCCAGCCGGCCGTGGCGCTCGCCCTCGGCCTGCCCGACGCGTACTTCGCCGGGTTCACCGCGGCCATGCGCGCCAAGCGCGACCGGCTGTCGGCGGGGCTCGCCGCGGCCGGGTTCGGGGTGCTGCACTCGGCGGGCACGTACTTCGTCGCCGCCGACATCCGGCCGCTGGGGGAGCGGGACGGCCTGGAGCTCTGCCGCGCCCTGCCGGCCCGGTGCGGGGTCGCCGCCGTGCCGATGCAGGTGTTCCACGCCGATCCCGAGGCCGGGCGGCACCTGGTCCGGTTCACGTTCGGCAAACGCGACGAGTCGCTCGACGAGGGCATCGCCCGGCTCGCCCGGCTGTGATCATGTGGACGGATCCGCGGTGGGATCCGTCCGCGACATGGCACCCCGAATTGTCGCGCCACCGACACTTGGCCTGCGGAGTGGTCGCGAACTCACCGTATTTCCGCCCTGCTGACGACCACTCCGCGGGCCAAGTAGCGCTGAGAAGATCCACTCACGACCGGTTGACGTGCCAGGTGAGCAGAGAAGGGTCATGGAGGCGGGGTAGGGGGCGCGTGGGCGTCTCTCAGGGACTCGCGGTGAAGGTGACGTCGTCGGGTTCCCAGGCGCGCGCGTGGTGCAGCACCGGCAACTGCTCGCGGACCGCCGCGACCTCGGCCGGGTCCACCTCCACGACCAGCAGTCCCGGCTCCGGGCCGAGCCCGTCCCGCAGCTCGCCCAGGGGCGAGACCACCATGCTGTGACCGACGCCCTGGGGTGCCCTCGGCAGCGGCTGACGCCCTGCGGCTCGTGGTTCGGCCTGGTCACAGGCCAGGACGATCGCCGTGGCGTCGAGGGCGCGCGCCCGGACCAGCAGCTCCCACTGCTCGACCTTCCCGGGCCCGTCGCCCCACGACGCGGGGACGGCGACGACCTCCGCACCGGCCCGGGCCAATGCCGTGAAGTGACCGGGGAAGCGGATGTCGTAGCAGGTGGCCAGGCCCACCCGGCACCCGTCGACGCTCACGCCGACCAGGCGGTGGCCGGCCGCCACGGTGTCGGACTCCCGTGCCCCGAAGGCGTCGAAGAGGTGCACCTTGTCGTAGCGGGCGTCCACGCCGGGGCCGGTCGCGAGGAGGGTGTTGTGGACGCGGCCGTCCGCCGCGGGCGTGAACATGCCGGCCACGACGACGACGGCGGCGTCGTGCGCGGCCTCCCGGACCCGCGACGCCCAGGGGCCGTCGACCGGCTCGGCCACCTCGGCGAGCGGGGTCCCGAACCTCGCCATGGCGGCCTCGGGGAACACGACGAGGCGGGCCCCCTCCTCGGCGGCGGTCGCGATGCCGTCCGCGACGAGGCCGAGGTTGACCGCGGGATCCGACGTGGCGGCGATCTGGCAGAGGGCGACGCGCACGGGTGGATTGTCCCGCTCAGGCCCGCCCGGGCCGCGCCGACGCGGCGACCATCCGGTCGCCCACAGGTGCTGGGGGGCCGGCGAGGGCCTCGACGGCGTCGGCGAGCGTGCCCAGCAGGCCGGGCGGGTGCTCGGCCAGCCGGTGGCAGAGGTACAGCCACCACTCGCGGCCGTAGACCAGGTAGACCCGGGTGGGCAGGCCCCGCGCGGCGACCGCCGCCAGCCGGTCGGCTCGCACGCCGTGGAGCATCTCGATCTCCAGCCCCGGGACGCCCGCGGCACCGCCGCGCGCCTCCACGTCCCGCAGGACGGATGACAGCAGTGCCGGGTCGTGCGTCGCGACCGACACCGGATGCCCCTCGGCGGCAGCGGCGACGAGCCGGGCGGCGAGCCGGGCGTAGGCGGCGTCGAGGGCGTCACCGCGCGGGTGGGCCACGGCGCCGGGTTCGGCGTAGGCGCCCTTGACGAGGCGGACCCGGCCCGGCCGCGCGAGCGCGGTGTCGAGGTCGGCGTCGGAGCGGTGCAGGGCGGCCTGCAGCGTGATCCCGACATGGGGGTGGTCCGGGGCGACGGCGGCGTGCGCGTCGAGGATGGCCCGGGTCCGCTCGGACCCCTCCATGCCGATCATGACCTCGCGACCGGCGGCTCCGGCGGCCCGGGCGATCTCGGCGAGGTGCCCGGTCGCCAGCGCCGGCCCGCCCTGCGGGACGGCCAGGCCGATGTGCGAGAGGTCCAGCGACACCGAGGTCCCGGCGGGGGCGGCACCGTCGCCGTCCGCCCCGAGCGCCGCGACCAGCGAGAGGAACTCGTCGGTCGCGGCGCGTGCGGCGACCGGGTCCCGGGTGTCCTCACCCATGTGGTCCACGGTCGTCCGGTGCCCGAACCGGGCGAGGTCCGAGGTGGTCGACAGCGCCTCATCCCGGGTCTCGCCGGCGACGTAGCGGGCGCCGGCCCGGCGCAGCGCGGCGTAGGCGGCGGGGGAGTCGAGCACGGCGGCCTTGAGGTCCTCGCGCCGGGCGAGCGCACGGAGAGCAGCGGCCGCCCGGTCGGCCTCGGGACCGATCTCGGGGTCCGGGGTGCCGACGAGGTCCGGGAGCGGGTCGGCGGGCGGTTCTCCGGCGGTCGCGGCCGTCACGATCGTGAGGATACGAACGATCGCCTGGAGTCCGTCAAGGGATCCGGCGGCGGCTTGCGGTCGCGGGCCCGCCGCCGTGCTCGTCCGCCGGGTGGCGCTGGAACGGCACCACGTCTCGGCAGAAGTCGCTCCAGTCGTCGAAGTCCAGGGCCCAGGCGCGCGTGATGAAGGCGTGGAGGACCAGCCCGGGCGAGCCGTCGGGGGAGTCCCGCAGTCGCTCGGTCAGGTCGCGCGCCGCGTCGTGGGTCAGGAGCGGACGCTGGCGACCGGCCATGGCACCATCGTGCGTCCGGTCCGGCTCGATCGCACCACGGAGCACGGCTCCCGGGGCGCGTAGGCTCCCGGAGCGAGGGGCGGTAGCTCAGCCGGTCAGAGCAGCGGACTCATAATCCGTCGGTCCCGGGTTCGAGCCCCGGTCGCCCTACCACGTCGTGTGGATCCAGGTCGTGCGGGCGCAACGGTGGTGGGGACGCCGACAACGCGTGCGGCGGTTGGGTGACCGGCGACAGTTTCCAGAGCGCGCCAAGGGCTCCGTTCACCCGTTGCTCCTCACACGCACCTTGCGCCGCGCGTCCCGCACGGTGAGAGCGATCCGCCGCTCGCGCGTCGGAGGGGTCTTGGCCGAGCGATCCAGCGGAGGATGTTCCGCCGGGTCGAGGGCGGGCAGGCGTCGAAGTACGCCGCGGCCGGTGGCGCGGCGGCCAGCGCCTCGGCCAGGTCGTCCGGGACGACGAGGTCGTCGACATCGGCTATCGCCTCCCACATCCCCGTGGCCTTGGCGCGCTCGACCGAGGCCAGGCCTGCGGGCTGCATCCGCCGGCGAGGTCACCGGACCATCATGCGGGCCCGCCCGCGCCCGGCGACCCGCCGTCCCGCACACTCGAATCATGAGTCGAACCGTGCTGGTGGCCGGGGCGTCCGGCTTCGTCGGGTCGCACCTGTGCGAGGCCCTGGTCGCCGAGGGCCACGACGTGCGGGCCATGACCCGCCACCCCGACGACTACGACGGCGTCGGCACCGCCGTCTTCGGCGATGTCGCCGACCCCGACTCCCTGGCCGAGGCGATGGGCGGCGCCGACGCGGCCTACTACCTGGTGCACTCCCTCGGGTCCGTGGACTTCGAGGACAAGGACGCCGACGCCGCACGCCACTTCGCGGCGGCGGCCGCGGCCGCCGGCGTCGGCCAGATCATCTACCTGGGCGGCCTCGGCCAGGACGGCGACGACCTCTCCCCTCACCTGCGGTCGCGGCGCGAGGTCGAGCATCTGCTCGCCGGCACCGACGTCCCGGTGACGACGCTGCGGGCGGCGGTCGTCGTCGGCCACGGCGGCATCTCGTGGGAGATCACCCGCCAGATCGTCGATCACCTACCCGTCATGATCACCCCCAAGTGGGTGGACACCCGGACGCAGCCGATCGCCCTGGTCGACGTCATCCGTTACCTCGTCGGTGTGCTCGGTGACCCGCGCGCGCTGGGCCGCACCTTCGATGTCGGTGGCCCCGACGTCCTGCGGTACGTCGACATGCTGCAGGGCGTCGCGGCCGTGCTCGGCAAGCCCCTGCCCCGGGTCCGGGTCCCCTTCCTGTCGCCGCGGCTGTCGTCGTACTGGCTGGCGTTCGTCACCGATGTCGACATCTCGACCGCGCGGAACCTCGTCGACTCGATGACGAACGAGGTCGTCGTCCGCGACCGGTCGATCGAGGAGATCGTGCCGGGCCGGACACTCACCTATGAGCAGGCGGTCCGGCGCGCGCTCGCCGATCGCCGGGAGACCCTCGCGCACCCCGCCGGTCGATGACCGCCTCCGTGACCGACTCCGCGACCACCCGGTCGATCTCGGCGCTGGTCGCCGCGACCCGCTCGCTGCTCATCGACCGGGTCGACCGCGACCACTCCCAGCCGGATCACGAGTTCCGCCGACGCCGCATCGTCATCGCGGTCGTCCTGGTCGTCGGGGGGTCACTGCTCGGCGTCTCGCTCGCGCTGCCGCCCGGGAGCGCGTGGTTCTACCCGCTGACGCTGCTCGTCGCCGCGACGTGGGTGGTCGGAGGGCTGGCATCGGGCCCGCTGCATCTGGGCCGCATCCCCCATCGCGGCCGCTTGGGCAGGCCGGTGCTGCGCCCCATTGCCCTGGGACTGGCGGTGGCGGCGGTCTTCGTCATCGGGGCGCTGGTCGTCCGCCGGATCGAGCCGTTGGCCGGCCTGGTCGACGACGTCCTGGCCTTCGCCGACGAGGGCTTCCTGCCGCTCATCATCCTCGTCACCCTGGTCAACGGCGCGGCCGAGGAGGTCTTCTTCCGCGGCGGCCTGTTCGCGGCGATCGGCCGGCGGCGGCCGGTCCTCGTCTCGACCCTCGTCTACGCGGCGGCGACCGTCGCCACGGCCAACCCCATGCTGGTCCTGGCGGCCCTGGTCCTCGGGACGCTGCTGGGTCTCGAACGCCGCGCCAGCGGGGGGGTCCTCGGCCCCGTCCTCACCCACGTCACCTGGTCGAGCGTGATGCTGCTGGTCCTGCCGAGGCTGTTCGGCGGCTGACCGGCCGCGGATCGCCGGAACGGCCCGGGTCACCCCGGCGCCGCGTCAGGCGCGCTCCTCGGACACGCTGTTCCCGCCGTCGACGACGACGCACTGCCCGGTGACGTAGGCCGCTCCGGGCGAGCACAGGAAAGCGATCGCCGCCGCCACCTCGTCCGGCGTCCCGCTCCGCCCGACCGGGGTGACCAGGCCCTCCCGCATCTCGTCCGGAGTCTGGCTACCGGAGGCGATCCAGCCGGGAGCGACGGCGTTGACGGTGACGCCCGACGCGGCGGTGTCGACGGCCAGCGAGCGCGCCAACCCGACCATCCCGGCCTTGGCGGCCGCGTACCCCACCTCTCCTCGCATCGCCATCACCGGCCCCGTGACCGAGGCGACCATGACGAGGCGGCCCCAGCCCGCGGCCACCATGCCCGGCAGCACCGCCCGGCTCACCAGGAAGGCCGTGTCGAGATTGCGGGCGAGCGACCGCCGCCAGCGCCCGACGTCGACGTCGGCCCAGGTGCCGGACTCGGGGCCGGAGCCTGCGGTCGGGCCCAGCGCCGGTGACGTGACGCTCGTCATCCCGGCGTTGTTGACGAGGATCGTCGGCCGTCCCAGCGAGGCCGTGATCTCGGCGACGGCTCGCCGGACCTGGCCCGGATCCGTGAGGTCGGCGACGACACCGACGGACCGGGCGCCGAGCGCGTGCAGCTCGGCGGCCCGGTCGTGGGCCCGCTCGGTCGTCGCGGCCACGGCGACGTCGGACCCCAGCGCAGCGAGCAGACGCGCGGTCGCCATGCCGATGCCGTCGGGCGCGCCCGCCCCCGTCACCAGCGCGACGCGGCCGGCCAGTGAGAAGGCCTCGGGCAGCGGACTCACGACGGCGATCCTCCCGCCGTCAGTGAGCGCCCATGTCGAGGCGCGCGACGATCCCCACCGGCGCCACGCGCAGCGCCGCGGCCTGGAGCCACCACATCGGGCCGGACACGACGACCTCCCGCCGCCGGGCGTCGACGGCGCGCACGACGTCGCGCGTCACCCGTTCCAGCGGGATCACCGCCTTGTCGTTCGGGTCCGTCATCGGCGAGCGGAAGTGGCCGGGGAGGACCAGGGTCGCCGAGACGCGGCGGCTCAGCCCGTCCCGGATCAGCTCCGCCTGCAGCGACTGGACGTAGGCCCGGATCCCGGCCTTGGACGCGGAGTACGCGGCGTAGCCGTTGCCGGGCAGGCCGCGCAGCCCCGCGACGGACCCGACGACCCCCAGGCGGCCGGCGCCCCGCCGGCGGAAGTGGGCGACCGCCGGGTCGACGCAGGCGACGGCGCCGAGGGTGTTGACCCGGACGACCCGCTCGGTGGCGGCGACGTTGCCCGCCTCGCCGACCGAGGTGCGGGGTCCGTCCAGGCCGGCGACGGCCAGGAGGACCTCGACGTCGTCGAGTTCGGCCAGCAGGGCGTTCACGGCGCCGGCCGCGGCGTGGGTCTCGGCCAGGTCGACGACCCGGCACTCCACGTCGGTGCCGTCGGGCAGGGCCGCCGCCGTCTCGCGCAGTCCGTCGCCGTTGCGGTCGATCAGCGCGACGCGGTGCCCGCGACGGGCGTACGCCCTGGCGAGTGACCTGCCCAACCCGGAGGCGGCGCCGGTGACGACGATCCAGGACCCGGTGCTCACGCCACGGTCCCGACGGGCGCGGCCACCGTCCCGGCGCGGCGCTGCGTCAGTCCGATCCGCCGCTTCACCTCGCGCAGCACGGCCCGGTAGGTGCCCCCGTCCACGTAGTCCGCGTGCCGCGGCGAGTTCAGGTACCGCCGCCCGCCCTGCAGGTCGGGCCGGTGGTGACGCCGGAGCTCGTCCATCTCGCGGCGCAGGGGCGACCCGTCCGGCGCCGTCGCGTCCGCGACGATCAGCTCGGCCGCCTCGTCGAAGGTCGCGTACGCCGCCGAGGCGAACTCCGGGAACCCGAGCAGGGCGATCCGGTCCCTCGTTCGTGGGAAGACCTGTAGGTAGAGGTCGGATCCCGACCGGGTGTCGAGCGGCGGGTCGAGGTACGGGACGCTGTGCCGGTACCCCGTCGCCGTGATGACGAGGTCGATCCGCTCGCGCGAGCCGTCCGCGAACACCACCTCGTCGCCGTCGAGGCGGACCACGTCCGGCTTGGCGACGCAGTCGCCGTGTGCCAGGTAGTGCAGCAGCTGGCTGTTGAGGATCGGGTGCGTCTCGAAGACGTGGTGGTCCGGCCGAGGCAGCCCGTACCGGCGGAGGTCGCCCACGACGATCCGCAGCAGCCCCTCGAAGACCCAGCGCTCGAGCAGGTGCGGCAGCTTGGGGCCACGGGCGGCGAACACGTCGGCCGGCACGCCCATGACGTGCTTGGGGATGACGTGGTACCCGCGGCGGACGCTGATGAACGCGGCGTCGGCGGCGAAGGCGGCGTCGCAGGCGATGTCGACACCGGAGTTCCCCGCCCCGACGACGAGGACCCGGCGACCGGCCAGCTCCGAGGGCGAGCGGTAGTCGCGGGAGTGGCGGACCTCGATCGTCGAGTCGCCCGGCCAGGTCACCTCGACGGGGTCCCAGGTCACCCCGTTCGCGCAGATCAGGTACCGGGCACGCACCTGCTCGCCGTCGCCGAGCTCGAGCTGCCAGCCCTCGTCGCCGCGCGCCGCCCGCCGGACCTCGGTCCCGAAGGAGATGTGACGCCGCAGGTCGTGGTGGTCGGCGTAGGCCCGGATGTACTCGAGGATCTCCCGGTGGTGCGGGTAGTCCGGGTACGCCTCCGGCATCGGGAACCCCGGGAAGCCCGACAGGGTCCGCGACGAGATGAAGTGTGCCGTCTCGTACATCGGCGATCCGGGGGCGTCGATGTCCCAGATGCCGCCGACGTCGGTGTGGCGTTCGAACACGCGGAAGTCGGCGCCCGCCTCGGCCAGGCGGCGGGTCGCCAGCAGGCCCGCCGGGCCGGCACCGACGACAGCGACATCGAGGACCGACCGGGTCATGCTCCGCTCCTGACGTGAGGACTTCTCGCGTTCGAGACGTGAGGATGCCTCACGTATTGGGTATGGTCAAGGGATGGCGAGCGCGTCGGAGGCCCTGCGGCGCACCCCCGAGCAGCACCGCAGCCGCCGACGGGTCAGCGCCGTCCTCGACGCGGCCGAGGCTCTGGTCACCGAGCACGGGCTCGCGCCGGTGACCATGACGGACATCGCCGGACGGGCCGGGATGTCGCTGCCCGCCCTCTACCGGTACTTCCCCGACCGGGCGGCGGTCGTGCGGGCGTTGGCGTTGCGGGCGATGGCGGAGGACCGGGAGCTGGTCCTGGCCTGCAGCCGCCAGGCACGGAACACCTCGCTGGAGGACGCGGCCCGGGGGCTCGTCAGCGCCTACCGCGAGCTCGAGAGCCGACCGTTCCGGGCCGCGGTGCGGGCGGCGATCGCCGCCGACCCCGAGCTGGGTCGGCTCGACCTCGCCGACACGCGGGCGAACGCCGAGGTGTTGGCCGACGCGGTCATGGTGACGACCGGGCGGACGGATCGCGACACCGTGCTGCGCGACCTGCTGCTGGTCGTCCACCTCGCCGGTGAGGCGGTGCGGCTGGCGGAGCTGGTGGGCGGCGACGAGGGCGACGCGCTGGTCGACACCTTCGTCACGATGATCACTCGCCAGCTCGGCGGGGACTCGCGCTGTTGCGCTTGATTCAGGGGGTCAGTACGGAGATCTGCAACGCCTTTCGCCTCGCGGGTCCGGGCTCGGCGCACATAGCGTCCGTATCGTGCCCATCAGACTCGACAACGTCGGCATCGCCGTGCGTGACCTGGACGCGGCCATCGCCTTCTTCACCGACCTGGGCCTCAGCGTCATCGGCCGTGACACCGTCAGCGGCGCGTGGACCGAGACCGCCGTCGGCCTGGACGGCAACCACGCCGACATCGCCATGCTGCAGACCCCCGACGGCCAGGCCCGTCTCGAGCTCTTCCAGTACCGGAACCCTCCCGCGATCGAGGCGGAGCCGGTCCAGCCGAACACGATCGGCATGCACCGCGTCGCCTTCGCGGTGGACGACATCGACGCCGCCGTCGAGATCGTCCGCGGGCACGGCGGAGACGTCCTGCGGGGCATCGCCCGGTACGAGGACAGCTACCGGCTGACCTACGTCCGCGGGCCCGACGGCATCCTCGTCATGCTCGCCCAGGAGCTGACCACGGCCGACTGACCCGCAGCCGAGGCTGCGCGGCTCGCGCCCTGTCCCTTCGCCGCTGTGCCGGGCTCCTCGCCGTGGCCGCCGGCTCAGGGCAGCGGTTCGACCACGGACCCTTCGCCGGGTACTCCGTTCGGCCGGTCCCACAGCGCACCTCGGCCCCGGGGTGTCTCGCGGAAGCGGCGGAAGGTCATGGGGACGCCGCGGGCGACGGTGGGGTCGGGGCCGTCCATGAGTTGCAGGTGCAGGTGTGGCTCGGTGGAGTTGCCCGAGTTGCCGCAGCGGGCGACCTGCCGGCCAGGGCTGGTGGGCCCCGGCGCAGCCGACCGGCCTGGCCCAGCAGGTAGGGCACCAGTGCAAGCTGCGAGCGGCGTCCGTGGTGGTCGGGCTCGCCGTCATGGACCCCGACGACGGTGCCGTCGCGGGGGGGCGAGGATGGGGAGGCCGAAGCCGACGTAGCGCTCCGGGGGCTCGGTGGCCAGCAGGGTCCGCCAGTCCCGGGTGGCAGCGGTGCGACCGCGCTCGTCCACCGCCACGAAGTCGATGGCGTAGCGGCTTCCGAGGAGGTCGGTGCCGTGGCTGGGCACGCGCCGGGCCGGGCTGTTCTGGACCAGCCACCGCCCGGTGAACGGCAGCGCCACCTCGACGGCCGCGCGCTCCTCGTCGGGGGTCACGTCATCGCGGCGAGCTGGATGAGGTTGCCGCAGGTGTCGTCGAGGACGGCGGTCACCACCGGTCCGAGGTCGGTGGCCTCCTGGGTGAAGGTCACCCCCAGGGCCTTGAGGCGCTCGACCTCGGCGTGGACGTCGTCGACGGCGAACTGGGCGGCAGGGATGCCGTCGGCCACGAGGGCCTGCTTGAACGGACCCACGGCGGGGTGGCCGTCCGGCTCCAGCAGCAGCTCGACGCCGTCCGGGTCGGCGGGGGAGACGACCGTGAGCCAGCGGGCGTCGCCGGCGGGCACGTCGGTCTTCTTGGTGAACCCGAGCGTGTCGGTGTAGAAGGCGAGGGCCTTCGCCTGGTCGTCGACGAAGACGCTGGTGACAGCCATGCGGATCATGGGGGTCGTTCCTCTCGGGTGACGGGCCACCGGTCGACGACGGCGCCCAGCGGCGTGGTGTCGAGGTGGTGGAACTTGGTGCCTCGGCCGTCACTTTCCTCGTCGAACCGCACCACGACATCGTCCGGCTCACGGTGACCCATGAGAACCTCGCCGACCCGGGTGCGCTGCGCGAGATCTCCCACGGCTGGCCCGCCGTCCTCGCCAACCTCAAGTCGCTGTTCGAGACCGGCGACACCCTCCCGCGAGCGCCCTGGGAGATGCCGCCGGTGCACCGCTGAGGGGGCGGTGCGAGGCGCCTCGCGTCATGGGGGGAGGAGATGCGCGACCGCGACGCGGTGCCGCTCGCTCAGCCGCCGGGCGATGAGCGAGCGGTGACAGGCCACGGCGTCGCGCTCGACGCACAGCAGCGCGGCGGCCCCCTCGCGGGGCAGTGACGACACGAGCGGGACGAGGTCGACGCGGTCGAGGATCTCGGCGACGTAGCGGACGGCGTACTCGGGGGCGAGCTCGCGGCGCGACCGCTTCCCGACGCCTTCCCGGGCGTCCGCCGCGTACTGGAGGTGGCGGAGCTCGGTGGTCGGGGCGAGCTCCGGGCGGTGAGCGTAGGCGATCCCGGCACCGGCGAGAGCCTCCTGCAGCCGGAGCGAGTTCGCCCACGCGTACGCCGCCCCGCGGACGCCCCGGCGCTGGCGGACGTCGAGCAGCAGGCGGACGTCGGCCCGCCGGAGCCCCCGCAGGAACGACTCGCCGTCGAATCCGTGGACGCCGACGGTCACCACCCGGAGCACGGCCGTCAGGCGACCGCGGTCGCCTCGAGCTCGACCAGCTGCCCGGTGATCGCGAACCGGGTCACGCCCAGCATGGTCGTGGCCGGTGCGACGCCGGCGGCACCCAGTCGCGACGCCAGGACGCCGTAGTGCTGGAGCAGCAGGTCGACGTCGGTGGTGTACGCGGTGAGCCGGACGACGTCGGCCAGCGACATGCCCGCCTCGGCGAGCACCGCCTCGACGTTGTCGAGGCTCAGCGCCACCTGGGCCGCCATGTCCCCGGCGTGCTGCGGCTCGCCGTCCCGGCTCATCGCGGTCTGCCCGGAGCAGTACAGGGTCCGGGACTGCCCTGAGACGAGCTCGCCCTGGTTGAAGCCCATCGCCAGTGACCACGTCACCGGGTTGACCGCGGTCCGTTCCATCGCCACATCGGGTCCTTTCGTCGTCGGAGATCCATGCGTGGCAGAGCCTCACGACGAATCACGTCATCTCGTGTCAGGTATTCGGTAGCGTCGTCCGGTGCGCGCCGACCGGCTGGTCTCGCTGGTGCTGCTGCTGCGGCAGCGGGGTCGGCTGACATCGGACGCCCTGGCCCGCGAGCTCGAGGTCTCCACCCGCACGGTGCTGCGCGACATCGAGGCGCTGTCCGCGGCCGGGGTGCCGGTCTACGCCGAGCGGGGTCGGCACGGCGGGTTCGCGCTGCTGCCGGGTTTCCGGACCGAGCTCACCGGCCTGACCCACGACGAGGCGCTGGCGCTGCTCGCGTCCGGGTCGGGACGCGGCCGGCAGATCGCCGGACTCGGTCCGGCCCTCGGCTCGGCCCTGCGCAAGGTGGTCGACGCCCTCCCCGAGGCTCACCGGGCCGCCGCGGGCGACGCGGCGCGGCGGATCCTCCTCGAACCGGAGACCGACCTGCTCCAGCGGCGCGCAATCCCCGACGACGTGCCCCCCGACGTGATGGGCGAGGTCCGGCTGGCGGTCCTCGCCGGCCGGCGGCTCCGGATCCGGTACGCGGCCACCGGCCAGGACCCCCGCTGGCGGACGGTGGACCCGATCGGCCTGGTCATCGCGCGCGAGCGGGGCTACCTGCTCGCCACGAGGTGCGGGGCCGACCGCACCTACCGGCTCTCGCGGGTGTCGGCCGCCGAGGCGCTGCCCGAGCGGGCGCAACGCCCCGACGAGGTCGACCTGGACCGGATCTGGCGGGAGCGCAGCGCACGGTTCCGCAGCGGCGGCGAGCTGGTCACCGTCTCGGTCCGGGTGAGGCCGGCGCGCCGCGACGAGCTGGTGCGCACCGCCGTCGCCGTCGACGCCGAGGAGCCGGACACGGACGGCTGGCTCCGGCTGGAGGCGACCTTTCAGGACCTGCGCCATGCCGAGTGGGCGCTGTGGCAGCTCGCGACGGACGCCGAGGCGCTGGCCCCGCAGGCGCTGCGCACCTGCTTGCGCGACCGCGCCACCGCGATCGCCGCGCGGTACGGAGGCGCCGACCCGCCGATCGGTCGCGGTGACAAGGGGCGCCGTCCGGTCCCGGCGCCCTGACGGACCGACCCCCGCGTGCCCGGGCCCTTGGCCCCTGGCCCGCGTCCAGGGCGCCCCCCACCGTGGGCGGATGGACAGCGCTCTCCCCGACGACATGGTCGAGCTCGACGCCCGCCACTGCTGGGAGCGGCTGCGCGCGGCCGGCATGGGCCGTCTCGCCGTCGTCGTGGACGACGCGCCCGAGATCTTCCCGGTCGACCACGCGGTCGACGACGCCGACGGCGGACCCCGCATCCTGATCCGGACCGCGGCGGGCACGAAACTCTTCGCCGCCGACGGCCGGGACGTCGCCTTCGAGGTGGACGGCGTCGAGACCCGGGCCGACGGCGAGCACGCCTGGAGCGTCGTGGCCAAGGGGGTGGCGGAGACCGTCCGCGACGCCGACGAGCTCGCCCGGCGGGCGGCCTCGTCGCCGCAGCCGCGCTGGCGCTCGGTCAAGCCCCACCTCCTCGCCGTCCACGTCACGTCGGTGAGCGGCCGGTCGTTCCCCGTCGACCGGTAGCGACACCGCCCGCCGAGGACGGCCACACTTCCGGGGTGGGCTCCGAGGTCTGGGCGACGACCGTCACCGCGAACGGAACGGACCTGCGGGTGCATGCGACCGGCAGCGGACCGCCGGTGGTGCTGGCGCACGGCATCACCGACAGCGGGCCGGGCTGGGCTCGGGTGGCCCGGTCCCTCGCCGCTGATCACGAGGTGGTCATGGTCGACGCCCGAGGGCACGGCGAGTCGTCCCACCCCGGTTCGTACACGTTCCGGGAGCACGTGACGGACCTCGTCGACGTCCTGGCGGCCTTGGGCCTCCCGCCGGTGGTCCTCGTCGGCCACTCGATGGCCGGCCCGCACGTCGCGACGGTCGCCGCGGAACACCCGCAGCGGGTGCGGGCAGTGGTGCTCGTGGACCCGCACTGGCCGCGGCGTCCGGAGGGGCCGGAGGACTACGACCTCGCCGGCTGGCGGGCCGACGTCGCGGCGGACACGGCCCGACCGCTTGACGACCTGATCGCGGACGGGCGCCGGGACCACCCCTCGTGGAGCGAGGACGACCTGCTGCCGTGGGCCCGCGCGAAGCAGGTCGTGGACCCGGAGGTCACGTCCTGGCTGCGGTCCGCGGCCGACATCAACCGCTGGCGGGACGTGGTGGGCCGGGTCCGCTGCCCCACGTTGCTGGTGACCGGCGACCCGGCGGTCGACGGGAACGTCACGGTCGGACCGGAGGTCGCCGCGGAGGCCCGCCGGCTCTGCCCGTCGTTGTCGGTGCTCCACCTGGCCGGTGCCGGGCACAGCATCCAACGCGACCGCCTCTCCCCGTTCGTCGCCGGTCTCCGCACCTTCCTCGACCGGCTGAGGGCGAACGAGTCGGGCGCTGGCACCTGATCCCTTACGACCGGCCGGGGCCTGCGCCGGCCAGGCCGTCGCTGATCGCGTCGAAGACGTCCGGCGGGGGACCGGGCAGCGCGGGGTCCCCGGGTCTCGGCCAGTGGACGACGACGTCGGTGATCCCGAGCGATCCCAGCCGTCCCACGGTGTCGTCCCACGCGGTCACGGACTGCTGGGCCCAGCCCAGCTCGAGCGGGACCAGGACCAGGCGCCGCAGGGACGCCGGGTCCCGGCCGACCGCCTCGCAGGCCTCGTCGAGTCGCGCGGCCTGAGCCGCGATCCCGCCGAACCAGGCCTCGGGTGCGGCGTCGTCGCTCGTCGGCCCGAACGTCACCCACGCCTGCCCGAACGCGGCGGTGACCGCCAGCGCCCGCGGCCCGGCGGCGGCCACCGTGAACGGCACCCGCGGGCGCTGCACGCACCCGGGCAGCGTCCGGGACTCCACCGCGGTGAAGAACCGGCCGCGGTGGGACGCGGCGGGCTCCCGGAGCAGCAGGTCGAGGGCCGCCGTGTGAACTCCTCGAACCGGGCGGCCCGGTCCGCGGGCGACAGCCGCGGGGCGCCGAGGACGTCGGCGTCGTACCCGGCCCCGCCGGCCCCCAGTCCGAGGTCGACCCGCCCGCCGCTCACCTCGTCCAGGGTCATGACGTCCTTGGCCAGCAGGGCGGGGTGCCGGTAGTTCGGCGACGTGACCAGGGTCCCGATCCGCAGCGTCGACGTGGCGGCCGCGACCGCCGCCAGCAGCGGGACCGCGCCCAGCCACGGCCCGTCCCGCAGGGACCGCCACGACAGGTGGTCGTACGTCCAGGCCGTGTCGAAACCCCGGGCCTCGGCCTCCCGCCAGCGCGGCAGCGCCTCGCGCCACCTGAGGTCGGGCAGGATCACCACACCGATGCGCACCGCGGGACCGTAACGCCGTCGTCCCGGTCCGCGTCCCTGTCCGACGACCGGGCGTGGCTTGAGAGGGCGGATCGGTCGATCGGCGGATGCGTGCCGGGCGTGCGTCCCCAGGCAAGCATGCCAGTCTGAGCGGATGCCGTCGCCTCGTCCGCGCCTGGTGCGCCATGCGCGCTCGCCCGACGGCATCGGGCGGGCGCTGGGCTGGACGTTCGTCGGGGCTCTCCTCCCGGGCTCGGCCCTGCTCGCCGCGGGCCGCCGGGCCGGGGCGGTCGTCCTCGCCGGCTTCGGGGCGCTCGTCACGGTCGCGCTCTGGCTGGCGACCTCGGGCCGGCGGACGACCCTGGCGTGGGCCGTCGACCCGCAGATGCTCCTGCTCGCTGCGGTCCTGCTGATCGTCCTCGCGCTCGCCTGGGTCGGCGTCGTCGTGGCCGGGTACCTCGCGCTGCTGCCCCGCCGCGCTCCGCGGCGGCGCCGGCGGACCGGGGCGGTGGTGGTGCTCGCACTGTGCCTCGCCGGCGCCGCGCCGGCGGTGGCGGCCGCCCACCTCGCCGTCCAGCAGCGGGACCTGGTCCAGGGCGTGTTCGCCCGGAACGGGCAGAGCGCCACGGTCGAGGAGGTCGAGGAGGCCGAGGACCCGTTCGGCGGCAAGCCGCGGATCAACGTCCTGCTGCTCGGCGGCGACGGCGGCGAGGGCCGCGACGGCGTCCGCACCGACACCGTCATGGTCGCGAGCATCGACACCGTCACCGGCGACACGACCTTGGTCAGCCTGCCGCGCAACCTCGAGGACCTGCCGTTCCCGGCGAGCAGCCCGCTCGGCGGGGTGTACCCGGACGGCTTCGACGCCGGTAGCGAGGACGAGAGCCTGCTCAACGCCGTGTACCGGAACGGGCCGCAGATGTACCCGGACATCCTCGGGCCCACCGACAACCCGGGGGCCGACTTCCTCAAGCTCGGGGTGGGCGAGGCGCTCGGGCTGACGATCGACTACTACGTGCTCGTCAACCTCGACGGCTTCAGCCGGCTGGTCGACGCCCTGGGCGGGGTGACGGTGGACGTCAACTACTACGTCCCGATCGGCGGCAACCCCGGGACCGGTCGGCTGCCGGACGGGTACCTCTCGCCGGGCCCCGACCAGCGGATGGACGGCACGACGGCGCTGGCCTTCGCCCGCGGCCGGTTCGGGCTGTCCGACTACGAGCGGATGGACCGCCAGCGCTGCGTGGTGGACGCCATCGCCCAGCAGGCGGATCCGCTGACCCTGGCCACCCGCTACGGCGAGCTGGTCGACACCGCCCAGGACATCATCTCGACCGACCTGCCCCAGGACCTCGTGGACGACGCCGTCGAGGTGGCGCTGCGGGTCAAGGACGCCCAGGTGCGCAGCCTGGTCCTCGACAACGCCGTCATCGAACCCGCCGACCCCGACTACGACGAGATCCGGCTCCTGGTCCAGCAGGCGACGGTCCCCCCGCCCGCCGAGCCGGCCGGCCCGCCCCCGACGCTCGCCGCCCAGCCCGCCGATCCCGGGTCGGTCCCACCGCCCGCTCCCGACGGCACGGACGCCTCGGCCGCGCCCTCGGACGGTGCGTCGTCGACCGGATCCCCGGTCGACGACGCCGCCGACGCCTGCGCCTACGACCCGGTGGCGGCGGGAGCGGCCCTCGCCGAGGGGAGGCCGCCGATCCACAGCGACTGAGCGGCGCCTCGCGGGTCCCGGAGGACCGGCGCACCCGGTGCCCCCGAGCGGGTCAGCGGACCCCGACCACCGCGGCGTCCGTCAAGCCCCGCCACACGATCCCGGCCTCGGCGAACCCGGCCTCGCCGAGGGCGGCCAGGTGCCATCCCGCGGTGAGCTCCTCGCCCTCGGCGTGGTCGCCGCCGAAGCGCCGGTCGCGCTCCGCCACCAGGGGGGCCAGTTCCGGGTCGTCGCGCAGCCGCTGCCACCAGCCGCGCCAGCCGGCCATCGGGTCCCCCGCGCCCGCCTCGCGCTCTCGGGCGTCGGCTCGCCGCGACAGGCCGGGCAGCCCGTCGTCCGGCAGGTGGTCGGCGTTGACCAGTGCCCCGCCCGGTGCCAGCAGCTCCCGGACCTCCCGGTAGAGCGCCCGGACGCGCTCGCCGGGCAGCCAGTGCAGGGCGGTCGCCGTGACGACGGCGTCGAAGCCGGCAGGCGGGACGGGCACGGCAGCCGACCACTCCGGGGTGGCGAGGTCGGCCCGGACCACCTGGACCCGCGGGTCCGCGTCGAAGGTGGCGGCGGCGATGGCGAGCAGCGACGGGTCGACGTCGAGCACGACGGCGGTGGCGTCGGGACGGCGGGCGAGCAGCCGGCGGGTGATCGACCCGGTGCCGGCGGCGAGGTCGAGCACGCGGGGCGGCCCCGCGGCGACGAGTTCCACGACGTCGAGGATCGCCCGGAACCGCTCCTCCCGGTCCGGCATGAAGGCGGTCTGCTGGTCGTCCCAGAGCTGTTGCAGGAGGGTCGCGTCCATGACCCATGGTCATCTTTGTTGCGACCAGAGCGCAACAACTCCGACGTCTCAGGGCACGAGCGAGAACGCGACGTCGATCTCCGCCCCGGCCGGGACGTCCTCGACCGCGATCCGGACGGCCGCCGGCTCGCCGTCGCCCGCGCCCGGGTACGCAGCGGCGACCCGCACCGTGCGGACCTCGGCCGCCGGGCCGGCGGCGCCGCGCAGCCCGGGCTCGGCGATCCACAGCACCGACCCCAGCCGGAGGCCCGCCGCCTCGGCGTAGGTCGCGGCCCGGCGCCGGGCATCGGCGACGGCGGCCACCCGCAGACCGTCCCACCCGGGGTTGGCGTCGTCGACGCGCCAGTGCGGGCCAGTGAGCTGGGCGCCGGCCGCCGTCAGGGCGGCGACCAGATCGGTGAGGGCGTGGCCGTCCGGGCGGCAGTCGACGTCGGACGACCGCTGCGCCTGGAAGCCGGCCCGCTGCGCCCGGCCCTGCGGGTGCTCCCAGACCTCCGACACCCGGACGGACGACACCCGCACCCGGTGCACCAGAGGGTCGCCGCCGGAGCCGGACCGGTCGAGGAGCGCGTCCACCCGGTCGGCCGTGCCGCCCGCCGCGGCCAGCGCCCGCTCCGCGGACGCCGGGTCCCGCCCGGTCACGGTCACGGTCAGCGCGGCGCGGTCCGGGGCCAGGTGCCCCTCCGCCGTCCCCCGGACCATGACCTCGGGCACGGTCACGTCGCGCCCGCCGCCGCCCGGTGGGGACGGGTGAACGCCGGGCGGTCCGGGGCGGAGTGATCGGGGTCGTACCGGTACCCGGCGCCGTCGAAGTCGCGCAGCGCCCGGACGCCGCGCACCCGGTGGAGCACCAGCCAGGCCGCCATCTCGCCCCGGGCGCGCTTGGCGAAGAACGACACCACCCGGTGGCGGCCCCCGGGGTCGGCGTCGAGGAAGCGCGGCGTGACGACCCGGGCGTCGAGGTCGTCGAGCCGGGCCGCCCGCGAGTACTCCTCCGACGCCAGGTCGACGACCGCGTCCGCCCCCGGCGACCCGGCGAGGTCCGCCGCCACGCACTCGCCGATCGTCTGGCCCCAGTAGTCGTAGAGCGTGGCGCCCCGGCCCGTCCGCAGCCGGGTCCCCATCTCCAGCCGGTAGGGCTGGACGAGGTCGAGCGGACGCAGCAGCCCGTACAGCCCGGAGAGGATCCGCACCGTCTTCTGGGCCTCGGTGTAGTCGCGCTCGTCGAACCGGTCCCGGACGGCCATCCCCCGGTAGACGTCACCGGCGAAGGCGAGCACGGCGGGGCGGCCGTTGCGGCGGGTGACGGGGGTCGTGAAGTCCCGGTACCGGCGGACGTTGAGGTCGGCGAGCTCCGGTGACAGGTGCATGAGGTCGGCCACCTCCTCCGGCGACTTCGTCCGCATGACGGCGACGAGCTCCTCCGCGCGGTCGAGCAGGCGCGGCGAGGTCGCCTTGCGGGTCGGCAGGGGAGTCTCGAAGTCCAGCGACTTCGCCGGTGACAGCAGCGCGATCATGTCGGGACCACGGTACTCCGCCGTCAGGGCACCATGTCCGGCGTGGCCGGGACCGGGGACGAGGCACGCGAGTGGCGCCGACTGCCGCCGACGCGACGGCAGCAGCGCGCCGACCTCGCCGTCGGGATCGGCCTCGCGCTGGCGGCGCTGGCCTCGTTCGAGGTGGTGCGCAGCCTCGGCTGGCAGCTCGGCGAGGCGCCCGGTCGGGTCGAGCAGACGCTGTGGGCGCTGGGGGTCACCCTGCCGCTCTGCGTCCGGCGACGGTTCCCGGTCGCGGTCCTCGTCGCCGTCGCGGCGGTCTTCATCGGGCTCCAGGCCCGGCTCATCCTCGAGGGCTTCGTCACGGGCATCGCGCTGTTCCTCGCGGTCTTCACGGCCGGTGCCTGGAGCTCCGACCGCCGGGTGGCCGGGGCGGCGCGGCTGGTGGTGGTCGTCGCGATGTTCTCGTGGCTGGGGATCTCGCTGTCGACCACCGCATGGGAGGAGGTGGTCGCCGACCGGGAGGACCTGACCGGGCTGCTGCCCCCGGCGACGGCGTCGCTGGTGTACCTCACCCTCACCAACGTGGCGTACTTCACGGCCGCCTGGATCTTCGGGGACCGGGCGTGGCGCCACGCCCGCGACCGTGCCGAGCTGGTGACACGCAATGCGGAGCTGGCCGCGCAGCGGCACGAGAACGCCCGCCGGGCGGTGGTCGAGGAGCGGGTCCGGATCGCCCGCGAACTGCACGACGTCGTCGCCCACCACGTGAGCGTCATGGGGGTGCAGGCGGGAGCGGCGCGGCACGTCCTCGACCGCGACCCGGAGGCGGCCCGCGGGGCCCTCGTCGCCATCGAGGAGAGCAGCCGGTCGGCCGTCGTCGAGATGCGGCGGCTGCTCGGGGTGCTGCGCCAGGGCGACCCGGAGCCCGGCGACGACGGGGCCGGCCGCGGCCGCGAGGAGCCGGCCGCCGGCCGGACGTCGCTGCCGGGGGTCGCCGACCTGCCCGGACTGGTCGGCCGCCTCGACCGGGCGTCGCTGACGGCGGCCCTCACCGAGATCGGCGACCCCCGCCCGCTGCCGGCCGCGCTGTCGGTCTCGGTGTACCGAGTGGTGCAGGAGGCGCTGACGAACACGGTGAAGCACGCCCACGCCCGCCGCGTCGACGTCCGGTTGCGCTGGCTCGACGCCGGCGTCGAGGTCGAGGTCACCGACGACGGCCACGGGTCCGCGGCGTCCCCGTCGACCGGCATGGGACTGGTCGGCATGCGGGAGCGGGTCACGCTGCACCGCGGCGAACTGGAGGCCGGACCCCGCGCGGTGGGCGGCTACCGGGTGCGGGCCCGCTTCCCCCTGCCGCCCGCAGCGGCCAGGGACGGGGCGGCCCGGGACGGGGCGGACGACCGGGGCCGCGAGGCGCCCGGCGGCACCGTCGCGGCGGTCCGGCCGTGATCGGCGTCCTGGTGGTCGACGACCAGGAACTCGTCCGGGCCGGCTTCCGGCTCATCCTCTCGGCGGAGCCCGACGTCACGGTGGTCGGCGAGGCGGTCGACGGGGCCGGGGGGATCGCGGCCGCCCGCCGGCTCGCTCCCGACGTCGTGCTCATGGACGTCCAGATGCCGGGAACGGACGGCATCGCCGCCACCCGCGCGATCGTCGGGAGCACCCGGGCGCGGGTGGTCGTCCTCACGACGTTCGACCGCGACGACTACCTGTTCGACGCCCTCGACGCCGGGGCCAGCGGCTTCCTGCTGAAGAACGCGAGCCCCGAGGAGCTGCTCCGGGCGGTCCGCGTGGTCGCCGCCGGGGAGGCGCTGCTCGACCCGACCGTGACGAGCCGGGTCATCCGCCGCTTCGCCGGAGGTCCCGACGCCGGCGGCGCGGCGGACCCGCCCCCCGCGGGCCTCACCCCGCGCGAGGCCGAGGTCCTCGGCCTCGTCGCCGAGGGCCTGTCCAACGGCGAGATCGCCGGGCGCCTGGTCGTCGGGGAGGCCACGGTCAAGACGCACGTCTCCCACCTGCTGGCGAAGCTGCAGGCCCGCGACCGGGTGCAGCTCGTCGTCCACGCCTACCGCAGCAGGCTGGTGCCGCCCGGCGGCCGGGAGGGGTGAGGCCTCCGCCCGGGGAGGGACGCCCGGGATCGCCCCACGGGCTGACGACGCCCGGCGGCGCTCTCCCTACCGTGATCGCGTGCTGGAACTCGACTCCGTCACCCGCCGCTTCGGCGACGTCACGGCACTGGACTCCGTCTCGTTCCGGGTCGCACCCGGTCGCCTCACCGGCTTCGTCGGCGCCAACGGGGCGGGCAAGACCACCGCCATGCGGATCGTCCTCGGGATCACCCGGGCGGACGCCGGCCGGGTGCTGTGGCAGGGGGAGCCCCTCGACCGCGCGACCCGCGCCCGGATGGGGTACATCCCGGAGGAGCGCGGCCTGTACCCCAAGATGGGCCTGCTGGACCAGCTGGTGTTCTTCGGCCGGCTGCACGGCCTGACCGCGGACGACGCCGCGATGCGTGGGAGGGCCCTGCTCGAGCGGCTCGGCCTGGGGGAGCGGACCGGCGACCGGCTGGAGTCGCTCTCGCTCGGCAACCAGCAGCGGGTCCAGGTCGCGGCGGCCGTCCTGCACGACCCGATCGCCCTCGTCCTCGACGAGCCGTTCAGCGGCCTCGACCCGCTCGCGGTGGACTCCCTGGTCGACCTGCTGCGGGAGCGGGCGGCGGGGGGAGTGCCGGTCCTGTTCTCCAGCCACCAGCTCGACCTCGTCGAGCGGCTGTGCGACGACCTCGTCGTCGTCGACCACGGGCGGGTGGTCGCCGCCGGCACCGCCGAGGACCTGCGCCGCCGCGAGAACGCCCACCTGTACCGCCTCGTCGTCGAACCCGACTCGGGGTGGTTGCGGGAGACGGCCGGCCTGCACGTCGTCGACGTCGACGGGCCCCGGGCCGTGGTCCGGCTGCTCGACGACCCGCAGGACGGCGACGGGGGCGCCCAGCGGCTGCTGGCCGCCGCCATGGCCCGCGGGCGGGTCACGGAGTTCTCGCCCGTCCGTCGCACGCTGGCCGAGATCTACCGGGAGGTCGTCCGATGAGCCGGCTGCGGTCCCACCGGTCCGACGGCCCCGACGGCAAGGCCCCGGCGCCCCCGGGCCCCCTCGCCGCGGCGGCCCTCGTGGCCGAGCGCGAGCTGCTGACGAGGCTGCGGGACCGGACCTTCCTCGTCTCCCTCGTGGCGACGCTGGTCCTCGTGGCGGCGGCGTTCGCGCTGCCGGCCCTCGTGGCCGGCGACCCCGGGGAGTACCGCGTCGCCACGTCGGGCCCCGTGTCGGAGGAGATCGTCGCGACCCTGGGCGACGACGAGGACGCCGCGATCACGGTCGAGGCGGTCCCGGCGACGGACGCCGCCGCGGCCGAGGACCTGGTCCGCGCCGGGGACGCCGACGCCGCCGTCGTCGACACGGGCTCCGGTCCGGTGCCCGTCGAGACCGTGGGCGACCGGTCGGTGCCGGCCGAGCTGGCCGCGGCCGTCGACCGGGTCCTCACCGACCGCGCCGTCGCCGAGGCGCTGGCGGGCCTCGGGGCCGACGACGCGGCCGTCGCCGACGCCCTGCGACCGGTCGAGGCCGAGCAGCGCCTGCTCGACCCGGACACCGCGTCGGGCGCCGCGCTGGTCCTGGAGCTGGCGTTCGCCGCGGTGTTCTTCTTCGCCGCCCTCATGTTCGGCTGGGCCATCGCCCAGAGCGTCACCGAGGAGAAGCAGCAGCGCATCGTCGAGCTGCTGGTGGCGGCCGTCCCGGTGCGGTCGGTCCTGCTCGGCAAGATCGCGGGCAACGTCGCGCTCGCGCTCGGTCAGGTGGTCCTGCTCGGGGCGGTCGGGCTGCTCGTGGGCTCCGCCCTCGGCGAGGGCGACGTGGTGCCACTGCTCGCGGGGTCCGCGGGCTGGTTCGTCGTCTTCTTCCTGCTGGGGTTCGTCATGCTGTCGTGCCTGTGGGCGGTGGCGGGCTCGCTGGCGAACCGCAGCGAGGACCTGTCGGCCACGACGCTGCCGATCCAGACACTGGTGATCATCCCGTTCCTGCTGGGGGTCAGCGTCCAGGACGGGCCGTGGCGCGTCGCGCTCTCCTACGTCCCGTTCTCGTCGCCGGTGGTGATGCCCCAGCGCCTGGTGTCCGGGGAGGCCGCCTGGTGGGAGGCGGTGGCGTCGGCCGGACTCCTGGCGGTGACCGCTGCGCTGCTGGTGGTGCTCGCCGAGCGGCTGTACCGCGGGTCGCTGATGCAGACCCGCGGCCGGGTGTCGCTCGGCCGGGCCTGGGCGGGCGCCCGGGAGTGACGGCACTCGGGACGAGGCCCCTGGCGGCGAGGCGCCGGTGCGGGGACACAGGTCCCTGGCCAGGACGGCTGCGGGCGACGATGCTGGGGCGTCCCCGGGCGAAGGAGCCTGCTCATGCCGTTCGTGCTCGTCCCCTCCGCAGGGTTCGACTCCCGCGTCTGGGAGCCCGTCCTGCCGCACCTGCGCGGCCCCGCCCTGGCGGTGGACCTGCCCGGCCGCCGTCCTGGAGGGACGCCGGGGGCCGGGCCGCCCGCGGCGTGGACCACGCTGGACGACGACGCCGACTCGGTGGCCGCCGACGTCATGGCCACCGGCTGGGACGAGGTGGTCCTCGTCGGCCACGGGTCGGCCGCGGTCACGCTGCCGCGCGTGGTGGCCCGGGTCCCCGGGCTGATCGGCCGCCTGGTCTTCGTCTCGGGGTCCCTGCCCCGCCACGGGGAGCGGCTGCACCCCCGCGACCCGCGCCACGTCCGGGGGACGGTGTCCGGCCTGCCGTCCGAGGCGGTCGCCCGGGTGAGGGCCCTCACCGTGCCCGAGCCGGCCCGGCTGGCCGACGACATCGCGGACCTCACGGGCCTGCGCTACCCCGTGCCGCGGACGTGGGTCCGGCTGGAACGGGACCGGGTCGTCCCCCCGGCCCGCCAGGACGCCTCCGCCGCGCGCGCCGGGTGCGGCGACGTCGTCGGACTCGACGCCCCCCACCTCGCCATGATCGCCGCCCCGCGCGACCTGGCCGCCGTGCTCGACCGGATCGCCTCGGGAGCCGTCCGCGAGCGGCTGGCCGCCCTCGGCGCCTGAGCCGGGCCGCGGTGGGCCATGCTGAGGGGCATGGTCGACGGCGACACCGCGCGCGTCCCCGAGCCCGCCTCGCCCGACGACCTCGCCGCGGCGCTGGCGCGGACCGGGTACCTGGCCGACCCCGGGCTCACGACCGTCGCCTGGCTGGCGGTGGCGATGCGCCGCCCGCTGTTCCTCGAGGGCGAGCCCGGGACCGGGAAGACCGCGCTGGCCGAGGCCCTGGCGCAGGCCCTGGGGGCGGAGCTGGTCCGCCTGCAGTGCTATGAGGGGATCGACGCCGCGCAGGCCCTCTACGACTGGGACTTCCCGCGCCAGGTGCTGCACCTGCGGGCGGTCGAGGCGACCCGGCCCGAGGGGCAGCGCCCGGCCGTGGCCGAGGTCGAGCACGACCTCTACGACGAGCGGTTCCTGCTCGCCCGCCCTGTCCTGCGCGCCCTGCGCAGCGACAACGCCGTCCTGCTGGTCGACGAGGTGGACCGGGCCGACGACGAGTTCGAGGCGTTCCTGCTGGAGGTCCTGTCGACGGGCTCGGTGACCATCCCCGAGCTCGGGACCGTGCGCGCCGCCCGCCCGCCGCTGGTGGTCCTCACGTCCAACCGGACCCGGGAGGTGCACGACGCCCTCAAGCGGCGCTGCCTCTACCACTGGGTGTCCCACCCGGGGCTGGCCCGCGAGGTCGAGATCATCCGGACCCGGGTGCCGGAGGTGCCCGAGCGGCTCGCCGCGCAGGTGGCCGCCGCCGTCCAGCGGATGCGCGAGGGCGTCGCCGAGGCCGGCGACGGTGCCGGCCCGGCGCTGCTCAAGCCGCCCGGGGTCGCCGAGAGCCTGGACTGGGTCGAGGCACTGCTCCGCCTCGGGCGGGCCGACCTCGACCGCGAGACCGCGGCGGTCACGCTGGGTGCGGTGTGCAAGTACCGGGAGGACGCCGACCGGGTGCTGCGCTCCCTGGACCGGGTGCTGGCGGGGTGAGCACGGGGTGAGCACGGGGTGAGCACGGGGGCCGGGACGGACGAGGTCCTGCTCGGCCTCGCCCGGGCGCTGCGGACCGCCGGCCTGCCCGTGACCGCCGACCGGGCACGGTCCTTCGTCCGGGCCGCATCCCTGGTCGGGGTGACCGACCGGGACCGGGTGTACTGGGCGGGGCGGGCCACCCTGCTCGGCGAGCCGGACCAGGCCGAGGTGTTCGACCGGGTGTTCCACGCGTGGTTCACCGGCCGCCCGCCCCGGCCCGGCCGGCGGGCCGCGGCCCCGCCGGTGGTCC